>MWTC01000003.1 GCA_002066995.1 Sphingobacteriales bacterium UTBCD1
GAATGAAAGCAAATCACAACTTCTGTAACGTAGTAATCTTTTGTTTTAGTGTTGATATCAAATATCGCAAGAACTAAGAATGAAAGCAAATCACAACCATAATGGAATATGGCCTGGGCGGTCTGCCGTTGATATCAAATATCGCAAGAACTAAGAATGAAAGCAAATCACAACAAGTAAAACAGCTATTTAATTTTAATTTTCCACAACTCTTAAACTCAAATAAAAAATTAATTTCCCTTTTAAAAGTTTTCTTTTAAGGATATATAACTGCATTCTCCCTTCTCCCTTAACATACATCAATAACTTTTCTTAACCTACATCATTGCAGGAGGGCGGACCGGGAGATAGCTTTGCAGTATCAAATGTATTTCTGCCGGCAGGCAGGCTCACTTAAAAAAAGTTTTATGGCAACAACAAAATGGACGATTGACAATGTACATTCTGAAATTCATTTTAAAGTACGGCACATGATGGTATCATGGGTAACGGGAAGCTTCAGCCGGTTCAATGCAGAAGCAGTTATGGAAGATGAAGATATCAGCACGGCTACAGTCAGGCTGACGGCAGACATCAGTTCCATCAGCACTAACAATGAACAGCGAGATGCACACCTGAGAGCCGGAGACTTCTTTGATGCAGAAAATCATCCGCAACTGATTTTCGAAAGCAGGAAGCTGGAAAAAATTGACGAAGAAAATTTTAATATTCATGGCACCCTGACCATGCGGGGAGTAAGCAAAGAAATAATTTTAAAAGGTGAGTTCGGGGGCGTAGCACAGGACAGCTGGGGCAATACAAGAATAGGGGTAGGCATTTCCGGGAAAATCAACCGGAAAGATTTTGGTGTCAGCTTCAGCATGGTGTCAGAAACAGGGGGCATTTTACTGGGAGAAGAAGTGACAATAATTGCCCATACACAATTCATCAGGCAGGCAGTTGCCGAAAACGTTGCCGCATAAAAAAATATGGAAAAGCTGCCATGCAAAGAGCCGCTTTAAAACTTAAAGCGGCTCTTGAATGAATGCATTGTTGCACCAATTCCACTACTTTTTCTTTTCTTTTCCCTTGTTCAAAGGAATGGTGAATTTAACTCCGCCGAAATAGTACATATCTTTCACTTTGGGGTTCCCTCTGGGGTAGCCGTCAATAACAGAATATGCAGCCCGATAGGCCATCTCAACTGCTTTCTGGCCTCTTTGCGAAAGAAGCGTTTCCTGGTCCACATAAGTTTTACTCACATCATCAAGATAATCGGTGAACAGGTACCGAAAGCCCAGTTCAAAACTCAGGGTAAAGTCTTCATTAATTTTGATCTTCCATCCGCCGCCAAAAGGCAAACAGACCTGGTTCAAGGAATATTCTTTACGGGAAGGATATTGAGGCAATCCTTCACCTTCAGTACTCAAAGGCCGGAGAAATACTTTTTTATGTTCGTTGTCGAACGAATAAGGGTTGAAATGAAAAAACCCGATACCCCCGAAAAGATAAGGATATGAATAATACACCTGGGGATCGGCGAGATTCAGTTCCAGGCATGCATTAACTTCAAATATCTTGCTTTTGAAATTCAGGTTCCGTTCTTTAAGATCCCATTGGGTGTTGTACTTATCGTTGCCGGAAACGATAGCCCATGCCAGGCCGAACCGGAAGTTCAGAAAATCACCTGTATTATATTTCAGGTTGGCGCTGATGGAAGGCTGAATAGTCTGGATCGTAAAAGCTTTCTGCGTAAGATCCCCATTATAAAAAGAAACACCGGGCATGAACTCAGCTTCCCAGCCTTGTTGCCCGAAACAGGAGTTGGCTATTAATAAAAAGCCAAAAAGAAAGTGTCTCATCTAAATCATTTTGTTTACAACGGTCAGATTAACCTTAACAAAACGGTATTTCATGAGGACAAAAGGGAATGATAGGGGGTCAGAAAGTCAGGCGGTAAATATAGACCTTTTTTTTCAATTATTATTCCTTTAGCTTACAATTTCCTGCAATCATTTCCAGGCAATAAGATCAGATTCCGGGATGATGGCTGTCATGCGGTATAACCGGCCTGCCATTTAATTTTGATCAAAACATTTTAAAATGGAAGCTCACTTTTATACTGTGGATATCAACTGGAGCCGGGACCGAAAGGGAGTGATGTGTTCGCCTGAGTTAAGCGCTGCTACACCTGGAACAAACGGCTGCATTGAAGTCGCCACACCGCCTCAATTTCCCAAAGGCATGCCCGGCATCTGGTCGCCGGAACATCTGTTCACTGCGGCAGTCAGCAGTTGCCTGATGACTACGTTCCTTGCTATTGCAGAAAATTCAAAACTTGAATTTTCATCTTTCAATTGCCATTCCAAAGGAAAGCTGGAACAGGTGGAAGGAAAATTCATGATGACCGAGGTACTACTGGAACCTCATGTGGTGATTCTACATGAAAAAGACAGGGAAAGAGCAGAAAGAGTGATTCAGAAATCAGAAGCTGCCTGCCTGATCTCCAATTCTATCAGATCCAAAGTGATTATGAATCCGCGGATCGAAGTGGCATCAGCAACTGCGGACATCAACTGACCTGTATTTCCGCAACAGATTATAATAATTACGATTTCATCTGTTGGATCTTTTCCTTGAAATTTGTAATCATTAAAGCAAGTGGTATGCACAATATTTTCAACAGGAAAATAGCAAAAACTTTTTTTCTTTTCATTGGGGTTTTAATTCCTTTCTCCTGTTTTTGCTGGGGAGTGACCGGTCACAGGGTTGTTGCACAGATTGCACAGGATCACCTGACAAAGAGGGCAAAAAAAGAATTAAAAACTCTATTCGGGAGGGAAACGCTGGCGGAATGGTCTAACTGGCCGGACTTCATCAAGTCTGACACAACCAATACCTGGAAACATACTTCTAAATGGCATTATGTGGATCTGCCCGCCAACCTCAATAAAGAAGAATTCATTGCTGCGCTGAAAAGCCTGCCGGGAGAAAATCTTTATACACAGATACAGGCAATGGAAAAAGAAGTGTCTGATCATTCATTATCGCCTGATCAAAGAAGTACTGCATTGAAATTCCTGATCCATCTTGTCGGCGATCTTCATCAGCCCCTGCACGTGGGCCGGGAGGAAGACCAGGGAGGAAACAAGATCAAAGTGACCTGGTTTGATAAACCTACCAACCTGCATGCCGTATGGGATGAAATGCTGGTGAACTTCCAGCAATACAGTTATACCGAATATGCCAATATCCTGAACATTGCAAGCAAAGAGCAGGTAAGAGAATGGCAGGATTCTTCCCTGGAAGAATGGTTTTATGATTCCTATTTGCTGGCAAATAAGATTTATGCAAGGACGCCTGACGGGTCAAAGCTGAGTTACCGCTACAACTATATTTTTATGAACGACCTGAACAACCAGTTATTAAAAGGCGGTCTCAGGCTGGCAAAAATTCTGAACGAGGTATTAAAATAATTTTTTATGCCTTTGCTTTTTCAACAGTGATATCAGGCGTTCAATTTTAGTTTTTTGCCATTCATATTTATTGACCTGCCGCTGGCACGATTTTTTATTTGTTATCCTTACTTTTAAAATAAAATCACTTTATATGAAATCCTTATTTTCAAAAAAATCAATCGCACTGATTACTATTCCCGCACTCCTTCTTTCATTCACTTTCCTGGCGGCAAAAACAAATTTCTCCGGTAACTGGAAACTGAATGAAGGAAAAAGCGACTTCGGGCAAAGAGGTGCCAGGTTTGCCACCAAAGAACTGAAAGTTGATCAAAAAGACAATTCCATCAGCATTACAAAGACAACTCCTTCATTCCAGGGCGGAGAAGACATGACCACTTCTGAAACCTATACTTTCGACGGTAAAGAAGTGGAAGGAAAAGGGTTTGGCAATTCTACAAAAAAATCTTCTTTGAAATGGGCAGGCGATGAGCAAAGTTTCACGATCAGTTCTACAACCAGCATGGAAAGAAATGGCGAAAGCATGGAATTCCATTCAACCGAAAGCTGGAGCCTTGGCGATGGTGGTAAGACACTTACGGTCACCACCACCTCAACGTCACCACGGGGAGAAAACAC
Source organism: Sphingobacteriales bacterium UTBCD1 (assembly GCA_002066995.1). Classification (GTDB taxonomy): domain Bacteria; phylum Bacteroidota; class Bacteroidia; order Chitinophagales; family Chitinophagaceae; genus UTBCD1. The sequence continues at coordinate 4,074 of MWTC01000003.1, forward strand.
AACAAAAGCAGTGTACGACAAACAATGACCTGAAAAAAAATTATTTCTCTTTTCTCAAAAAAGAAAATCCTCCCTGCAAACAGAGGGAGGATTTTTTTATGCAGTATTGAACAGTTCACCAGCCGATTCCGTAATCTTCTCCATGATTACTGGAACCACCCCAGAATGTTCCGTGTTTCCAGTCAAAATAAATGGCATTGAGCGGCCCCGAAGTTCGTTGTTCAAAAGTCAGTTTATATCCCATCTGTTTTAATTCTTTCCTTATCCAGTCGGGAGTGTTGCTGTTAATCAGGATGGAACCAGGCTTTGGCTTGCGGTCGCTGGTTTTTGTACCACCCAATGATAGCCAGAGCTGGTCTGTATTTACATTGGGCGCTTCCACTGCTTCCTGCACAGTCATCCCGAATTCGGTCATATTCAAAAAACATTGTAATGAATTCTGATCCTGCGTATCACCTCCCTGAACTGCCCAGGCCAAAAAGGGTTTACCATCTTTCATTGCCAGTGACGGCGTTAAAGTTACTCTTGGACGTTTGCCCGGCGCCACTACATTGAACGGGTTATAAGATGAATCCAAAACAAAACTTTGCATGCGCTGGCTCATGCCTATGCCTGTATGGCCTGCAATACATGCTGGTATCCAACCACCGCTTGGAGTTACTGAAACGACCCAACCATCCTTATCCGCTGCTTCGATAGAAGTGGTGCCGCGGTGCAACATGTCAAGGTAATTTTCATCAACAGGCAAATCATTAAAAGAGAAGCCTCTTTCTTTAAAATAATTTTCAAAAGGATTTCTCTTTCCTTCAAATGGATAAGGATCGCCGGGCCCCGGGTTCGGATCGTTCTTATCCGGGTCAATCAGCAGGGCTCTTTCTTTTGCATACTCTTTTGACAACAAGCCTTTCATGGGCTGGTCCTTTGAGAAATACGGATCACCATAATAAAAATCCCTGTCGGCAAATGCCAGCTGCATAGCCTGGCAAACAGTGTTAATATACCTTGAAGAATTATATCCCATACTTTTCAGGTCAAAATTCTCCAGTATGTTCAATGCCTGAAGCATCACCGGCCCCTGTGACCATTGTTGTAATTTATAAACATCAATTCCCTTGTATGTTGTTTTAAACGGCTCTTCGGTCATCACTTTCCATTGGGCAAGATCATTCATGCTGATCAATCCTCCCTGCTCTTTACACCCTCTTACAAATTCCTGTGCAATGTCGCCTTTGTAAAACCGATCGTATGCAGCATAGATAGCGTCTTTCCGGCTCTTTCCTTTTTTCAGCGCCTCCTGTTCTGCATCCACCATTTTCTGAAGTGTTGCCAGCAAATCTTTCTGTACAAATATTTCTCCTGCTTCCGGCGCTTCCCACTGTTGACCCGGGTGGGGAAGAAAAATATTTTTGGAATAAAGCCATTCTTTGATGCGGTCTTTACTTTTTTCTATGCTTAAAGCAGTTTGTGCTTCCATAGGATAACCGGCAGCCATTTGCATTGCAGGCTCCAGCACATCTTTCAAACTCATTGTTCCATATTCTGCCAGCATCACACATAGCCCTCCGGGAGTACCGGGAGTAACGGCTGCAAGCGGCCCATATTCCGGGGGAAAATCATATCCCTTACTTTTAAAAAAACCTGCAGTGGCTCCGGCAGGAGCAACACCCAATGCATCAATCGCAATCACTTTCCCGGTTTTTGGATTATATATCAGGGCCTGCGTCTCTCCTCCCCAACTGAGCACATCCCACATGGTGCAACCTGCGGCAAGCATCGCACAGGCAGCATCAATGGCATTGCCTCCTTTTTGAAAGATCAGGGCGCCGGCTTCCGCTGATAATGGTTTTCCTGTTATTGCCATCCAGTTTTTACCATGCAACGGAGGTTTTTGTGTTTGCTGGGCAATGAGTCTGAAATTTAATAAAGAGAAAAAAATAATTGCAAGAAAGGTTCTCATAATAATCAGTTTGGCATCTAAAGTTAATCTGAAAGATCAAGACTCAATACATAGAGAAAGAATCTGCAATACGAGGATGTAAAACGGAAAGTGCAGACGAAAGGCAGAGTACATTATGAAAGGGAACAGGCCATTCCGAAAATAATTTTCCCCGGATCTTCCTTAGTTTTTTAATGATTGTGAGGCTCGCGGCTCCCTGTTGCAATTTTAAAAGCCCCCGGTAATGATCAGTTGTTTTGCAGTAATGTTTTTGCTTCGTTGATCATGCAGGCAGTGAGATCCATCAGGAGTTGTTGCTGTTCGGGATTTAACATGATAGTGGACATCACGTTGTTGGTGCCTGAAAACTTCATGGACACCACTTTTTTTGTTGAAAGGTTTAATAACTGCGAAGGAGTTGTTTCTCCGTTTCTGAAAGTAAAATGAAAATAACCTTCGCAATTTACGGTACCGCTGTTTTTTAATGTGGTTCTTAGCTTTCCTCCTTCAAAATTGATCACTACGAGAGAATTATAATCAAAGCATTTCCCCGTATTATCCACGGTGAAAAAGAAGTCAATGTTTTTACTGTCAGCATCTATAGACAGTGTGGCAATCTGCAGATTAAAAAATCCTGTAGATAACTTGGGTACATTGGTTATCGGGTCTTTATCTTTCTGGAGTTTGCAATCCTGGGAGAAAGCGGTAAATGAAATAAACAATACGATCAAAAACAGGAACCTCATACTCATAATTCTTATTTTTCGGAACAATATTTCCAGGATCAATTGCCATTCATCCTGAATCGCCTGGCGATGATGGCTTCATCAGCTGCAGAAAGTTTTGAAGTTTGTTTTAATACCTGAATAAAATAAGCTACTTCCTTTTCGGTAGCAGGGCATCCTGAATTATCCCCCGGCTTACTGTTCACATTTCCATCTTCCCTGAATCTTGAATCAGCCAGCAGTTTTCCTTCCGGGTCAAAGACGAGCCAATATGGGATACCCAATCCATCGCCTCCGTATTTTTTCCGGAATTCATTGGCGCCTGGATTTTCCAGGTTCTTCTTGTCTTTTGATTCATCTACGGTAAGATGCCGGATCACGTAATTATCATTAAAAAATTTTTTACAGGATTCATCACTCATGCTGCTGTCCATGCGATGACACCAGCCGCACCACGAAGCATGAAAGATCAAAAACACATTTTTCTTCTGAGCTGACGCCTGCTGATAAGCCTCTTTCATCACGGCATCCGCAGAAGGAGGAACTGACTGAGCATGTATCATTACAGGCAGAAGCAACAACAGCAGTGATCTTTGTATCATATATCATAATTTGAAAGTAAAAATAATTAAACAACCATTACGATAACCCTCCCCGCAAAAATTTGAACTTATTTAGCATTTTATCCTTTGTCATTAAATTTGAGATCAATTAATACACTAGTATGCGAACATTCATCAGCTTTCTGGTCCTTTTCATTATTTGTTCATCAGCCACTGCCCAACAGCGCTTGGAATTACGGGAAGCCCGTTTCAGCACCGGCAATGATAATTTCTACAGGTCTCCGTTTTACGACGACAGCAAATGGCAAATACTTAAAACCAATGAAGTATGGGATGAGCAAGGATTTAAAGATTATGACGGGTACGGCTGGTACCGCTTTCATGTTATTATTCCTTCCTCGTTGAAAAACTCCTCATACCTGAAAGATTCGCTTCGCATCAATCTTGCAAAAATTGACGATGCGGATGAAGTGTACCTGAACGGAAAAATGATCGGCAAGAACGGTGCATTCCCTACAGATACCGGGGGATACGTAAGCCGATGGAATGAAACAAGAGAATTTCATATCAGCGCCAATGACACGCTGATCCGCTGGGATGCAGAAAACGTTATTGCAGTAAAAGTATATGACGGCGGCGGGCTCGGAGGAATTTTCGGAGGCACTCCCTATATAAACATGATGGATTTGATAGATGGCATCAGGCTCAGCTTCAGGGACAGCCGCCCTGGTGAAAATGGCAAGATCATCATTCCCTGCGTGGTCTCCGATAATTTTCAACAGTCCATACCGGGTCTTTTAAAATTGAGAGTGACTGATCCGGAAAATGACAAACTGATAAAATCCGAAGACCGGGAAATGATCGTAACGTATGATAAAAACGTAGTGGCGGAATTGGATGTTCCGAAAGATAAACGGTACGAAATTGACATTGAGTTTACCGAGGGAAATTCAAAAAAATCAGTGAGTGCACATAAAGTCACACCTTACATTTTAACGCCATTACCTCCCGAAACGCCGAGAATCAACGGGGCAAAAGTATTTGGAGTCCGGCCGGGATCTCCGTTCCTGTTTAAAATCCCTGCCACGGGCAAAAAGCCTCTTACCTATCTGGTAAAAAATTTACCCGCAGGTTTAAAAGTGGATGGCGCCACCGGCATCATCACCGGAAAATTATTGAAAGCCGGAACGTACAAGATGACGTTTGTTGTAAAAAATAATTCAGGTGAAGCCAAAGAAGAATTCTCTGTGAAGTGTGGTAATCTTTTATCGCTTACCCCACCTATGGGATGGAATAGCTGGAACTGCTGGGGTTTAAGTGTGAGTGAGGAGAAAGTGATCAGCTCGGCGCAGGCGCTGATCAGCAAAGGGCTCATTGATCACGGCTGGACCTATATGAACATAGACGACGGCTGGGAATCTGAAAAAAGAAATGACAAAGGAGAAATTGTTCCTAACAATAAATTTCCCGATATGAAAGTTTTGGGCAACTGGCTGCACGATCATGGTTTGAAATTCGGAATTTATTCTTCACCCGGTCCAAGAACCTGCGGGGATTACCTTGGATCGTGGCAACATGAAAAACAGGATGCTGCCTCTTATGCTAACTGGGGAATTGATTATCTCAAATATGACTGGTGCAGTTATGGCGATATTGCAAAAGGCGATACTTCATTAGCTGCTTATGAAAAACCATATAAGGTGATGCAACAGGCATTACGTTCACAAAAAAGAGATATTCATTACAGCCTTTGTCAATACGGAATGAAGAATGTATGGGAATGGGGAGATAAAGTGGATGGTAACAGCTGGAGAACAACCGGGGACATCATTGATACATGGCACAGCCTTTCTTCTATAGGATTTTCTCAAACCGTACAGTATAAATATGCCAGGCCCGGAAGATGGAATGATCCGGATATGCTGATCGTTGGCATGGTAGGTTGGGGTGAAAACCTTCACCAGACAAGGCTGACGCCTGATGAGCAATACACACACATCAGCTTATGGTGTTTATTATCGTCTCCCCTGCTGATCGGGTGCGATATCAGCAAGATGGATGATTTCACTTTAAACTTACTGACCAACGATGAAGTGCTGGCAGTGAACCAGGATCCTTTGGGCAAACAGGCTCGGCAAATGATTAAAAAAGATAAATACCAGGTATGGATGAAGGAACTTGAAGACGGAAGCTTTGCCATCGGAATTTTCAACCTGGATGACGGTTATCAAACTATTTCAGTAAACTCTTCTGACCTGGGAATTGATTCCCGCAGTGAAGTCAGAGACCTGTGGAGGCAAAAGGATCTCGGAGCTTTTGGATTTTCATTTTCAACAAAAGTTACCCCGCATGGAGTGACGCTGATTCGTGTGCAGAAGTAAAGCAGAAGGAAGTGTGATTTAATAATAATAAGGGGCAAGTAGCAGCAAGGCAGAAATTGAATACAATTAAATTCTTAAGAATGAAAAAAAAATCCGGCTTTGATGTATTCCTGGTGTCGTATCGCTTTGCAATGGCTTTTTTTGCCGGAAGAAGTCAGCACTAAGAACTTCAAACTGGTTGAAAAGCGGAAATCTTTTTAATTTCACATATTTTTTTCATACTTCACATATCCTGCTTCATACCTCATATAATCAACAACATGACAAAACTCTCGGTAAACATAAACAAATTCGCCACACTTCGTAATTCAAGAGGAGGAAATAATCCTGACTTAGTCAAAGCAGCAGTGGATGCCCAGCGGTTCGGTGCAGACGGGGTAACCGTACATCCCAGGCCCGATGAAAGGCATATCCGCTACCAGGATGTTCGTGAAATAAAGAAGATCATTACCACCGAATTCAATATCGAAGGAAATTGTACAGAACAGAAATTCGTTGATCTTGTTCTGGAAGTAAAACCCAACCAGGTGACATTGGTGCCCGATGCTTTGGGGCAACTTACTTCCGATCACGGATGGGATACGATCAAGAACAAAAATTACCTTATTGATATTATCAGTGTTTTTAAAAAAGCAGGAATCCGGGTTTCCATTTTTATAGATCCTGCCATAAATATGGTGGAAGGAGCTGCCGCTACCGGAACTGACCGTATAGAATTATATACCGAGGGTTATGCTCAAAAATTTTCATCAGGAAAAAAACAGGAAGCAATAGCGCCTTACATTGATGCAGCAAAAAAAGCTAACGGACTGGGGCTTGGATTAAATGCTGGCCATGACCTTGATCTGCATAACCTGAAATTTTTCAAACAAAATATTCCCTGGCTTGATGAAGTAAGCATTGGTCATGCCCTGATCTGTGATGCACTTTATCTTGGTTTTGAAAATACGATACAACTTTATAAAAGACAGTTGATGTAAAAAAGATTATTCTTAAGGAAAATTTATCTGATCAGTGTAATATTTCCTTTTTTAAAGATTGTTTTTCCTGTGTAATCAATTCCCTGTGCCATGAATACAAAATTGCCGGTAGATTGAAGGGAACCTCCTATCGTTCCATCCCAGCCTTTCCCGATCTGACTGGTGCTGAACACCATTTGGCCCCAGCGGTTATAAATACGGAAATAATTTAATTGTGAGATACCGACACAAATAGGTTTAATATTATCATTTTTCCCATCTCCATTAGGGGTAAAAGCCGAGGGAACAAATATATCCGGCCCCGTTTTAAATATCGTCACTTTAATATCGTCTTCCGCATAGCAACCTTCACTGTCAGTAGCCCTTACTGTATAAATAATATAATCCCCGAGTTCCGGCCCAAGTGTTGCAACCGGGTTGGAAATGGTCGTAAAATTCAATCCGGTTGCCGGGGTCCAGTTAAAAATATTGGCCGTCGGTACATTGACTGCCGCATTCAACTGTAGCGGTTGGTTGGCAACTATATTTGTATCATTCCCTGCAAAAACTATAATGCGGGGCGATACATCAACATGAAAAGTATCCGTAAAAGCATTGGGGCATCCGGCATTGACGACAGTGAGAACATAATCCATAGTCTGCGGAGGATAAGCTGTCGCATTAATAATAAATGGAACAGTGCTTACAGTACCCGGCCCCTGGTTTTGTATTGTAGCCGGATTTGACCAGGAATAACTTGTACCAATATTAATCGTAGCATTGATTGGTGAAGGTTTTCCAAAACAGATCCGGTTGCCCGGGGGATTGATAACCGCATTCGGAAATGGAGTGCTGAAATAATTCATGGTGGCAACAGCGCTGGTATCTGCAGGACATACACCACTCTTAACAATAGTTCTGTAATAAGTTGTGGAAACGATTGAATTCACATTGTAAAAAGGATTCGTATTCACCGGGGAAAAATTACTCCAGTTTACAGCATCATTGGAACTCTGCCAGTTCACCACTCCTCCGGTATTCCCGGATAAATTTATCAGGCTGTTGGTAGATTGACCTGCGCAAAAATTACTGACAGCAGGGCTAAGTGTACCACCCAAACTTTTCGGATCTACGGTAATGACTGCAACTGCACTGCTATCAATACGGCAGGTACTTCCGTTCTGTACTACTGCTGCAAATTGTGTGGTGGCGGTAAGGTTCTGGGCAGTATAAGTGTTTGAAGTATTTGCAATCGGCGACCAACTTATTCCATCGGTACTCGATATCCAGTTGAGAATATTTCCTAACTCGCCTCCTAATGTCAAGGTCGTACTGTTGCTTCCCGTGCAAACCGTGTTATTATTTCTGACACCTCCTGCTATTGTTGGCGGCGTAGTGGTCACATCCAAAGTATCTCTCAGGTCAGCACAGCCGTTTATTTCATGAACAATGATGGAGCCGCTGTTATTTCCAACAGCAACTTTTATAATATTGGTATTTGCCCCTGACTGGATAGTCCAGCCGGGAGGAACCGTCCAGCTATAAGACCCATTAGCCAATGACGGAACAGAATATTCCAAAGTGCTGTTCATGCATGCCACAGGGCTGCCGCTGATCTGCAATCCCGCACAGTTATTTCTCAGTGCAACATAAGCATAGGCAAAGTGGGCCCCCGGCACACAATTATCTGCTTCAAAAGTCAGGTTCACCGTCCTGCCTCTATATGCAGACAGATCAAATGTAACTTCTGTCCAGCTTTTTGTCCATACATCCTGCAAATAAACCCCGCTATTGCCCCCCGTTCCGGCATGAGATAGAAATAAAACAGAACTCAGCGAAAATCCATTTGCCAATGCAGCTGCAGTGTCCAGGGTAGCACCTGTAGATCCAGAACCACCTCCACCTGCATTGTTGAAAGTAGGAAGATAATACTGGGGCGAAGCGCAGGTCACCACGCTGTCAGGTGTTGTCAATGTTGCTTTGAATAGTGGCTGTTCATTTGAATTATGTGTTCCATTTTCCAGTACCATTGCATAAGCATAAGTCATGGTATAGGGTAATGTAGCAGGCCCGGCAGGAACGCTGATCGAATAAGTAATTGAGCGGGTAAATCCCCCGGGGTTAGAGACATTGGAATGAAGATCCCATGAAGTGGCATCCGAACCAATCTTAACAGAATACCCGTAAGAATACCCGTTTATAACAGGAACAGTTGAAAATCCACCAAAGCGGTCTGTGAAAGGAGTAGTAATCACCTGTATCCCTGTTGCTGAGATACTGAATTCCGGAATGGATGCCAGCCCGCTGTTCGGGGCAGGATAGCTCTGAGTAGAGCCATTTACCAAACCCGTTTTTGCGGACCAGGAAGAAATATCACCGGATGCAAAATTGATGTTTGAAGGACAGCTTTGAGCCTGAGAAAATGCAGAAGTGTCAAAGTAGCATAGTGCCACAGATAAAAATGATATACTCAGTAATTGATTCATAGGCAAACCCACAATTTCCGGGGTTTGAAATTACCAAAAAACAACGGAAATTCTAAATGATGATCTCTTAATGTCCTGCAAACAATAAAAACGGAAAAAACAACCTTTTATTTTTCAAAATCCTGCCCGGAATGTATAAACAGGGGCTGCAGATGCCCTGAAAAATACACGGAAATATACTGTATCATATTTTGGAAAGAATTCTCCGTTTTCACTGGGGCAACTTCAGTAATCCGGGTTGCCCCTGCACTGCAAGACTGAAAAAAAATAGACATCAGGCTTTCAATTCCCTGTCCGGCCTGAGCGCTTTGGGAAATAAAATATTATTCTCCAGGTGAATGTGCCGGTGAAGGTTGGATTCAAATTCTTTAAAAAAATTCATCAGGCCTGAAAGCGAAGCATCATTATTGAATTGCAGTGTATGATCTTTGGTCAGCTCTGCTATCTTCTTAAAATCTTCTCCCTGTTTGGTGTGCTCATGGGTAAGCATGTCAACAGGTTTTTCAGCTGACTTGGTCATAGGCGGCCTGACAAAGGGTTTATTATTCCTCAATGCATCAGCCATCTTTTTTATATAGGGAAATAAAATAAGCTCTTCTTTTTTCTGATGAACGACGATCTCGCCGGCAACTGTATTGAAAAGTTTTTTTACTTCTTCCAGTTCTGGAAATTGTGCACTCAAAGCCTGGCATACTTTCTCCAGTTCATGTTTTATGATCTGAATTTGTTTTTCCGCATATTTATGATGTGTTTCCACAATATAGTCTGCAAGCACAGCCAGGTCCCAGGAATTAAAATCGGAATCTTTTTCCACGCTGCCTTCACTCACTTTTTCAATTTCATTTTTCAGAGTGGCTATATCCAGATTTTGTTCATCTGCAACTTCTCTGAAATTCCTTTTACCATTGTTATAATAGTCAACTTTATATTTTTCAAAAACAGAGCAGGTGCGTGGATCTTCTGCCGCAATCTGGCCGAGTGTCAGTTCTTCAATATTTTCCATGATAATAAAACTACAAACTAATGCCTTTCTTGTTTCGGGTTCTGTTTACTCATTCGGGAAAATTTTATCAGGAAGATGAATACTTTCGGCAGCTATAAAAGAAAATCAAAAAGAAATCAATAACTGAGAAGTGAAAATAAAAGACCGGTTACACTAAGATGAATAATGAATCTGCCTTTTAGTTACAACCTAATAACTCGCAAAGTTTGCTGTCGAGGTCTGGACCGCGGAGATCACGGGCCACTATTTTCCCGTTGGGATCCACCAGCATGTTCTTGGGTATCTGCTGCACATGATACAACACAGCCACTGCATTATTCCAGAACTGAAGATCACTGATATGGGTCCATGTCAGTTTATCAAGATGAATGGCATCCAGCCACTTTGCTTTATCGCCGGGCTTATCCAGTGACACGCCTAACACGGTAAAATTTTTATCCCTGAACTTGTTAAAACTTGCTACTACATTCGGGTTCTCCATACGGCACGGGCGGCACCAGCTTGCCCAGAAATCCACCAATACATATTTGCCGCGGAAAGATGAAAGTGAAACGGGAACGCCACTCGTGTCAGGCTGAGTGAAATCAATGGCATCCGTGCCGATAGCACCCACTTTATTGAAAGCAATATATTTTCCGAGTGAAGTTCCAATGTCTGACTTGCGAACAGCATCATCCAGTTTGTCATAACGTTTCTCCAATAATGAAACATCATCTTTGAATTGTGCCGTAACGTATAAAACAAAAGGTGAAACAATGGATTTCGGATGCCCGTTTATATAACTATCCACTGCCGATTGTATCTGATCCTGTGTGGCATAATAAATGGTCAGCAATGAATCCCTGCCCGGACCGCCCTGCATGGAATTGATGGTGGATGCCAGAGCATTTTGCTGACGAACCAGCGGATCGAATAATTCCTGAAACTCTTTGAAGTCTTTTTGCGAAGCAGATCCTTTCACTTCAAGTTTATCCAGCATATTGGCGTCGCCTGTTATGCTGATCTTGCTGTTTTCCAGATAAAACTGGAATTGCTTGTTGCTTCCAAATGAAATAGCATATAAACCGGGCTCAGGTACAGAGCCTTTCAGTGTAAAAACCCCTTTGATGACATTGCCTTTAACAAGATCTGCCTTGGTATTACCGTTGAAGATCGTCACTTCAGTGCCATTGGCAAGGTTGGCGACCTTTCCGGTGATCACAAAACCTCCATTATTTTTCTGAGCAAAGCCCAAAACAGGTACGAACAATAAAAGTGAAAAAAACCGGCTGATTGTTTTCATTAATTTAAATTATAAGCAAGGGCAAATTTACAAAACAGCTTTCAAGGATAAAAGCCTTCGTTTGTTAAATGAATGAAAGGAAATTCCGGGTATCTGAAGCAATATCAACGCTCTTTTCCAGTATCTTAATAAAAGCACTGCCGATAATAGCTCCGTTTACATGGGCGCAGGCTGCTTCAAAACTATCCTTATCACTGATGCCAAAGCCTACCATTACCGGGTTTTTCAGTTGCATATTTTTTAATCTCCCAAGATATTGCTCCACGGAAATCATATCCTTGTTGCTGCCGGTGGTTGAAGAAGAAGAAACGGCATATAAAAAACCCGAGCTGAGTTCATCCAGTTTCCTGACCCGCTGCTCAGATGTTTCGGGTGTGACGAGAAAAACAAAATCCAATCCATATTTTTTTATGATGGCTCCGTACTCATTCTCATATTCGTATTCGGGAAGGTCGGGAAGGATCAGCCCGTCAATTCCTGCGGCAGCAGCACCGGCACAAAATTTTTCAAACCCGTATTGAAGAACAGGGTTCATGTAGCCCATCAGTAAAACCGGAATCGATATCTCCTTTCTGAAATCTTTTATCTGCTCAAAAAGTTTTTTTATGGTCATCCCGTTTTTCAATGCCGCCATGCTGCTTTGCTGGATCACCGGGCCATCCGCCAGCGGATCGCTGTACGGAATTCCCAGCTCGATCATATCTGCTCCGCTCACCTGCAACGATTTCATCACCTCAAGCGTGGAATCCAAATGAGGAAATCCTGCAGTAAAATAAATGCTGAGAACTTTTTCCTTTTTTCTATCGAACATCTGAGAAATTCTGCTCATGTTTATGGGCTTGTTGGAATTATAACGAATGTGTTCCCGTCAATCGTAAGAAAATTATACCGGGGATAAGTATCAATATCCAGGGTGATATGAAACCGGGATCTCTTTTCTTTTACTCCTGCATTAAACTGAACGACCACCGTGTCACCCTGTCTTTTAAAGATCACATTGTCCTTTGAAAAATCACCGGGCAGGCATTTATCAAATTCATACCGCTCGCCAAGGATATTGGAATCCATTTTCAGTTTATCCGACAGGCCGGAACAATCATCCGATACTTTTTCTATTTCAATTTTATGTTTAAAATATTCCGAGTCCTTGCAGGAAGCAAAACAGAACACGAGAAACAAAAAAATAACTTTATTCATGGCTCATTGATTTCATGTAGGTTTCCAGGTCCTTGTCTCCCCTGCCGCTCAGGCAAATGACTACTACATCTGTCCTGTTGAAACGGATCTTTTTCAATGCGGCAAGTGCATGAGCGCTTTCTAATGCAGGAATGATGCCTTCCAGCTTTGCCAGTTCAAAGGACGCATCCAAAGCTTCATCATCGGTGGCATTCAGAAAAGTTGCTCTTCCTGTTTCATACAGGTGTGCATGCATCGGCCCGATGCCCGGATAATCCAATCCTGCCGAGATACTGTGCGGCTCCACTACCTGCCCGTCTTCCGTTTGCATCACCAGGCTTTTACTGCCATGCAACACTCCCGGTCTTCCGAGTTGTGTGGTGGCTGCACTGTGCCCGCTGTTCACTCCCAATCCTGCTGCTTCCACGGCATACAGTTGCACAGACATTTCATCGAGGAAATGATAAAAAGCTCCGGCAGCATTGCTGCCGCCACCCACACAGGCAATGACATGAGTGGGATATTCGCTTCCTTCTTTTCCTTCTGTTTTTGTTTTTTCTTTCAACTGCCATTTGATCTCTTCACTGATCACACTCTGAAATCTTGCTACCATATCCGGATAAGGATGCGGCCCCACCACGCTGCCGATGATATAATGTGTATCTTCCGGATGATTGATCCAATCCCTTATTGCTTCGTTGGTGGCATCTTTCAATGTCTTGCTTCCGCTGGTAGCCGGTATCACCGTGGTGCCAAGCATTTTCATCCTTGCCACATTCGGCGCCTGGCGTTCCATATCTTTTTCTCCCATATACACCATGCAGGGAATCCCTTTCAGGGCACACACCGTTGCCGTTGCCACACCATGCTGCCCTGCACCTGTTTCTGCAATAATTCTTTTCTTTCCAAGACGGATTGCCAGCAATATTTGTCCAATCGTGTTATTGATCTTATGAGCCCCGGTATGGCAGAGATCCTCCCTCTTCAGATAAATATTCGTTTTGTATTTTTCACTCAACTGCTTTGCAAAATACAAGGGAGTGGGCCTTCCTACATAATCTTTCAACAGGCCATGATATTCTTTCTGAAATTCCGGCTCATAGATGAGCGACAAATATTTTTCTTTCAGCTCTTCCACATTCCGGTGCAGCATCTCAGGAATATAAGCTCCGCCAAAATTTCCGTAATACCCGAAAATATTCGGCTGCTTATACGTACCCCTGTTCAGTAAAATGTTTCTGTTTATCATCAATCATTTTATTTTTTGTTACCGGCCTCAGTGCTGCTATCATCGCCTGTTGTGCTTGCCCCCATATCTAATAAAAACGGAGAATGTGGGTCATTCACTTTACAGTTCCGTTCGCTTCTCAACTGCTCTGATAGGCAGGAAGGCCTGCAAAGCCGGCTCAACAATACTATCTCAGTTCCTTTACAAACTTCAGCAGCTTGGCCATATCCTTCACTCCCGGAGCTGTTTCAAAACGGCTGTTGATGTCTATAGCAAAAAAATCAGGATGATTAAACTCTTTGATCTTTTTCACATCATCCGGGCCTATTCCCCCACTCAGGAAAAATGGTTTTTCGATTTTAGCTTTCAGCAACAGATCCCAGTTGAATTTCACGCCGGAACCCCCCAGGGTTTCTTTTTGACCGCCTGCATCAAAAAGATAATAGTCACTCACTTCATCAAAATCTTTTACAAGCTTGTCCACATCCTTTGTCCCCGCATCAATACGGAAAACCTTGATCACTTCAATATCCTCAGAAAGTGATTCACAAAAGTCCGGTGATTCATTCCCATGCAACTGTACAATATCCAGGGAATAATCTTCAACTGTTTTCATGATTTCATCATAAGCGGCATTCACAAACACACCGATCTTTTTGATATCAAAATCCGCATCATGGATCTCATCTGCAGCTATTTTATCGCCCACATATCGTGGCGATCCTTTGTAAAAATTCAATCCTGCATAATCAATATCCAGCCCGTCCAGTTGCTGCAGTTGTTTCATGGAAGTAATTCCGCATACCTTAATATTCATAATGCCTTTCTTTTTGGTTAAAGGAATTTATTTCAACAAGCTTACAAACTTCTCAAATGCTTCTCCAGGATCTTTTTCTCTCATAAAATTTTCGCCGATCAGGAATCCTTTGAATCCGTTCTTCCTGAACAACCGTATATTCTCAACCGAACTGATCCCGCTCTCCGCTATTTTCACTTTATCATCCGGGATCATCTCAGCCATCCTTAAACTTCTTTCAATATCCACTTCAAAGGTCTTTAAATTCCGGTTATTAATTCCAATTATATCAGCCCTGTCGCAAATATGATCCAGTTCACTTTCATCATGAAGTTCCAGCAGCACTTCAAGTCCCAGCCCTTTTGCAACGGCAGCCAGTTGTCTTGCTTCCGCAGGTTTCAGGCAGGAAGCTATCAGCAGGATAACATCAGCTCCTGTTGATTTAGCTTCTACAATCTGAAATTCATCAATGATAAAATCTTTCCGTAGCAATGGGATCATTACACTATCTCTTGCCTTGATCAGGTCATCATTGCTTCCCCCGAAGAATTCTTTATCGGTTAAAACTGAAATGCCCGCAGCGCCAAACTTTTCATAGCTTTTCACCACTTCAGTTACCTCCGAATGATCATTGATAATTCCTTTTGAAGGAGACTTTCTTTTGAATTCCGCAATGATCCCGGTTGAATATTTACCGTTTAGTCTTTTCACAAGAGAATAAGTCTCCCGCTTAAAAAAGGAAGAACGCTCCAGCTCACGGAAACTGATCCTCCTTTTCTGCTCTTTTACAATTCCCCGTTTTACTTCCACTATTTTATCCAGTATGGTCATCTTATCTTTTTATTCCAAAGCAAAATTTCTTCACTTTCTATTTCTGCAATTCGATCAGTTTATCCAGAGATGCTTTTGCCCTTCCGCTTTCCAGGCTTTCCACTGCCGCATTGTACGCCTCATCATAGTTTGAATACTTGCCTGTATTATTCAATGCCATGGCGGCATTGGCCAGCACCACAGCATTCTGCGCCCAGCTTCCTTCTCCTTTGAGGATATTGATAAATATTTTAGTTGCTTCCTCCACTGAATTGCCACCGCTGATGTCAGATGGGCTCACCATTCTCTTCCCCAGTTTTTCGGCGGATAAAATACTTTCTCCTTTATCAGTGATCACTTTCGTGTCATTGGTCAGGGAGATCTCATCATAACCATCCAGGCTATGAACGATCGAGAATGCTGTTCCGGATTGCTGCAACAGATAATTATAGATCCTTGCCATCTCCAGACTGAATACACCGACCAGTTGAAAGCTTGGATCGGCCGGATTTACCAATGGCCCCAGCATGTTGAAGAATGTCCTCATGCCAAGATTTTTCCTGATAGGCCCGACCGTCTTTAACGCCGGGTGAAACAAGGGTGCATGCAGAAAACAAATATTTGCTTCATCCACTTCTCTTTTCAACTGATCATTCCGGTTTTTGAATTTATATCCCAGTTGCTCCATCACATTACTGGCTCCGCTGATGGAGGAAGCACCATAGTTGCCATGCTTCGCCACTTTCTGTCCTGTGCCCGCCACAATGAAACAACTCAATGTTGAGATATTGAAAGTGTTCTTTCCGTCGCCGCCCGTGCCGACGATATCAATGGTCTCAAAACCATTCAGGTCAACTTTTACACAAAGCTCCAGCAATGCATCACGGAATCCCTGCAGTTCTTCCACGGTAATGCTGCGCATCAGGTAGATCGTCATGAAAGCGGTCACTTCATGTTCATTGTACATTCCTTTACCGATATTTACCAACACTTCTTTTGCCATCTGCCGGCTGAGTGTTTTGTGCTCGAATAAATATTGCAATATTTTTTTCATAAGCTCCTCCTGTCCCTCCTATAAGAGAAAATTAAATTTTATTTTTTTGTGGCTTTCCCGGGATCCCCGCACCGGATGAAACAGGAAAGCCTAACCAGTTTCTTAAAATTTGTTCGCCTGCCGGTGTCAGCACACTTTCGGGGTGAAACTGCACTCCCTGCACATCATATTTTCTATGCTGCAGCGCCATGATATATCCATTCTCATCACGGGCGGTCACTTCCAGTTCTTCCGGAAAATTTTTATCACTCACGATCCAGCTATGATACCGGCCTGCTTCAAAAACATCCGGTAATCCTTTGAATAATTTGCGGTCACCGTTTGATAAAATACATTTTGTAGCAACACCATGATAAACATTGCTCAAATTTTCCAACTTACTGCCAAAGGCTTCTGCAATGGCCTGGTGGCCGAGACACACACCGAGGATGGATTTGGCAGGTGCATATTTTTTTATCAGGGGCAACAATAACCCTGCTTCTTCCGGCAAACCCGGCCCCGGTGATAAAACGATCTTATCATAATCATTCACCTTTTCCAGGGAGATCTTATCATTGCGATACACATCCACTTTCCGGCGCAATATCTTTTCAATCATCTGCACCAGGTTGTACGTGAAAGAATCGTAATTATCGAATACTAATGTTTTCATATTTTTCTGATCTTGTATTGATTTATTGTATTATGGTTTTATTATTCTATGGCTTTATTGTTTTATGGTTCTATTGTTTATTATACATCAATTAACCAATTAGCGAATTAGCCAATTTGTCATTTAACCATTTAACCATCCAACCATTAACCAATTCACTAATTAACCAATTACCAAATTCCCTTCTCAAATCACAGCCGCCATTTCAATCGCCTTCTTCAATGCTCCCAGCTTGTTATTCACTTCCTGCAATTCACTTTCCGGGTCGCTTGCCACAACAATCCCCGCTCCTGCCTGGTAGATCAGCGTGTTATTCCTGCTCATCAGCGTTCGTATCATGATGGCATGATTGCAACTGCCATCAAATCCCATAAACCCGATGCAGCCTCCGTAATAACTTCTTGAAACAGGTTCCAGGTCATCTATCAGTTGCATTGCCTTGAATTTCGGGGCGCCGCTCAATGTGCCTGCCGGAAAAGTTTTTGCCAGCAGTTCAAAAGGATTACTCCCCTCTATTACTTTTCCTGTCACTTCACTCACCAAATGAATTACATGAGAATAATACTGCACCTGCCGGTAATGTGCCACTTTTACCTCATCGCAAACACGGCTCAGGTCATTGCGGGCCAGGTCCACAAGCATTACATGCTCGGCATTCTCTTTTGCATCTTTCAGTAACCTTTCAGTTTCCCGCTGGTCCACTTCATCATTACCGGAACGCCTGTATGTTCCTGCAATAGGATGTACGGTAGCTTTGCCATTCTGAATGATCAGTTGCGATTCGGGCGAAGAACCCATAAGTTTATAATCACCGTAATCAAAATAGAACAGGTAAGGAGAAGGATTGATATTCCTCAGAGCACGGTACACGTTGAATTCATCGCCGGTAAAACTCTGTTCAAATCTTCTGCTGAGTACGATCTGGAAAATATTTCCCCGATGACAATTTGTAATGCCGCTCTTCACCATTTCGACAAAGTCCTCATCAGTCATATTCGAATTCTCTTCACCTCTTACTCCGAACGGATAAACAGGCACATCTTTACTTTTTATCAGTGATTCAATGACAGCTACATCACTATCTATTCCCGGAACCAGGTTTTCGCAAATAAAAAGTTCATCTTTGAAATGATTCACCGCAATCACATATTGATATAAACGGTAACGCATCAAAGGAATTGCCGGTTCCAGGTTTGCTGCAGAAGCTCTCAGTTTGACCGTTTCAAAAAACTGTACCGCATCATAAGCCGTGTATCCGAATAAACCCTGTGCGAATTTTGACTCTTTTGTATTTACAGGGTGAACATCATAATGCTGCATATACTCCCATAATAGCTGCGGCACTTTTAATACATCATCAATATTTATCTTCTCAGGATTCCTGCCGGGTAATTTGAATTCAATTTCTTTTGTTGACCTGATCTCTATACCCCCGATGGCATTGATGCAGATAAAAGAATAACTGTTTTCCGAGGAATGATAGTCGGTACTCTCCAGTAGAATAGTATCACGGAATCTGTCCCGCAGCCTGAGATAAATTCCCACAGGCGTATAAACGTCTGCTAATAATTTTTTACATTTTGTATTGATCTGTACTTTCTTCATAATCAAAAATTCTTATTTATGCAGCTTCTAAAATGAAAAAACCCCGGTAAACCGGGGCATACTATTATCAACATAAATACAGCAATAGCATTACACACCCCGGAGAGTTGTATGCCACCACCATGATTTATTTGTCAATTGCTGTTTCATTGAGTCACAAATATAGTCGCTCTCATGTAATACGCAAATTTTTTTTAGATTTACTTAATGAAAATATTCAGTTACATTTTTATAGCAATGCTTTCCCCGGTATTGCTTTTTGCTGCCGGCAGGGATACCACTGTTTTCAACGATGTCAAAATAGTATCCGGGTACAGTAAGGCTGTTTTTCCTGAGAGCTGGCAGGAAAGTACGATCCATGCTGCCGGAGAACAAATTGCTCCTGAAGAATTGAAAAGAGCAGAACCCATCATCATTAAAGCATTAAAAAAATATCCCCGGAGCTTGCTGAAGCTGACACTCCGGAATGTTTACCTGATAAAGAGTCTGTCGTTTTATAATGTCCCGTTCGGGGGCACCAATTCATCAGACGCCGTTTATATTACAAATAATGGTGAAGCCAATGGTTACACAGATGCTTACATCGAACAAACTTTTCATCACGAATATTCCAGCATCCTGTTCCGTGATTATCCTGCTCTTTTAGACACCATAGCGTGGAAAAAACAAAATGAGCCCGGCTTTGATTACAATGACCCCGGGAATGGTGTAGGTGCAATTGAAAATAATGAATCTTCACAGGAACTGAGCGCTGAACTTGCCCTTAAGGGAATGCTGACGCAATATGCCCTGTCCAGCCTCGAAAATGACATCAACACTTTCGCACAGAATTTATTTAAACCGGCCCCGGATTTCTGGAATATTGCAGAGCATTATCCTAAAATAGGAACAAAAGTTAAACTGCTGATTTCTTTTTACGGAAAACTCAGCCCTGTTTTTACCGAACAATATTTCAGATCATTCAACAAAACAACTGATTAATTCATGGAGATAAAAAATAAAGCATACGGCAATAAAAGTATGTTTTACATAGAGCAGAACGGCAAAACAGTGGCACGCATGGAATACACCATACCCGGGCCGGGAAGATTGATGGTAGAACACACTGAAGTGGATGAAGTGCTGAAAGGGAAAGGAGCCGGAACACAACTGTTCCTTCACATGGCGGAATATGCACGGGCCAACCACCTGAAGGTTTCATCACATTGTTCATTCACCAGCGCCATGTTTCAACGAAAGCCGGAATACAGCGACATACTTTATAAATAATGATATCAATGAAACGAACATTACTTATCTCCGTTGCAGCCATAGCATTTCTTTTTTGTTCCGCACAAAAAACGGATCGTTATATTTTACTGAAACCTGACAAGGTATTTGACGGAGAACAAATGCAGGCCGGCTGGGTGGTACTGGTAAAAAACAACAGGATCGAAGCAGCGGGTGATATGAACTTCAAGCTGCCCGCAGGTACCAAGATCATCGAATTGAAAGGAATGACCCTTTTACCCGGACTGATAGAAGGACATTCTCATTTATATCTTCATCCGTACAATGAAACAAGCTGGGATGACCAGGTATTGAAAGAATCAAGAGCAGAACGAACCGCCAGAGCCGTGAATCATGCCGACTCCACGCTGATGGCAGGTTTCACCACGGTAAGAGACCTTGGAACGGAAGGAGCCATGTATGATGATGTGGGTTTGAAAAGAGCCATAGAAAAAGGAGTGATTCCCGGGCCGAGAATGATCTGCGCCACAAGAGCAATTGTTGCAAAAGGAACTTACGGTCCGAAATCTGTTTCACCGGATGTAAGCTATCCTCAGGGCGCTGCTGAAGTTGCCAACATAAATGAGATGGCGGATGAAGTGAGAACTCAGATAAGCAAGGGTGCAGATGTTATTAAAATCTATGCTGACTACCGTTGGGGTCTAAATGGTGAATCTGCACCAACATTTACTACAGAAGAAATTGCAGAAGCGGTAATGATCGCAGGCAGCGGTGGAAGATACGTTACGGTTCACTCAGGAACGGCAGAAGGAATGAGAAGAGCAGTGCTTGCCGGAGTACATACCATAGAGCATGGCGACGGCGGCACAGAAGAAGTTTTTAAACTGATGAAAGAAAAAGGAGTGGCGCTCTGCCCTACCCTTGCTGCCGGTGATGCCATATTGCAATACCGCGGATGGAAAAAGGGAATTGACCCCGAACCTGAAATCATCACTAACAAAAGAAAAAGTTTTCAACTGGCATTAAAGGAAGGAGTGACGATCTGCATGGGCGGCGATGTCGGCGTGTTCACACATGGAAACAACGCAATCGAAATGGAGATGATGGTGGAATACGGGATGAAACCCATTGATGTGTTACGCTCTGCCACTTCCATTAATGCTGATGTATTCGGGTATGGAGATAAGATCGGCAGGATAAAAAAAGGATTGCTGGCCGATATCATTGCCGTGGACAACGATCCCTCATCCGATATAAAAAACATCAGGAAAGTGAAACTGGTAATGAAAGACGGTGTGATCTATAAGCAGGAACAGAAATAATTTTCGTTTTATTTGAGAGGTTCAATTTTTTGAGGAGGAATAAATTTTTTTGTGTTATCCCAGTTCTGCATCAGTTCTTCCTGATGCAATGACGCCCATTCAATAACAAGGCCCAAAGCTCTCGAAGGTATATATCCTGAATAAATTGAGAGATCTGAAATGCAAATCAAAACTTCAAACTCACCGTATTTAGCATGAAAATGCGGAGGTTCATGATCGCCCCAATACATCAAAATGATGATCCCGTAAAAACTGCTAATTTGAGGCATGTTGTTTTTCCGAATGGAGAAAATCTTCCGGATCAATTCCTTTTATCGTACAATATGAATTTATTGTATCAATATCAAGATCACCGGGCCATGTTATACAATTCAAATCAGGGTGTATAAATACTTTCTTGAAGTTATCATCTTCATCCCAATACTTAAATACCCCTTTTTGAGCAAGATCCTGCAGATCAAGCATCCCGGACACCCCATCGTCAAATGATACAAAAAGCTTGTACTTCTCTAATGCTTTTACCGATATGACTTTCGGAAACCTCATACAGTAAAGTTACAATTTTGATTTGAGATCTTTTAATGCTCATACACGATCTTCCATATCCTTCCTTTTGAATCATCGGAAACATAAATGGCTCCGTCAGGCCCCTGAGCCAATCCGCAAGGACGATACATTGCCTGGTTGGGTCCTTTTATTTCTCCGGTAGTTCCGGTGAAGCCGTCTGCAAAAACTTCATATTGACCCGTCGGCTTCCCGTTTTTAAAAGGAACAAAAACCACTTTGTATCCAGCCTGGGGTTCCGGAGCCCGGTTCCAGCTTCCGTGAAAAGCAATGAATGCCCCGTTATGATATTTTTCCGGAAACATTTTTCCTGTATAAAATAATAATGCATTCGGAGCCCAGTGTGCAGGGAATGCCATCAGGGGCTGATCTTTATCAGCACATCTTCCCGCCTTTTTTCCATCGCCGCCGTATTCCGGCCCTAACACTTTCTTATTTTGAATACCGTCATAATAACAATAAGGCCATCCGAAATCACTTCCTTTTTTTATTTCCAGGAATTCTTCAGCAGGTAAATTAGCGCTCTGTTCATCACTGTACTGACCAGGGAACAGATCGGATAACTGATCACGCCCATGCTGCACGGCAAACAATTGGTTCACCGAGTTGTTCCAATCCAGTGCAACAAGATTACGGGTGCCGGTGCAATAATGAATTCCGTTATTATAGGACTGATCCGGTTTGTTGTCCCTGAATTCCCATACTCCTCCTGCTTCTTCCAAAATCGGGCAGGGATCCTGTGCAGGAGAACCTTTGGTGCGGTCCAATAACTGGCATGAATTGGACGGCGCGCCTACATTTACAAAAATATTCCCTTCATTATCCAGTGTAATTGATTTTGCATTGTGCTCTCCTTTGTCCACCAGCCCGGTCACGATCTTTTCGGGATGATCGGGATCGGTGACCTCATCATTTGCATTCAATTTATAACGGTACACTTCACTGTTGGATGCTGCATAGAGATAACCATTTTTGATGGCAATGCCGGTACCTCCATAATTTCCAAAACTTTTCACCACTTCATATTTGCCGTTGACTTTGCGCAACACATAGATCCCTTTTCCGTCTTTCAATCTTTCCAATTTTACATAAATATCACCGTTGCTGTTTACGGCCAGGTGACGGTTCACTCCCAGCTTTTCCACCACGGTGATCGCTTTAAAACCCTTAGGCAATTTTAATTGAAAATCAGCAGCAGGATGTTGATCCGTATTGAAACCGCACATCATAAAGCTGCCGGCTGCCAATGCAAGCAGAATATTTGAATGAAATTTTGTAATTGACATAATAAAAATATTTGTCCTGTAAAATTACTTCTTACTGTGCCGCAAATGGCAGGTTCATCACAATGTGAAAAAAAAATTACAATGATCGGACAGGTCTGCGTAACTTAAGCATTCAAATAAATATTCAAAAAATATTAATATGCAAACCAGGCGAATTGTTACACTTACCCTTGCTTTTTTTCTTCTGATCATCAGAGTTAGTGTTGCACAAACGGATGGTTCTTACAAAATGCCGCCGAAAGAGATTGCTGATATGTTGCTGGCGAAGCCAACGCCCAATGTCAGCATTGATGAAAAAGCACAATGACATAAATGAATTACAAATTACAATTGTTATCCATAGCACAATATCTGGAGACATATTATTGCTAATACATTTCCAGAAAAATTTACTCCTATACCACTACTACTTTCGCATTGTTCTTTAACTCATCTATGAATCATTACCATCAAGCAAAATATTTTTTTGAGGGGGGGGTATAGAATCCAAGTACTCCCTTGCAGATTGTGGAGTATAACCCAATGCTTTTAAAATTTCTAAAACCTTTTCATAATTAAGGTTATGATGATTTTCAAGTTTAGAATAGCGCTGTTTGGTAATACCCATTATCTGCGCCACTACTTCTTGCTTCATTTGCCGAGAAGCACGAAGCAATCGAATTTCTTCACATGTGAATTTCACAGTTGAGGACATTTTCGAGTAACCAATAAGCATTTTACTGATTTATAATCAAATTACCAAATTCTTCCATATTGACTTTATCAACAGACAAATATTTTTTTAAAAACTTATTTTATCAGAATTTCAAATTGAAAATATTTTTCTTAACCAAAAAACCAATTTTATACTTAAAAAAACTTTCTTAATGCAGTTATTCAATGTTTTATTAATATCTGCATTTGCCTTGATGGCATTTAGTCCAAACGGGAAAAATGATAAACCTAAATTCCCAAAATATGATCCAATCTTGACTCTGCCAGGTGGAAGTTGTAGTTGCAGTGGTGTTTTCACAAGTTGCTCAAAATCATGTTCAAAAGGAGATTGTGACTGCACATGTGGAGTTTTTACGTGTTCATGTACTGGATGTAAAATACAAGCAGCAATGGAAATATATCCCATAAGTGTTAATGAAGCACAATATGCTAAAATAAATAAACTTGCTAACATCTTATATTCAGAAAATGATGAAATCTCTGTCAAGAGTTATTACACGCTTATTGAAATGATTGGCTTTTTGAAAACTAAGAATTATTCTGAGTATGATGCGAAAGCAAAACTATTACAAAACACATTATTATCGAGTTTACCTAAAAAAGTAAAAGGAAAGATTAATACCACATTTAAAAGTGACGGATTTCAAATTTAAATTCTAATATTTAAAATCTGAATTAATGTAAGTGTATCCAGATTTTTATAATTTCTGTCTATACGGTATATAAAAACCTGCTAGTATGGTAATAATTTTCAAACTTTTTTGTGATCTAACTTATCAGGTTTTAATTTATTATGAAAATTTGGATACCTTCTAAAGAACATTATCGGCTACTCTCAAGAAAAAGCATTAAATTTAATTATGAGACGTATCATAAATACCATTATTGTGTTGTCACTCTTTTACCTTAATTCATATGGACAAACCAGTAATCGAAATCAAACCCTATCTGCAACTTATGAAGCAGTATTAATTCATAACGATATAGTAATAAGTCAAACTTCTTCACTTTATTATAATAATAAAAAATCAATTTTTTCATTTTTTAAAAGCAATGCGCCAAATATCAGGGTTTTCAAATTGGAAGATTCTAATTTCATATTTACGCCTGAAATGCATAACGAATTATTTCATGACACACTGGGAAATTACTATATCAAGGATTTTACTAAAAATTCATTAGCGCTAAGAGAATTCTCATACACACAGGCATACCTTAGTAAAGAACCCTGTTTGCCAAAAATGGATTGGAATATCATTCCTGATTCAACAAAGAAAATTGGAAATTATGACTGCATAATGGCAACCGAATCATTTAGAGGTCGAAATTATACTGCATGGTTTACACCTGATATTCCCGTAAGTGATGGTCCTTGGAAATTCTATGGACTGCCGGGATTAATATTAGATGTGTATGATAGTACAGGTACTGTTCGTTTCACTGTAAGAAATATAAATATCCCTGCATCGTTTCAAATGAATTTAAATCCAGGACAAAAAGGGAAGAAAGTGGACTGGGAAATCTTTAAAAAAGCCGATGCTATTGAAGCTGAAAAGCTAAAGAGGAAAATCTTAGCAAGCCAGATTGACAGAAACGCTAATATGGAAGTAAATATTGACAAATATAAATTTATTGAATTAGACTATGATTAAATTTAAATATTTACTGATTTTAACTTCATTTTTTTTTAATCATTCCCTTTTTTCTCAGAAAATCATTTCATTACATGGCTGGGTTACTGATAGCCTTAATATACCCATTGAAAGTGCTACCATAGCAGCATACAATGCTAAAAGTGAAAACTTTTTAAGTTATAGCATTACTAATGAATCAGGTTATTTCTCAATGGAAATTAAACCAATATTTCCACTCAAACTGACCGCTTCTTGCCTGGGTTATAAAAAAAGTTTCCAGCTTATAAACTCTGCAAACGATTATAAAAACGGTCTAAAGTTCATTTTGCAAGTTCAGACAGATACGATAGCGACTGTAATTCTGAACGTTATTCCCAGCCCGGTAAAAATTAATGGAGATACCACAAGTTTTATTGCAAAATATTTTCGGGATAGCACTGAAAAATCTTTGGAAGAGCTCCTTGCAAAATTTCCGGGATTTAATATTAACAAAGCAAGTGGAGAGATAAAATATAATGGGAAGGCAATTCAAAAAATTCTTATTGAAGGATCTGACCTGGCTGACAGCCGATATAAAATTCTTTCAAAATATTTGCCTGCAGATTTTGTAAAAGTCGTACAGGTAATAAATCATTTTAATGAAAATGAACTTGAAAAAGGGTTAAACATGAACCAGGATATTGCTCTAAATATCAAAATTTCTAATGATAAAAAGGGAAAATTGTTTGGTCAGTCTCAGTTTCAAATTAATACGTTATCTAAAGAAAAAGAGGAGCTAAAGTTTTTTAATTTTCTCCCAAAATTAAAATTCATTATTTCAACTCATCATAATACGATAGGTTCATCAGGTAGTGATATTGGATTCAGTGATATTAATACTAAATCCACTTCTTTTTTTCAACAATTTGGAATAGGCAATTATGAAAATCCGAATTGGTTTCATACAAATCCCTATCAACTGTTGCCTTTTGACGGAGAAGACTTTGTTTCAAATAATTTATGGGAACAAACAGTTCTCTTTAATTACAAATCATCTTCGGGGACGCAGTGGCGTGGAAATTTATATGTAGCACAGGATAAAATAAAAAATGAATCTTCAGCCACTACTGTTTTCGCACCATATTTAGGAATGCAAAATTTAATAGAATATCGTTGGAACAGTTTTATTATAAAAAAATTAAATGCGGGGCTAAGTGTCGTTCAGCCAGTCAGCAAAAATACACAACTTAATTTCTCAGGTACTGTCAATACATCATTATTGACCAACAAGAATGTTGTGCAAAGTTTACCCGATTACATTACCAAAAACGTAAGATATTTACCAAACAATTTTAACTTACAGCTATTATTAACACATCGAGTTAAAGAAAATAGTGTATTTGAATATGCTTTTAGCTCTGATTATAATAAGCAAAATGCTAAACCAATTTTTTTTGACACTTCATCCAGATATTTTCCTACTTTAAATTTTTTATATAATCTTTCAGCAGATACCCAATATTTTAGAATATTTTCTATTCGCCAAAATACATCCTGGTTAATTAAAAATAAATCACATCTCTGGAAACTTGTATTATTTCAAAATACGATTAATCAACATTTTAGTAATCATATTTGGTTGACTAATTATAAAAATAATTTTGATACATCGGGATACAGCAATACTATTAATTACAATTTAATTGAGCAGGGAACATCTTTACAATACAATTTACAAAGAAATAAAAGTAACCTGTATTTTATTCTTTCATTTTCAGGAATACATTATAAAATAGGGCACTTTGCTTTTCTTCATAGCAAATGGCAGTTTATACCCACTCCCTCAGCAAGTGTTGCATTAAAAGGAATTAAAAAACAATTTACAATTTCTATAACCAGAAATATTGAGGCGCCAATTCTACAATCCTTAATTCCCTATCCAATACAAACAGATTATAGAAGTATTATGATCGGTAATAATACATTGCTTTCTAATACAGGTTTTTCGGGATTTATTCAATTTTCAAGCATAACAAAAAGTGGATTTCCGGGGCTGTATGTAAATTTATTTTTAAACTCAGGAAAGCCGGGGTATCAGCAGGTTCTTCAACCCAATGAATATTTTCTCATAACCCAGTTGATTGAAAATAGGAAAAAACAAACATCATTTAATTTGGAAGTGGGCTATAGCCCATATCTACATTTTCTTCGAATGGGTTTAAAAATTAAAACAATTATAAGCAATCAAAACTTAAAGCAACTTGCGTTTAACGGGACTTACGAACCTTATACTTTTTACAGCTTTACTAACCAAATTGCAACACATAGTGTTTTTAATGGAATTTTCAATTACAATGCTGGAATTATTCTTTCTTTACAGAAGTATTCTTACAATCACAATGCCGGAGAGAATTTTATCACTGAAAAAAATTATAACGGATTTCTAGACTTAATTTTTAAACCGTCAAAATCAATTATTTTAAAAAATTCATTGGACTGGTATTTCTTCAGTAAAGCCGGCTTTTTTAATAAAAATTATTTATTTGAAAAGATTGCCGCAGAATGGAACATTTCTAAATCAAAGTGGACAGTATTTTGCTATCTTAGAAATTTAAACAACTATAAAGATTTTTTACAAACGCAACTTAACGCAAACTATAATGTCTATTACTATAATAGCTTAATAGGTGCAAATATAGCTGCCGGGTTTAATTTTAAGTTTTAAGAATAAACACAAAGATGCATTCAAATAAATATTCAAAAAATATTAATATGCAAACCAGGCGAATTGTTACACTTACCCTTGCTTTTTTTCTTCTGATCAACAGAGTTAGTGTTGCACAAACGGATGGTTCTTACAAAATGCCGCCGAAAGAGATTGCTGATATGTTGCTGGCGAAGCCAACGCCCAATGTCAGCATTGATGAAAAAGCACAATGGATGCTTTTCATGCAGAGTAACAGTTATCCTTCCGTTGAAGAACTGGCAAGACCCGAACTGAGAATCGCAGGCATGCGTATCAACCCGTCCAACTTTGCACCCAGCCGGCAGAATTTTATCAATGATATTTATCTCGAAGAGATCTCTTCGGGAAAAGAATACAGGATCTCAGGACTGCCTTCCCCGCTGTCTGCAGGCAGCATTAGCTGGAGCCCCAATGAAAAAAAGATCGCCTTCACACAAACCACCCGTGACAGGGTTGATCTTTATGTTGTGGACATTGCCACTAAGAAAGCAGTAAAAATAAACAAGGAGCCGCTCAACGTCCTTGTGGGCGGAAGCTATCAATGGTATGATGACAATACATTGCTGTACCGGGTGATTACCAAACCGGCAAGTGCGGCGCCGAAAAAACCGGTGATGCCTAAAGGAGTCACCGTTCAGGAAAATGTTGGCAAAGCCATTCCACGCCCAACGTATGAAGACCTTATTAAAAGCCCTTTCGATGAAGAGCTGTTTGATTTTTATGCCACGGCACAGTTGGTTAAAAATACCAATGGAGTGGAAACAAAGCTCGGCGCACCTGCCATCTACAGCAGCATCAATATTTCTCCCGATAAAAAATATATGATTATCCGGAAGCTGAAAAAACCTTTCTCTTATGCAGTGCCTGCTCAGGGCTTTGCTTCTGTGGTCACCGTCAATGATATGTCCGGGAAAATGATAAAGCTGCTGGCAGATCTTCCTTCTTCCGAAACAGCGCCCAGCGGGAATGATAATGTTGCCAATGTATCCCGCAGTTTTGATTGGAGAGATGATGAGCCTGCCACGGTCACCTGGTGCCAGCCTCTGGACAGCGGGCTGATCAGAAAAGATGTGGCATACCATGATGCCGTATATGAATGGAAAGCTCCTTTCACCGGAGAACCTGCAGAACTGTTTAAAACAAAAATGAGATTCCGCAATATCACCTGGGGAAATTCAACACTGGCTTTGGTGAATGAAGGACTCACCGGAAAGCAAACCACACAACTGGACCGTTTCGATCCTTCCACAGGAAAACTGGATATCCTGATCACAAGGAACACAACCGATGCTTATTCCAATCCCGGATTTCCCGTCACTGAAAAAAATAAATGGGGAAGAGATGTGGTCAGGACCATTGATAACGGGAACATGATCTTATTCAATAACCCGACCGGCGCTTCACCCAAAGGCGATCTTCCTTTCCTGGCATCATTCGACCTGAATAAAAAAGAACAGTCTATACAATGGAGATCGGATGAAGGATATTTTGAAAGCGTGGCGCGAGTGGTGGATTTTGATAAAGGCATCCTGCTCACCCGCAGGGAAAGTGAAAAAGAAATGCCCAACTATTTTTTGCGTGACCTGAAAAATAAGAATGCAACACAACTCACTTCTTTCAAAAACCCCTATCCGCAACTGGATGGAGTGGTCAAAGAAAAGATCCACTATCAGAGAGCGGATGGCGTGAACATGACAGGGGAATTGTATTTGCCTAAAGGATTCACTCCCGGAAAAGACAAACCGCTTCCCGTTCTTATCTGGGCTTATCCCGCTGAATACAGTTCTGCCAAAGATGCGGCACAGGTCCGCGGAAGTGAACATCGTTTCACGTTGATCAACTGGGGATCTCCCATCTTTTATGTCACACAGGGATTTGCCGTGCTGAACAATGCGGAGATGCCGATCGTCTCTCCGGACAAGAATAAAAAACCCAATGATGATTTCGTGAACCAGTTAACGATGAATGCGGAAGCCGCGATCAATAAATTAGTGGAAATGGGTGTGGGTGACAGAGACCGTATGTCCGTGGGCGGCCATAGTTATGGCGCATTCATGACGGCCAACCTGCTGGCGCATACCAACCTGTTCCGGGCTGGCATTGCAAGAAGCGGCGCCTACAACCGCACCCTTACTCCATTCGGCTTTCAGAATGAAGACCGCAACTACTGGGATGACCCTAAACTTTATTATGACATGAGCCCGTTCAGCTTTGCCAACAAGATCAAAACGCCGATACTGCTGATCCATGGTGATGCAGATGACAATACCGGCACCTTCCCCATCCAGAGTGAAAGAATGTTCAATGCCATCAAGGGATACGGAGGCACGGTACGGTATGTGAGCCTTCCTTACGAAGCACATGGCTACCGGGGAAAAGAAAATATCCTGCAAATGCTGTATGAGCAGGATCAGTGGCTGGAGAAATATGTAAAGAATGCGGATAAGAATGAGCCGAAGAAAGACCCGAAAGCGTTTTGAAATTCAATTCATGACGATGCTGCTATAAAATAGTTTTCAAATCTACTGTTGAATAAAAAGTTTATTCTGCTTTAAGGTTGTTTGCGAAATATCGTTGCTTCAATCATCATAGTTCCCATTAGTTTCCGGCTTTATAATTTTTTATAGGTGAGAAAAGATTATAAAGCTTTTATTATGAAGCGGTAATAATAAGTTGCATAACCTTCCAAAGCATTTTTTTTAATATTTATTAAATATTTATTGTTTATCAATAAATATTTATTATGTTTGCAGCATCATTCTAAAATTTATCAATGATGTCAAAAACAAACAGCTTCGTATTTTGGGGCTTATACATTGTAGCTTGGCTCATCTTTGTCGGATTGTGCATTGAAGCGGGAGGCTTGATAGTAAATTTCTTTTTTAGCCTGTATAAACCTGAGTTTGTTCCAAATCTTTATCAAAAGTTAGATTTAACCGGAATGTATAAAGACAGCAGGCCGGCATTTTTCGGCGTCTATAGTTTTATTTTGATCATTTCAATTTTAAAGGCTTGCCTGTTTTACATAGTTATCAGGCTGATGCATAAAATGAATTTATCAAAACCGTTCAGCACTTTTGTTGCAAGAAAAATTGCACAGATCAGTTATTACACTCTTTCCATCGGGCTGTTAAGCTATATTGCCAGGCAGGTAACTAAAAATTTAACGCATTACGGTTTTGTTACTGACAACGTAAACCAATTTTGGGCAGACAGCCAGGCATTTATTTTAATGGGAGCTGTAATCTATATTATTGCGACTATTTTCAAAAAAGGAATGGAACTCCAAACCGAAAACGATTTAACGGTATAATGCAAAATCATTATGAGAAAAAATTCAATACTATTTCTACAGGCAGTCATTGTGCTTATCAGCATTGCGACGCTTGCGATCTTAATTCGGTTTCCTTTGAGCGAAGGGCGAGCCGCAAACTTAGATTTGTTTCACATTTATGCGGACCCCTTCATATTGTATGGATATGCTGCATCAACTTCTTTTTTTGTTGCGCTGTACAAGACCTTTAAATTGCTTGGATACATCGGGCAAAATAAGTTGTTTTCACCAAACACGCTAAAGGCCTTAAGAAGTATAAAACATTGCGCAATTATTTTAAGCATTTCAATTGTGGCAGCAGGGCTATATATAATGATGTGTCACAGCAAAGAAGATGATCCTGCCGGTTTTCTTGCCATGTGTATCATAACAACTATTATTTGTATTGTAGTGGCAACCGCCGTAGATATGAAATCTGAAAACGACTTAATCATTTAAGACATGCCGATTATTGTAAACTTAGACGTTATGATGGCAAAACGGAAGATGTCCTTAAATGAACTATCTGAAAAAGTAGGATTGACTCTTTCCAATCTTTCCATACTGAAAACAGGAAAAGCCAAAGCCGTCCGGTTCAGCACGTTGGAAGCTATCTGTAAAGTATTGAACTGCCAGCCGGGGGATATCCTTGAATTTGTGGAACACCAGGACAAATAGTGAATCCTGAAAAGAGATCATTAAATAAATTGAAAGTCGGAAAGATCTGTTCACTTTACGTAACTGGCAGGCCATTTTATAATATTCTGCATTTCTGATCTGGCAGAAATATTTATTTCAGCACAACCCGATAATATAAATTTTAACCACTAAAAAATAAAACGAATTCGTTTGGAAGCAGTATTCTTAAAAATTATCAGTACAACAATGAGCATTCTAAGATTTTGCATCTGGATAGCCGGAAAAATTTTCTCAAATATCTAAACGAGGACACAAAATGAAATCAGCAAACAAAACTTGTTACGTAAAACGCCAACATATTTACACTATCAAATAAAGCGAATAAAGTTAAGACGATGATGCAGGGCTATGCTAATAGCTTCTCCAATTTCATTTTCCATTTTTCCCAGTCTTTCATTTCTTTGGTTTGTAAATCTAAAAATTTCTGTGTGTGATCGTGATGTATTAAATGACAAAGTTCGTGTATAATAACATATTCAATACAGCCTTTTGGTGCTTTAATTAATTCCGGATTTAGAATAATTTTCCTTTTTGATGTGCAACTTCCCCAACGTGTTGACATGCTTCTGAATGAAAAGTGAAAAGAGTAAAGTGATAAATTGTTTTTTGCGGTGAAATTATTGAAAAGATTTTCTGCTAATGGCCTTATTTTTTCATTTGCTTTTTGCAAATACCATTTATCTAATATTTCCTTTGTTTTTGAAATTTCAGATGTGAGAACTTCCAAGAATTGACCCTTAAGAACTACTCCTTCGCTTTTCACTTTTAATTTTTCAATTTTAACTTTCAAACGGTATTGTCTGCCCAGATACAAATGTGTTTCTCCGTTGATGAATTTTCGCTGTGGTGTCTTTGGTTGAAAGGAAAGAAAAAAGCTTTGTTGTTTAATTATCCAAGGTACTTTTTTTCTTATTTTCTCTTTCACTTTCTCCATGGTAGTGTCTGTCGGTGCTTTTACCAAAACTTCCATTTCTGGTGTTACAGTTATGCCAAGCGATTTTCTATCGGAATACTCCAAACTAAAATCTATTGTTCTACTGCCAAATTGAATACTATCAAAAAATCTCTCATAACTCATAATTCTTCATTTTTCACTTTTTACTTTTCACTTTTCACTCATCATTTATATCTCAACTTTGCCACTTCAATACAGTCTTCTGCAATTTTATCCATGTCCTTGAATGCCAAGTCCACATTGTATTTGTCACGGACCTCATCAATTAGATAGTCGCCAATTTCGATAAGCAATTTACCTGTGATGTTTGTTTTGTATTGCCAGTCGATAATGGGTTTTCCATTGTCCAAAACAGAAAGCTGAATCAAATTGTCAATTTGTAAAGCTGTTTGGGTTGCTACTTCTTTAAGAACAATGTTGTCTTGAATTTTTTCAGAAAGTGCTTCAACGGTTAAACCGTAAAAGGCTTTGGCAACATCTCTGTCTTTTAACTGCTCTGGAATATCATTGTCGGTACGAGCCAGCACATTGTTCATGATGTCTTGAACTCTACTCAGATATTGTGCTTCACTGATTCGTTTGGCTTCATAGTCTGCAATGGTTTCTCTCAGCATTTGAGAAAACTTTTTGTAGAAAGCAGGATCTTCATCCATTTTTTCTGTGATGTGCTTCGCTGTTCTGCTGGCAATCTTGTCAGCTTTAGCTGTTTTTCCTGTGGTGTTTTCTACTTCCTCCTGAAATTTATCTTTATCGAAAATGTTTACCAATTCTGTGATGGTTTCAATTTTCTCTGTGGTAATGTGGGTGTCAATCAGTTTTTGAATTTGCCCTTCATATTGTTTGTAATCGATTTCATCGCTGTATCGTTCCACAACTGCCAAGCGTAATTTCAGGAACATGGCTAAATCTTCTTTGTAGCGATTGATTACCTTTTCTTCTACTTCTTTATGGAACTGAATTGAAGATAAAGCCAGTTTCAATCCCTTGGCAAATGCGGCTAGTTTATCATAAAACAAAACTCGTATCGCTTCATCTTTCAATAATTGCTGGTAAGCCTCTGCATCACGTTTGTTGGCTATTGTTTTGAAAATATCCCAAAGTTCTGAATGCTTTTGTGGTAGTTTTTTGATTTCATCTGAAATGTTGGTGAGTGTTCCCGCCAAATCTTCTTCATCAAAATCTTCAAATGAAGAGTACATCTGCAAAGCATCATCCAGATTTTCAATTACACCATAGTAGTCAATGATGTAACCGAATTCCTTGTCAGGATAAATTCGGTTTACCCGTGCAATAGCTTGCAAAAGTTTGTGTCCTTGAAGGTTTCTGGTAAGATATAAAACAGTATTTTTAGGTTCGTCAAAACCGGTAAGCAATTTATCCACCACAATAATGATTTCAGGGTCTTTCTGATTTTTGAAACGGCTAATGATGTTCTTTTCATAGCTTTTTGAATTACCATGTTCGTCCATCATCTTTTTCCAAAACTGATTCACCTTTTCAGGTGACTTCTCATAAGCACTTTCTTCACCCTCTCTTTCGTCAATAGATGAAATCAAAACCTCACTGCTTACAATGCCAATTTCATCCAGATACTCTTTGTATTTGATGGCATTCACCTTTTTATCGCAAACCAACTGACCTTTAAAAGGTGTCCTGCCTTGCCAGTTGTCTCGAAAATGATAACTGATGTCCCAGGCTATCATGCGCATTTTCTGTTCTGCTGAATTTAAATGATCGTATCGGGCAAATTTTTTCTTGATATCTGCTTTTTGGTATTCGGTTAAGGGTTCAGAAACCATTCCGAAAAAAGTATCAACCGGGCTTGCATTCACCTCTTGTAAAGCCAATCTTCCTTCGTATAGCAATGGGACAACTGCTTTATCTTTTACAGCTTGATCAACGGCATAGGTATCAATAATACCACCAAATTTAGCTGCCGTACTTTTATCTTTTTTGAATAGTGGCGTTCCTGTCATGGCAATGAAACAAGCATTCGGCAAAGTCTTTTGCATCTCTATATTAAATATTCCATGCTGTGTGCGGTGGCCTTCATCCACCAGTACAAAAATATCATGGCTTTCAAGCGGTTTCTTTATCTTCTTAACTGCTGCATTGAATTTATTAATAATGGTAGTAACAACAGCATCACTATTACTTTCCAGTAATTCCACCAATCTTTGCCCTGTAGTGGCATTCTCTACAAATTTTCCGCATTTGCGAAATGTTTTCGTTATCTGATCATCCAAATCGGTACGATCTGTAACCAATACGATTTTCGGATTGCGAATACTTGGTTCCATGGCAATGGCTTGTGCCAGCATCACCATCGTTAATGATTTCCCACTTCCTTGAGTGTGCCAGATAACACCGCCTTTGCGTTTTCCATTCTCTACATGCTTAATACGTTGCATAGATTTCTTAATAGCGAAAAACTGTTGATACCGGGCAACTTTCTTTTCTCCATTATCAAACAACACATAATTGAAAACAATATCCATCAATCGTTCCGGGCGACACAAGCCATACAAATAATTATCCTGCTCAGTTGGCAAAATTTCTTCTTGTTCCAATGCATCAAAGTATTGACGAACATATTTAAAACGGTCAGCAAATAACTGATCTTTCACCTTTATATTAATCGGTTTATTTTTGAGCTCATAAATCTTTTCACTATTCATTTTAAACTCTTCACTTTCGTTCCACTTTGCCCAAAACTTTTCCGGAGTTCCATTGGTGGCATAGGCTGCTTCCTGGGTAGCAATGCTTAAAATGAGTTGCGAATACACATACAAGCTTCTGATACCATCCTCCTGTTGATTGCGTAAATGCTGACTGATAGCCTGTTTCAACGGCTCTTTCATGTCAGGACGTTTGCATTCGATGATGCAAAGAGGAATTCCATTTACAAACAAGACCAAATCGGGGCGGTAATGCTCTTTACTGGTACTTCGCATTACGCTGTATTCTTCTATGACGTGAAACACATTGTTGCTGATGTTTTTCCAGTCAATGTATTGCAGGGTAAAACTCTTTTTGTCACCATCTACACTTTGCTCCAAAGCCTGGCCCAAGGTGAGCAGGTTGTAAGCCTTTTCACAGGCTGCAATGTAGCCTTCGTTCATGGGCAGGTTTTTCAATGCCAAAATGCCCCTCTCGATATTTTCGTCTGTGAAAATGCTGGTCTTTGTGGCACTTACCCGAATGCTGTTGATTTCCTTCAACTGCTTCCGCAAAATATCTTCCAGCAAAACATTGGTGGTTTTGCCGCCTCTTTGCCTATCGGCTTCTGCCGGACTTAAATAGGTATATCCCAAATTCACCAGCATTTGCAATGCCGGAATCTGGCTGATATGGTCTTCTTTAAAACTTGGTGTGTCCATTTTATTAAGTGTAAAGTGAAGAGCGAAAAGTGAAAAATGATATGTATATTAAATCGTTGTTTCCTATACACGTAGCCCTATTCATGTGTAGTTTTTGCCGGTCTTCTTTACTTGAACCTGTTATTTCGTAGATATTTTGTTTTCTTTTCATTTTGTAGAACTTCTACTTAAATGATTTATCCTATACATAT
Source organism: Sphingobacteriales bacterium UTBCD1 (assembly GCA_002066995.1). Taxonomy (GTDB): domain Bacteria; phylum Bacteroidota; class Bacteroidia; order Chitinophagales; family Chitinophagaceae; genus UTBCD1. Next base: position 40,743 of record MWTC01000003.1, read on the forward strand.
TCTCAAAACATGTATAGAAAATATCGTATCTTTATACATGTTTCATTTGGTTCACGTTCGACAACAGGTTGTACAAGTCGGTATTGATATAATAATTGTCCCTGCCCAACTTCACCTTTTGCACAATGCCAATCCGGTCGAGTTCGTCTAAATACTTAGTGGCGGTCAGGCGGCTTACCTCCAAATCGGTCATGATAAAATCAATCTTCGTGTAAGGGTGCTTAAATAGGTTATTGATTAAATCCTGACTGTAAAACTTGGTGTTCTCCCTGATTTTTTTCTTGTGTTTCAGCATCAGGTTCTTGATGCCTTCAATGATTTTGATGGTTTGCAAAGAAGTCTGTTCCACACCATCTAAGATATACAGCACCCATTCTTCCCAGCCGTTTTCGGTGCGTACTTTTTGCAACAAACGGTAATAGTCGCCTTTGTTTTGATTGATGTAGCGGCTTAAATACAGAATGGGTAAATTCAATAAACTTTCTTTTACCAGATACAGAATATTGATAATCCTACCTGTTCTTCCGTTACCGTCATAAAAAGGGTGAATGCTTTCAAACTGATGGTGAATGATAGCCATTTTTACCAGCGGATCCCAATCACTGAGTGAGTTGTCGTTGATGAACTGTTCCAGGTTGTTCATTAAAGCTACTACTTCATCATGGGTTTGCGGTGGGGTATAAACAATTTCTCCTGTTTGTTCGTTCTTTAATCCTGTGCCGGGTACTTTTCTAAAACCTGCATCATTTTCTTCCAATGTTGCCTGCATTTGAATGATATGGTTGTTTGTCAATATGCCTTTCTGTCGCACAGTCTCAAATCCCCAACGCAATGCCTCTGCATAATTATGAACCTCTTTAGACGCGATGGATTTGAATTCCTTTTTCAGATAATTGCCCTGATACAGTTCATCATGCGTTGTGATGATATTTTCAATGGCCGAACTGTCTTTGGCTTCCTGTAATGAAAGTGTGCTAATAAGGATACTTTCATTCGGAATGCTCAATGCAGCCCCTTTCATTTCGGCTAAAGCACTTCGGGCAGCAGCTGTTTTTTTTAATATTGCTTTGGTTTCTAGATCCAAAGGCAAGGGGAGTTGTGGTATTTTATATGGCATGATTATATTGTTGTTTTTGCATAATAAAGCCAATTGCTTTATTATGCAGATTTTACTTTATTATTTCTTTTTATCCTGTGGAGGGCAAGGATCATTTCCATAACTGTTCGGGTTTTGAATTTTTCCATCCTTGCCATGTGGAATTAATTCAGATTTTTCCTGTTTTGATTTTTCACGACTCCAGTCCATTGCTTCTTTTTTGGTTTCAAAATGCTTGGATGCCCTTTCTGCATTTTCCCTTTTTGAATCCCAACCACCTTTCGGGTTAGGAACTATGTGTCTTTCTTTGCGTGCCATAATTCTGCATTTATTTATTATAAAATTTATCGGTATTCCAATTTATCGGATTGTTGTTAATGTATTCAGAAATCCGTTGCAGGGATTTTTCATCACGGATGATATGTTCCCAATAATTGCGTTGCCAGATATTTTCCATGTTCCCGTTTGAACGAAACCATTTGGTTACCCCGATTTTAAATCCCCGAACAATAGAACCAACGGTTTTTGATGGTGACCGTAGGGGCGAAAAATCTTTCGCCCCATATCCATCCGAATCATATTTCGCCCCAAACGAATCCGAATCATTTTCCGCCCCGATTTTCATTTCATCAAATGATCCGGTCATGGTTAATTCGGGTGGACTATTCATTGACAAATGTTGTCCGGGCGAATCATCGTGGGGTGATTCATTGTGGGGCGTATCATCGTGCGATGAATCATCGTGGGGTGTATCATTGTGGGGTGTATCATTCTCGGACGAATCATCGTGGGGTGTATCATTGTGGGGCGAAAGATTTTTCGCCCCTACCAATTCAATAATGCCGTGTACATGATTGGGCATAATGATGTATTCATGTAATATTACATTCGGGAAATGTACGGGGATATTCAACCAACATTCATCGGCAATGCGTCCCGCATCATTCAATACCATTTCCCCATTTACCACATCACCAAACAAACACGCCCTGTTCTGAACACAAATGGTAATAAAATACATCCCTGCCTGTGAATAATCGTATCCTTTTAGGCGGATGGATTTGCGATGGTGGATATTTGGGTTGTATTTGTTCATTTTGTCTCTTTATCTGCAACCACAAGGATTGCCCTTACAATAATCGTTTTTTTCCCGTCAACAATACCTGCATCAACCCCTTCTTCTGTTCCCTCAACTTCTCTGCTTTGGCTTTGAGCAGGCTGATTTCTTTATCTGCCGCTAGCAACACTTGGGCAATGGCGGTTTGTTCTTCGATGGATGGGAGTTTAATTTTTATAATTGAAAAGGCTTCCCAATGTAGTCCTCCTCTTCTGTCGATTGAGCCTTCCATTCGATTTTGATATTGGTAAACTAATGGATGTGACTTAAGCAGTCGGTAAAAAAACGTATCATTTACAGTTTCATTAGTCTTGAAAACGGTGTACATCGGACTGATTAATGCTTCATCGAACATTTCCTGATAACCTATGCTGCCTTCCTCAATGTGATTTGTTGCATAGGCGAAATGATTTTTTGGAACAATCTTATAGGTGCTTACATCATCAGCAAAAATCTTTCGCCCAAAGTACTCAAGTGAAGGAACCAGACCATCATACTTGGTGCATGATAACACAGTTAATTGTTTATCGCTTTTATTTCTGATGCTAACTTCTTTTGCAACATCACGGATATGAACTTCCTTCCACTCCCCATCAAACCCCTTCAACCTTTTCTTCCCCGTCAACAATTGCTGCATGAGCCATTTTTTGCGGAGTTCTTTTTGGGCAATGAGTTTTTCGGTGGTGTGGATGGCGGCATCTGCCGTGCTTAGCACTTGAGCTATGGCTTTTTGCTCGGGGAGTGGGGGGAGAGGGATTTTTAATGCTTCTAAAACATTTCTTGTAATTCCACTAATTGAAGTTCCTTGATTAAGTTGCTTCAATAGCCTTTCATTTCCATCAAAAAAGTAAAAAGCAAATAGAGTTTCAATAACTTTTTCTTTTAATAACAATCCCGTTAAATCTTGACTGATAGCAACATCAAAAGGGGTTACAGTTAACTTGCCAACACCTGTTCTAGTTACTAATAACAAGTTTCCTTTTGGAATTACATTTGTTGAACTCTCTTTAATTGCTTTATCAGAGATATATCTTCTAACTTCAGGAATTCTTTGTTCAATAATATCTGCTCCCGTAACCCATGGAATATTACCTTCCCAATATTCTTCAATTTGAGTTGAAGGAGTTCCGCCATTAAGAAATTTATTGCAAATCTCACCTAACTCTGCAACCTCCCAATCATCTGGAATTTCAGTATTGTAAAACGGCTTAGTATTTTTTGTTGCTGCCATTATTTCATCAATTGTTTTAAATATTGATTGATTTCTCCTGCATGTTGTCTGAATCACCGATTGCCACTGATGACTCGGATGACACTGATTTTTTTGTTTTAGAAGTTTCAAAATCTGTGAAATCCTTTAATCCTATAAATCCGTGATTCAGACAATTAAATCCGTGTTTCAGACAATTTAATCTGTGATGCTGACATTGTATATTTCTCATAACACCAGTCTCTTAAAGGTTAAACTTTTGCTTCCAAAATTGATAAGCAATCCAACTTCCAGTTTGTAAGCTTTCAAATAATTGAGCGCCTGGGCCAAATGCACATCTTCTAATTGTACAATGGCTTTTAATTCTACCAGTACTTTCCCTTCTACAACAAAATCAGCTCTTCTGGTTCCTATGGGCTCATCAAGATCTTTGTAAAAAATATCTTGTTCTATTTCACGGGCAAACTCCAATCCGGCTTTTCGCATTTCATAAGCTAATGCTCTTTGGTAAATCACTTCTTGAAAACCATTCCCCAGGAATTTATGAACTTCAAAAGAAGCTCCAATAATTTTTTCAGTTATATTTTTATATTTTAATTCTCCATTCATAATCCGCGTAATCTTTAAATCCGTTCAATCGGTGATTCAGACAGTGAGTTGCTTTAAGTATTGATTGATCTCTGCCTGTACTTTTGCCAGTTCATCTTCCAGCTTATCAATCTCCATTTGCACCGCAGCAATATCCACTTCGGCTTCTTCTTCAAAGGTGTCCACATAGCGGGGGATGTTCAGGTTAAAATCATTTTCCTGTATTTCTTCGGCAGTAGCCACATAGCTGTATTTATCTATTTTAAATGAAGAGTGAGAAGTGAAAAGTGAAAAATCCCCATTCTGGTCATTTATCCATTTACCATCAATACAAGCAATTTTACCAGTTCCCAACTCTCTGCCCTCTTCACCTGCTTTCAATTTTTCATTTTTCACTATTAACTTTTCACTAAACAACTTGTAAGTAGCAACAATCCGTTTAATATCGCTATCCCGCAGCTTGTTTTGGTTTTTGGCACTTTCGTAGTGCTTGCTGGCATCTATAAACAAAAAGTTATTGCTTGTTTTTTGCTTGTTGAAAACGAGAATGGCGGCCGGAATACCTGTACCAAAAAAGAGGTTAGCAGGTAAACCGATTACTGCTTCCAATAAGTTTTCTTCAATGGTGCGTTGGCGTATGCGGCCTTCGCTGCTACCACGAAACAAGACACCGTGTGGCACCACCACACCTGCTTTGCCGTGTTCGTTCAGCGTTTCAATCATGTGCGAAATGAATGCCCAGTCGCCTTTACTCTTGGGTGGTACGCCACGCCAAAAACGGTTGTATTTATCTGTTTCAGGGTCGTAGCTGATGGTGGTTTTATCACCGTCTTTATCTTCTACTTTTCCCCATTTATCCAAAGAAAAAGGTGGATTGGCCACAACGGTATCAAACTTCATCAGTTGGTCGCCTTCTTTCAGTTTCGGATTACGTATGGTATCGCCCCAGCGGATAGTGGCATTGTCAAAGCCATGCAAAAACATGTTCATCACGGCCAAAGCCCAGGTGCTGCCATTGGCTTCTTGTCCGTAGAGAGAGAAATTATCAGAACCCACTTCGTTACCGGCTTTAATTAATAATGAACCAGAGCCGCAAGTAGGGTCACAAATTCTTGAGCCGGGTTTGCTTTTGGTAAGTTTGGCAAGTAGGGTAGAAACCTCAGCAGGCGTAAAAAATTCCCCGGCTTTTTTACCGGCATCGCTGGCAAAGTTGGCTATCAGAAATTCATAAGCACCCCCAATAATATCTGCACCGCCCAAATGAGAAGGACGTAAGTCTAATTTTTCGGAGTTAAAATCAATAAGTAAAGTTTTCAACCGTTGATTTTTGTCTTTAGGCTCACCCAGCTTACTGCTGTTAAAGTCTATATTTTGGAATATGCCTGCACCGTCTTCACTGTACAGCTTTTCACGGTTGGCTTCTTCCAAATCGGTCAAGGCAATGTTGATGAGTTCTCCAATATTTGCTTCGTTACGATGGTCGTATAAATATTTAAAGTGGCTATGTTCCGGCACAATAAATCGTTCGTGTTGCATGGCACGTTTAGCACGTTCCATATCACCGTTGTATTTAGCTAAGTAGCCTTCCATTTTATCGTCATGCACATCGCTGAGATATTTCAGGAACAGCATAGTAAGCACATAGTCTTTGTAAACGCTTGGATCAATGCTACCTCTAAAGGTGTCGCAAGCTTTCCAAACCGCATCGTTGATGTCTTTTTGAGTTATTTTATTCATAAGTGATAAATTTAAAGTGGAAAATGAAAAGTTAGGATTTTGAGGTTTTGATGGATGATACGAGCATTGCGATTAGTTCTCGACATTCGAATTGCATTTGAAGGAATTCTTCTTTGATTAGATATTCGGTATCATACAAAAGCATCAACCAGTATTCAGTTTCGTTAGCTTCTTTGAGTGAAACTGTGAGCTTGTTGATGAAGTCTGCTTTACTTGCAGTGAATTCAGATTCTCGGATTAATGCCCCGATTGCAGTTCCTGAGCGAAGAACTTGTTTACTTAACACAAATTCTTTTTTATCAGAAACCAAACTTTGGCTCAGTTTCACAATCTTGATAGCAAAAGCATAGCTTTTATCTCTTAGTGGGCTTTTTGTTTTTTCACTATTCATTTTTCTCTTTTCATTTAATAGCGTTGATTATTTGTTGCTGAATTTGTCTATCTCTCAAGGTTTCAATTTCCTGTTTCAAATATTTTTCTCTATTGAGTAGTTTTGTTATCTCCAGGATATTTTTTTGTATTTCAATATCGGGCACTGATATGATCAGGTTTTCCAAAACGTGCTTTGAGATAGAAGGAATTGAAGTGCCTAAAGCTTGTTCTTTTAAAAATGCTTGTGTAGAATAATGATTAAGAAACCATGCCAGGTAATGGGGTAATATTTTTCCCCTTACCGGCCTGATTACAAAAAAGGAAGTTGAAGCAACGGATGGTTCATTGTGATTTTCAAAAACAGCTGCAAAGTTTTTAGTTCCCTTCGCCGCAAAGAGTACATCTCCATCTTTTAAAATATGTTTTTCAGATATCCCATCCGGTTTCAAGTCAGGATATAAAACAGCATTCAACTGACCATTTTCGTCAAAATGTTTTACTTGCAGATATACTAATTCTCCAAAGCCTGAAGGCTTGGTAAACAGTCCGGTATGGATTTGCGTAATGTTTTTTAATAATGTCTTCAAAATTTATTTCCTCGTAATTGTTCTACAAATGTAGATAAAATTATTGAAGATTCCAAATATTTTTCATTTTATTCTTAAGTATGATTTCTACAAATCGCAATAATATATGCGCCATGCTTATATTATATTGATAATTATCTGACTATCAATACAGTGATGATTATTATAAAATTTTGCATTCTGGTATTCGGGGAAATAAACCACCACTCATCATTTGTTCAGCATTTATCCGGGAATTAAACATCAGCAAATCCGTTCCTGAAGTTTCAACGTATCAGGGTGATCGTTCCTTTCAGCATCCTGCTATTATTCTTAAAAGTGATGAAGTAAACATAAGTTCCTGCCGGTTGTGGAATGCCGTTTACCGTACCATCCCATGACACCTTTGATGATGATACATGGTACACCATCCGCCCCCAACGGTCGAAAACACTTACCGTTCCCCCGAACGAAGGATCGAGGAACGGAATTTCCCAGCGGTCGTTCTTACCGTCTCCGTTCGGAGTGAATGCCGTGGGAACAAAAATATCCGCAACAACTTTTATCCGCATACTGTCTGCATTGCTACAACCCCAGGAAGAAGTTGCGGAAAGTGTGTAGGTGATATCGGCTGGCGGGGAAACCTCAGGATTTAATTGATGCATATCATTGATAAACCGGTCAGGAGACCATGAATAAGTTATTTGTTCTCCATCGGCGCTGCCCGACAAAATAATAGGATTGTTGACCAGCATGATCCTGTCTGGCCCTGCATTGACCACAGGTTTCGGATGTACATTTATGGTCAACACATCTGATGCAATCCGGCAGGAGCTCACGTTGGCAACACTGGCTTCCACAACAGTAAGCCGGTAGCAATACCTGCCTGCAGCATGAACGAACGGGGTCTGGTAACTCAGCGTGGTGGCGCCGGCTATATCACTCCATGATTTTCCGCTATCCGCACTCATCTGCCATTGATAAAGCGGAGTAATATAACCCGAAGGCGTTGCTGCATTGAGCGAATACTGAAAACCATTGCCGCCGGTTTCGCAAACATTTACCGTGTCGCTGTTAACCACTCCTGCAATATGAGCAGAAATATTTGCTCCGCAGGGCCGGAACGTAATATCATCCAGGCCAAGGTCATTGCCATTGCCACCGGGAGCATGGTTGGTGATGCGCAATACGATCACCGGGTTGTTGGGAGGAGTTGTAAAAATGAATCCATATTGTTTCCACTCCGGCGAGGAGGTCACCGGTATATTGCCCGTATCGAAAGAATTTAATACAGTTCCGCCCGGTGTTTCCACACTGAATGTGAGATTGGGAAGAATACTGTTGGGCATTTTCATGACATTAATGATCCATGCAGCAAATTCATAAGTGGTATTCGGGCAGAGATCTGAAACGGTGGTTACAAAAAAATCTCCCGGCACAAAGGATGCATTCACCAGCAGGAAGGCGCCACCGCCCGTATGATCATTCTGAATATCAAACCAGGTGTTTCCAAAACAACCGGAGGTTGAATTTGTGATCGTATAATAGCCGTCATTCGGACAGGTGGATGATGTATAAGAATAACTCCCGGTCGGTACATAGGAACTGCTGCCACTGCCGGAGCCGAAAGTTATATTCACTATCGGGTCTCCAAAACTGCCGTTACAAAGCTGAGCATAAAGCGGGGAAGAAATTACTGCAGCAAGCAGGATCAGTACATGCGGAAAAAATAAAACCCGTTTTAAATCATAAGGGTATCGCACCTGCAAATCATTTAAAAATATCCGGACAATATATAAAATAACTGTGATCGAATGAAGTCTTAAAGCATCAATCACATGTAATTAATATTTTCGAACCTGGTTATTTCTTACAACACTTTCGGGTATCAATGAGAAAAATCAATAAATTTTAATGACCCGGCAACAGTCATCGTCTCATAATCATCCCTGTATCCAGCTCCCAGGCCTCTTCCCACCCCACCAGGGCATTGAACAACCTGATCTTTGAATATTTTTCAAGATCCATGATCCGGATATCTTTTTCACAAATAATATTTTCTTCCATCAAAGATCTTCGCCGGATGCCCGGTAACAAGGGAACCGAAGGCGTTACCCAATTTGTGCCATCAAACAGGGCAATATTGGTAAAGGAAGTATCGGTCAGTAAGCCATTCTTTACGATCAGCACTTCTTCATTATGTTGTAAATCCTTTGTCAAACCGGTAAAACACCGGCGGTCTTCATATTTAAAAGGATAACTGATTTCGTTATCTTCTTTTATAATGAGAAATTCAATCTGCTTTCTTTTATATTCGGAAAACTCAACCCGGATATTTTCGCTGTCATAAACTACCCTGCATTTGTAACGGATATTCTTTTTATGAGGCATAACCGTACGGGTTATTTCCGATTCCAAAGAAGGAAAAACTATTTTTCCGAAATTAAGCTCCTGGGTGTTTGTAAACCGCTGTTCATGCCAGCTGATCACCGGCATGTGACCGTTCTCAATCAATATGGATTCAAGAAACCGGAGCATAAACTTTATCAATCATTTCCCTGTATTCGGCAGAAACCTCACTCAAGGCAGTAATTCCCCCGCCGCTTTTAAAAATAAAATGATCATCCTGTTTTTCAAGATACCTGATGATAACACAGCTGTCAGTGTCTTTACCGTCAAAAATTCCCCAGACTCCGGTGTACCATCCCCTTTTATGTGTTTCCGTCTGTATAATAATTTCCAACGTTTTTTTCCTGGGGGCACCACATACGGATCCGGCAGGCAGCAATGCGGAAAAAACATCACCAATCCTGTTGGTGTATTCATCTTTCAACCGGCCGCTTATTTTTGAACTGACCGCTAACAATTTTTTTTCATTCGTGATAATCTCTTCGATATAACGGAAATCATCCAGCTTCACATCCCGGGCAACTATGCTCAGGTCATTCCGTATCAGGTCCACAATGATATGCTGTTCCGCCAGTTCTTTTTTATTTTCCAGTATTTTTTTACCTGCATCTTCCACTCCGGCTTCTATGGTTCCTTTCATGGGATAAGATGAAATTACATTATCCCTGATCTTTACAAAAGGCTCCGGGGAGAAATGCACAAACTGATCTTTATAAAGCAGTTTATATTTTGCATTTCCTTTTTTAAATAATTCCTGCAAAGTGAAATTGGTCTCCACTTTTGTAGCGCAGGTAAGATTGAGCAAATAAGTATTTCCTTTACTGATCTCATTCTTTACTTTCTCAAATTGCAGTGCATACTCCCCGAAAGACAATGGATATTTCTTCCATTGCAGGGAGTCCTCTTTCCAAACAGATCTTTCCGGCGTATTACTGAATAAAGGGTGGGAACAGAAAATCTTGTTTTCACTCATTTCATGTAACGGGATCACTTCAATCCGTTCACCAGTAAAATCACAAATAAAGAAAAAAGGAATCCTGCTCCTGCATAATTCATTCATTTTACCGAATTGGCTTTTTTCCTGGTGCATATATCTGAAAAACAGCACAAAAATATCAAGAAGCAGCGATTGCAATGCTACCGGGTATGGAACAACTTTTCACAGCTCTGCTACCTGCGCATCCAATGAAGTTATATTCTTACCTGCATGATCCGGCATAGCTGCAATTACAGATATGTTTTCCAATAAATGAAATGTTATTTACCTGCCAAAACGGGAAATTATTTCCAATTCAAGTATAATTTTAAACATGCCTGTTTGTAAAGAAATTTGTATGAAAAAAATCATTGCCCCGGTATCAGTTTTCTTTATTGCCCTTTCATTGTGTTTTTCAACAAAGGAAGAAAAACTTCCCAGGCCAGATCATATCATTATAGTCATTGAAGAAAACCATGGATTTGACCAGGTAATAGGCTCTCCCGATGCCCCTTTCATAAATATGCTGGCAAAAGATGGCGCACTTTTTACTGACGCACATGGCATTGCTCATCCGAGCCAGCCGAACTACATTGCAATTTTTTCAGGAAGCACACAGGGAATTTCAGACGATAAATGTTTGAAGGATACTCTTTTTAATTCACCCAACCTGGGTTCTTCACTTATTAAGTCCGGCCACAGTTTTGGCGGATATGCCCAGACAATGCCCTCAGCCGGTTTTACAGGGTGCTATTACCAAAAAAGCAATATCACTAAATCTTACCTCTACGGACGTAAACACTGTCCCTGGGTTAATTGGCTGGGCAACGGCGAAAATCAATTTTCACCATCCCTGAGTGTGCCTATGACAGACTTCCCTTCTGATTTTTCAAAATTACCAACAGTGTCTTTTGTTATTCCGGATATGGATAATGACATGCATAATATTTTACCCAAAGGAGATGCAGCCACCATCCGGCAAGGAGACAAATGGCTCCGGAAAAATTTAGCACGGTATGTGAAATGGGCCAGGACACATAACAGCCTCCTGATCCTGACTTTTGATGAAGATGATTTTAAGGTACAGAATCATATTCCTACCATCTTTGCCGGCCAAATGGTGCGCCCCGGGAAATACAGCAACAGGATCGATCACTACAATGTGCTACGTACCATAGAGGCAATGTATCAACTTCCTAAAACAGGCACTGCAGAAGAAAATCCTATAACCGGTATCTGGAAAACAAAATAATCCCCGGGCGGATGATGATGTACCACATGCTTTTCATTTCCTGCTTTGATACGTATCATCCGGTTCACTTACAATACCCGTGCATTATCCTCCGGGGTAAAATCCACGAAAACCCCGTTATCTATTTTTATGGATTTGACTTTTCCCGATGCAGGTATTTTCAGCGTTTGTACTTTTTCATTTTTCTGCCATATTGCAGGAGTAAAATGTGTTGCCTTGGTCTTCCCGTCCGGATATTCTACGACCACATCAAAAGGAATGGCAAAGCCCCCGGCATTTGCAACCGTCACATTATATCCCCCGGAAGTTTTTTTAACTTCTGAAATTTTCAGATCCACATAATTATTGGTGAAAAACCAGTTGTTGAAAAACCAATTCAGGTTTTTTCCTGAACCGGCATTCATGGCGCCGAAATAATCCCAGGGAATGGGATGTTTTCCGTGCCACTGATCCATGTAATAATGCAATGCTTTTTTGAAAAGCTCATCACCAAGATAATCTTTCAGCGCCAGGTAACTCAGGGATGCTTTTCCGTAAGAGTTGCTGCTATACCCCATTCCTGCCTGTTGGGATGACTGCGTGATGATCGGTTGATCATTCTCTGAGGAAATATTCCTGATATACCCCCCGCTGCGGAAACTTTTGTAAAAATTATCTGCAGTTTCTTTTCCTGATTCAGCTATGCCCGCCAGGTATTCAAACGTTGTGGCCCATCCTTCATCCATGAATGCATAACGGGTTTCATTGATGCCCATGTAAAAAGGAAAATAGGTATGTGCCATCTCATGATCCTGCAGCAAACGGGCAAATGCAAAGTTGGAAGTGGATGCATCATTCACCATCATCGGGTATTCCATATCTGCATGTCCCTGGAAAGCGGTCATCTTAGGATAAGGATAAGCAACTCCCGGCCATTGATTGGAGAAAAAATCCATGGAGAACTGGGCCCATTTCACCGACTCTTTAAAATCCTTTGCATTATCGTTGTACGCTGCCTGCAGGCTGGCACGGCGCCCGGTCTTCTTATCTACCACCACACTGCCTCCATCCCACACATAGGTCTTGCTGAAAGCAAAACAGACGTCGGTAATGTGGTCAGCAGAAAATTTCCAGGTATTCCAGTCATTTTGCAAAGTCACTTTTCCTTCATCCACTTCCTGCTTGTTGGCAATATGAATGACATCATCTGACGTATAGGACTGCTTCAACCTCTTTGCGATCTCGGGTTGCAGCACCTCATCCGGATTCAACAGATCACCGGTGCCATACACTATATAATTTTTCGGCGCAGTCACTGAATATTTATAGTCATTAAAATCATTGTAGAATTCCTGCCTCCCGGTGTGATCCAGCATATCCCAGCCATTGTAATCATCATACACAGAAACACGGGGATAAGAATAAGCAGCATAAAAAGTGGTAGGGTTGATCTGCCCTTCACGTCCATCCACCTTTGAAAGCGGGTAATGCCAGTCTATCTCAAGAGTTGCCGTGCTGTGCGGAAGAAGAGGCTGCTTCAGCCTGACCGTTCCCACCGTTCCCCAGTTCCGGGCATTCTGATTATACACTTCGCCATTTATTTTAAAAGAAGTGATCGTCAATCCCGAATCCAGTGCAGCATCAGGCGCATAGCCTCCTTTGGGCGAATTAGGTTTCTGAAGGTTATTGACAAACCTTATTGCAATTGTTTTCAAAGTATCCGGGCTGTTATTGCTGTAAACGATTGTTTCACTGCCTGAAACTATACGGGTTTCCGGTGTCACTTTTATTTTCATATCATACACTCCTTCGTTTTGCCAGTAGTTTTTTCCCGGCTTTCCATCCAGTGTCCGGGTGCCGTTATCAATGGCTTTTTGAATATTCCGGGGTACATACAATTGCTGGGCATTCAAAGATGCCGAAAGAAAAATTATTGGCAGAAGGAGAAAGATATTTCTGGTCATAACGAGGTTTTAGCCTAAATGTAAAATTATATTCCAGTTTATCCTGAAATAATCCACAAACGAAAAAAAGATTACAGGAATGGTAAGTTTTATACCCTCCTGGGCTTCCGGACGGTTTTATCCAAATCTTAAAACGGCAAGAGTTTTAAGGATGGTGAAGAATAAAAGGATGAATAACCGGCCTTTATATGATGAGCATACAGCATTATGCCAGCAAAGGTAACAGCTCTTATCGCTCAGCTGAATAATTTCACTTCCTCATTGCAGCATCCAGATCTTGCTGCTAAATATGAAGCCAGGTTTTAATCTGAAGTTAATTGATCATATTTTAAGGCTCCCGCTATATAAGGCGGCAACTTTGCAAATAACTTTGCAAAAAATTTAGAATATGAAAAAAGTAATTTTATTTTCTGCGCTCTTCGCATCCGGCGTTCTTCTCAGCTGTAATAACGGAAGTAAAAATTCTGCCAATAATAATGGCGTTGGCGACACCTCCATTAACCAGCATCCGACAACAGTGCAGAAAGATTCTGCGATACTTAGTGATGATTCTGCAACAGTAAAAACGGCAAAAGGCGTAACTGATGAGGAACAAAACGCCATTCAACAGGAAAAAAAGGAAGCTCAGAAGCTTAAAGCGGATGAAGCAAAACAGAAGAAACAATAAAAGTTGTTTGTAAGATTTATTGACTTCACTTAGCTCTGTACCTGAAATTCACACCGGCACTTCAGGTTCCCGGAAGGGGCTGATGAATTTAAGCATCGCAGGCTGTCACTTGCCTGAGTTATAGTATCTTTGCAGCTTTAATTTATTGACTTTGATTTTTTGATCATGAGTAAACTAATCGTAAACAAACTGGATTATAACAGGATCAAATCCTGTATCAGCGATGCAAAGCAGCTTAAATCCATCAGCCATTCTGATGCGGAAAAACTTTTGAAAGAACTGAACAATGCTGAAATAGTGGAACCCGGGGCTGTGCCCTCCAATGTGGTTACCATGAACTCGATCGTAAAGCTAAGTTTCCTGAATAATAACAAGCAGATCCAGTTCCAGATCGTGTATCCCAACCAGGCCAATGTGAAAGAAAACAAGATATCGATCTTTTCTCCTATTGCTACTGCATTGATCGGTTATAAAGTGAAAGATGAAATTGAATGGATCGTTCCCGCCGGCCTCACCAAAATCAGGATAGATGAGATTATTTATCAGCCTGAAGCCGCAGGAGATTATAACTTATAACCCTGAAAAGGATTTATTTAATCTTTACCATAATTGTCATAAAAAATCAGCCCGCCTGAGTGCATATTTTTTCAGATGCCTCATGGTTGAAATTTTTCCGGACAAATATCCCAGTGCCAGCGCTAACGGGTAATCCCCTGCCCAATGCACTTCGGTATTCATCATTGCCCATGCAGTCAGGCCCATTATGGAATACCCAACGGGTTTGATCCATTTTTTTTCCGGGTAATTTTCACTTAATACAGTTACTGTTGCCATCATGGTAGCCAGGTGTCCTGAAGGAAAAGCATCATACTTAGAAGTATTCTGCTGGTATTCTTTAAATGATGGCAGCGGCCTCCACACGCCTCCTTTTGCTGTAGCCATGAACGGGCTTTCTCTTCCTGCTATTCTTTTCAGGATCTGGGTGGTGACGCCCATAATGATAAATGTTTCAGCAAGATCACCTGCAGTCTGCACCGCCCTGTAATCTTTTTTTATTTTCCCATAGATCCATAATCCGCCGGCTAATAACATACTCGTACCTCCCTCTCCCATCTGGTACAATGCCGTGTTTATATTTTTGGGAATCTTGATGATCTTGGTGGTTCCGATTTTTAATGCAACTCCATATTCGGTTGAATCCGTCAAGTGTATTTTCGCTGAAATATCCCTTACATTATCAACCAGCATCTGATCAAGCGGCAGCAAAATTGCAGTAGATGCTGCCACGATACCCAGCCCTTTTAAATTCGATTTCTGAAAAGGCGACCGTGCTATTTGCCACATGTCATCAGGCAGGTAGCGGGCAAAATGAAGCAAACCTCTCGAATCAAATATCATCTCCCGCTCTTTGTAACGTATAAAAAGCTGCTTATTCGCCGGGTCAAAATGTTTTTCAAAATTCGTGGTTTGTTTCACCGGGATCGTATCCGTCTCCTGAGCACTTAAACTGAATGAGAATATTAAAAAAATCAATAAACAAATCCCCCGGCATAAATACTTTACCCTGTTTGCTGATTTCAAATCAACGCAATGGTTGATCCCGGTACCTCCAGTTATTTTTTCTGAAAAGATTCTTTCCTGCATAAAGTTTTATTTAAACTTATATCCCCCTGTATTATAGATTTTCTCAGCTAACTGGTAATAGGCAATGGCCTGTTGCAGCAAAGAATCCGTAACGGGAGTTTGTACAGCTGCTCCCGTTGAAAAATCAGGAACATACTGTTCATAATGCCTGGGTGGCTGTAGCACCACCAAATCGCCGTCTTTCAAATAACCCAATCCCTGGTAGGTGCTTATAAACACTCTTTCATTGCCGGGAGGTTGCCTGAAAATATCCTGACCGAAAAATTTACTGTCATAACTTATATTCAGCAAACCAAGAAGTGTAGGCGGCAGGTCTATTTGAGTGGACAACGTACTAATGATTTTCGGTTCAATCTTAGAAGGGCAATAAATGAAAAGCGGAATATGATAGCCCGTCACAGGCAAAGAAGATTTTCCCGCAGCATAAGCGCAATGGTCCGCCACAACAATGAATATCGTGTTATTGAACCAGGGTTTCGCCTTTGCGTCATTTAAAAATTTCCCTATGGAGTAATCCGTATATTTCACTGCTCCTTCCCGGATCTGTTTTGATGGCGGGATATCTATTCTCCCTTCGGGATAAGTGAAAGGACGGTGATTGCTCACGGTCATGATATGGGCAAAAAAAGGTTTGTTGATTTTAGTGTCTTCGTCTAATTTTTTCAGGGTATAATTAAACATGTCTTCATCCGCCACGCCCCAGATATTTGCATAATGGATCTCATCCGATTTTAGTTCACTTCGGTCATAGACTTCGTAACCATTGTCTTTGAAGAATGGTCCCATATTATCGAAACTGCTGTATCCGCCGTAAAAAAACTGAGCGGTATAACCCTGGCCTTTCAAAACATTTCCCAATGAAAACAGGTCATCATTTCCCGGGCGGCGTACCAGGCTTTGACCGGGCACGGGAGGAATGGCCAATGATAAAGACTCAAGCCCACGCACCGTTCTCGTACCGCTTGCATAAAACCGGGTGAAGAATAAGCTTTTATAGGCAAGGCTGTCCAGGAACGGAGTGATGTTTTGAGTGTTGCCAAAATAATTCATGAACGAAGCGCTGAAACTTTCCACCGATATCAGCACTACATTCATCTTATCAGGCGGTTTCGGGTAAGTCACCCTTCTCTCAATGGAAAAGCTGTCGGGATATAAAAAAGAATCGGTGGGAGAACGTTCCATGATCTGCTTCTTCACAATCTTTAATGCTTCTTCATCACTGATGATAGGATAGAATCTGGTAAAGTCCAGCGCATTGTTGTTGTATGCCACACCAAACTCATAAGCCCCATCACCGGCCAGTTCATTCACAAAACTGTTATTGCTGAAATTTCTCAAATTGTTGTTTATAAAAAGAAAAACAAGAACAGGAAAAACAAGAATGCCTGAAGCGATCAATGATCTTTTGCCAAAACTTATTGACACATACACTGCAGCTTTCAGATATTTACGGATCAACAGCCAGATCAGAAAAGAAGCGAAGGCAACGATGATAACGATCCATGCTACAGGATATGACTGGCGGATATTGCCCGCCACCTCTCTGGTATAGATCAGGTAATCCACCGCTATGAAATTATAACGGGTGCCGAATTCCTGCCAGAAAAAAAATTCACTTACCGCATTGAAGAGCAATAAAAAGATCAGCACATAAAAGAACAACTGGAGGCCGTTGCTGCGCCAGGCCAACCTGTATTTTGTATTTTTCAAAACCAGCCACAGGTACTGCAGGAACAAAATTGAAAAGAATCCTCCGGCAATCACCGGCAGCCATTGATTCAGTTCTTTGGGTACGAGGTTGAAAAAGAAAATAGCGCCAAGCAGGGCAACGAATAAAGTAATGACTATATAGTTAAGCGGTTTACGGTAAACCCTGTCATTACTCAGCCAGCACCACAATGCCAGCGGTATGATGAGGTAAGCAGCAAAACACAGGTCATAAAACAATCCAATGCTGTAAATACCCAAAATATTGACGAAAGAAAAATCTATGTCATTAAAAGAATAAAACAGCAGGACGGTACGGGTCACAAAACTGGTTGCCGCCACCAATACCACCGTTACCCAAACAGGATTAAACTTTTTAATACCCGGTATCTGAAAAAATCTCATTCGCAGGCAAAATTATCATTAAAGTGCTTACAGGACTAATTCAAATTTTGGAGCGCAGTCCCACGTTGACCGGCGGTCTCAACAGCAGTTGCCTTTAAGTAAATTCCATTACCCGAAATTTCCGGAAATTTGCGATTGTATTCCATCCGATTTTCAACGGGAGAAATATTTAAACCTCATCTTTTAAAAAAACAATTCTTCGTTATGTCAAATATTTTCAGTCCATATAAAATCTTTGAATATATACCGGGGAACAGTGTTGAACTGGAGCTGCCCGCCTGGCGAAAGAGTTTTTATTTTATATTCTTCCGTATCTTCCCGGTCATTCTTATCTTATTGGTGACCAGCGTTTTTTTACTGGAACAAAAGGGTATGCCTTTTTTGCTTGTTGTGGCATCGCTGGTAAGTGTATTGTCCATAATCCTTTTTCTAAAAAAATACCCGGTCAAAATAATTATTTCCCGTATGGGTGTTGAACTTCACCGTAAAACAGTAAGCGGTGAAGAAATGGTCAGCATCAGCACTTCAGAAATCGGGGAAATACAGTGCAGAGTGCGTCATGGAAAAGGTGGCGGCGCTTTCTTTTATATAAAGACCGTAAATAAAACCAAAGTTAACTTCCTAACCATCCCCATCCTGAATATGAAAAATGACAACATCAATGCCATCAAAGAGGAGCTGAAGAATATTCTGGGATTCGATTGCCGGATGATCTGAGTGATCTGATGTTTCTGACCATAATTTTTTTGCCATACCCGTCTTTTGAAACCTGGGGTTTTGAAAGATTATTTCAGAAACCCAGGCGATCAAATAAGAAATAATAAATAACACTTATCCTAACTTTATCGGTAGTTGTGAAATTAATTTTGAATAAAAGTCAATAACCGGCAAAGACAACCACTGCATCAAAATCATTTTTTTATGACAAAAAGTTCAGATCTGGCAAACCGGCTACGGGAAGTTTTACTAAATGGTCATTGGATTGCCAATACCAATTTCAAAGAGCTGATAACAGGCGTAAATTGGAAACAGGCATCACAAAAAGTTGGCAATTTAAATTCTATCGCTGCACTGACTTTTCATATAAATTATTATTTAGCCGGTATTTTAAGTTTCTTCAGTAATGGAAAATTTGAAATCAGTGATAAATACAGTTTTGATTTACCGCCGGTTCAATCAGAAGAAGACTGGAATAGCCTGGTCAGTGAATTTTTATACAATGCAGAAAAATTTGCAAGGCAGGTTGAAATGATGGATGATAAAATGTTGGACAAAGTATTTGTTGAGGAAAAATATGGAACCTACTGGCGCAATATTGAGGGAGTCATTGAGCACAGCTATTATCACCTGGGTCAAATTTCCCTGGTAAAGAAACTGATCATGCAAAGTGGCTTATAAACCTATATAGGAATAGGAAAAAAAATACGGAACAGGATATAAGTTTTCAATGCCTGCCTGCATTGCGGTTTTTTACTTTCAGGTTAAACACTTCAATGGTTAGAAAACACATCGGCAATTACATCTTACCTTTGCCTCATGGCAGAAGACCTAACCATCATCACCGGAAATAAGACAGAACAATACAAATCGCTTATTCCTCAGATAAAAGGTTTGCTGGAAGGAGAAACAGACCTTATCGCCAACCTTGCCAACATTACCGCTGCACTGAAAGAACAATTCAACTGGCTGTGGGTGGGTTTTTATCTTGTAAAAAAAGATGAACTGGTGCTCGGTCCTTTCCAGGGGCCGGTAGCCTGCACCCGCATCAAAAAAGGAAGAGGAGTTTGCGGCACCAGCTGGGAAAAAGAGGAAACACTGATCGTTCCGGACGTTGACAAATTCCCTGGTCATATCGCCTGCAACAGCACTTCGAAGTCCGAGATAGTTGTGCCGGTGATCCGGAACAATGTAGTGGTTGCCGTGCTGGATGCAGACAGTTCTGAAACAGATCAATTCGATCCTACAGATCAGCGATACCTTGAAGAAATAGTGAACCTCATTCCTTTCTGAAAAAATGTTACAGACCATTTCTATCACAGTCAGCGGGAAAGTGCAGGGTGTTTTTTTCCGGCAAAGCACGAAAGAAACAGCGTTGCGTTTAAACATAACGGGTGAAGTGAAAAACATGAATGATGGTTCTGTTTACATCTTAGCCACCGGAGAAAAAGAACAACTTGAGCAACTGATGGAATGGTGCAGGCAGGGCCCGCCCAAAGCAATGGTGGCGGAAGTACAGTTTAAGAACTTACCTTTACAAAAATTTACTCATTTCAATATTCTTAGATTTTAAAATCACTTGCATGAAAAAAATCTTTTTCCTGTCCGTACTGTTATCTTCCCAACAGATCTTTGCACAGGGTGACCCGAAAGCAACAGAAGTGTGGAGCCCGGTTCCGAAAGTCGTGACTCCCGGAAAGTATTTTGCCGATGCTCCGTCTGATGCCATTGTTTTATTTGACGGGAAAAACCTGGACCAGTGGGAATCTGTCAAAGACAGCACCAAGGAAGCCGGATGGAAAGTTGCCGGTGGCATCATGACGGTTGACAAAACAAAAGGAAACATCCGCACCAAAAGGAATTTCATGGATTACCAGTTGCATCTTGAATACCGGATACCAAAAAACATTACAGGTACCGGCCAGGCAAGAGGGAACAGCGGCGTATTCCTTGCTTCCACAGGCCAGGGCGATGCAGGTTATGAAATTCAGATCCTCGACAGCTATAACAATGAAACATATGTGAACGGCCAGGCAGCCAGTGTGTATAAACAATATCCGCCGCTGGTGAATGCATGTAAAAAGCCGGGCGAGTGGCAGACTTACGATATCGTATGGACCGCACCACGTTTCAATGAGGATAAAAGCCTGAAGAGCCCGGCAAGGGTCACCGTCTTTCAAAACGGAGTGCTGGTGCAAAACAATGTGGAGCTTAAGGGCCCTACCCTGTACATCGGAACACCGAAGTACACGGCACATGGGGCATCGCCGATAAAGCTGCAGGCACATGGCGATGACAGCGCTCCGATCAGCTTTAGGAATATATGGGTGAGGGAGCTTTAACTCATTTCAAATTCACAAATGACACTGACGAGGCTCATCCTGATCAACAGATACAATGCATACATTTATTGTTGATTTGAAAACCCATGAAGATAAAGAAGCCGATGTTGATCATTCTCATCATTATTGGATCAGTCATTGTGTTGTTCTTTGCAGGAAGAACATACAATGCCGTTCAATTCAGCCATGAGGTGAAAACCCTGTTTTCACAATCAGGACAGGTTTCCGGCAAAAAATTCAGCTACACACAGATTCAAAACTTACCGGACCCGGTTCAACGGTATTTCCGTTTTGCCCTGAAAGAAGGCAGCCCCTACATCAGCTATACAAGATTGAGACATGGAGGTCAATTCAAAACCGGCCCTTCGAAAGACTGGGTGGATATAAAAGGAGAACAATATTTCACCACACAGACTCCAGGCTTTATCTGGAAAGGTTCAACGGCTATGTTCACTGCAAAGGATATGTATCTTTCCAACAGGGGCAAGCTGACCGTTTCTTTATTCTCACTTTTCAGGATAGCCGGCGGCCAGGGAGAAAAATATGATCAGGGAGAATTGCTCCGCTGGCTGGCAGAAAGCGTATGGTTCCCTACCAACCTGCTGCCCGGAGATAACCTGCATTGGATGCCGGTTGACAGTACAAGTGCTCAACTCAATTTCACCTATAATAATATTTCTCTCTCTTATCTGGTTTCCTTCGATAACTCCGGAGCAATCACAGAATTAAAAACAGAGCGGTACATGAATGAAAATGAATTGGAGACCTGGGTGGGAAAGGTTTCCGATTACAAAGAAAAAGAGGGAATGATGATCCCTTATGCCATTGAGGCATTATACCAACTAAAGGAAGGTGATTACAGTTACGCAAAATTTCATGTCAATGAAATAGAGTATAATGTTCCTGAAAAGTATTGAACAAGTCAAAGATATGAGAGGAGATTTTTTTTATATTTTCCCCGGTAAAATATTCTTACCGGATAAACACATCATCCTTGCTTACCTTTACCACTTTCATTTGATCATTAAAATCTCCTTCTGAATGAAAGTTTTCAAATTCGGCGGAGCCTCCGTTAACAGTATTGAACGAATTCAAAATCTTGCCTCCATTTTAAAAGAGTTTCCCGGGGAAAAGATCATGGTGGTGATTTCTGCAATGGGCAAAACCACCAATGCATTGGAGAAAGTTGTAGAAGCATTTTACAACAGGGACCGGGAAAAAGCATCTCAGTTATTACAAAAGATAAAGTATCAGCATGCCGGTACCGCAAAAGATCTGCTGTCTGTGCATTATATTTCCTGTGAAGCAAAACTCATAGAATTTTTTGCAAAAGCCGAATCATTAATCAATGAAAAGCCTGTTCGCCATCATGATTATTATTACGACCAGGTTGTTTGTATCGGCGAACTGCTTTCCACTTCCATCATCAGCGCCTACCTGGAAGAAACGGGTATCCATAACCACTGGATAGACGTGAGAGAAATTTTTTGCACAGATAATAATTTTCGTGATGCCCGGATTGATTGGCACACAACCCAGATGATGATCAGAAAAAAAGTCACTCCCCTGTTTCGAAACACCGATATTGTCCTGACTCAGGGCTTCATCGGTGCAACAAAAGAAAATGAAAGCACCACATTGGGAAGAGAAGGAAGTGATTATACGGCTGCTGTTTTTGCCAACATGCTGGATGCAAAACAGGTCTTTATCTGGAAAGATGTGGAAGCGGTGATGAATGCCGATCCCAAACAATTTCCGGATGCGGAACCGATCGCTGAACTAAACTACAACGAAGTGATCGAAATGGCCTACTATGGTGCGCAGGTCATTCACCCAAAAACCATCAAACCCTTACAAAATAAAAATATCCCTTTATCCGTAAAATGTTTTTTGCAGCCCTCATTAGCCGGTACGGTCATTCAGGATCATATCCCGGAAAATTTACCCCCCATCATCGTGCTGAAAGAAAACCAGGTGATGCTCTGCCTGGAAACAAAAGATTTTTCTTTCATTGGCGAACATCACCTGATAGGGCTATACAAGATCTTTGAAAAACTGAAAATAAAGCCCAACCTTACACAAAACGCAGCAATAAGTTTTACTGCAGTCCTGGATGATCATCCCGGGAAAATCGAATTGCTGGTCAAAGAAACATCAGCTCATTTCGGGGTCAGCATCACAAAGGGGTTATCATTACTGACACTGAGGCATTATAAAAAGGAATTGTTTGAAAAACTGACTGAACGAAAAAATATTTTACTCAGGCAACAAACGCCTGTGACATTGCAGGTATTAATGGAGGATCAATGAACTGTGGCTTCAACGGTCACCGTCTGCATCATTTTTTTTGCCACCGGTTTTTTATCCAGGATCGCAGGCTCCCAATTGGGCATTTTTTCCATGCGGGTGATCAGTTCTTCATTAAAATCTTCATCTTTCATTCCACGGATCACTTTAAAATTTACAGGCACTCCATCCTTATCCACAATAAATTCTACCAGCACATAAGCCTTGTTGATTCCCCTGGGCAAATATTCAATCATTTCTTTTCCCAGCGTATCGAGATATCTCGCAAAAGCGGCTTCGCCACCGGGGAATTGCGGCCATTGCAATACCGCATCTGCCAGATCAGTGACCGTCCTGGTACGGTGATGAACGGGAGCTTTTATTTTTACCGGAGCATCTTTGACCAATACTGATTTTATTGCAGGAGCATTGTTCACCACATAATCGCCGTCATCATCTATCATCACTACCGGCAACTGCTTGTATTTTTCAAAATAATCAAATGCACCTTCCAGTTGCCTTGCAAATTTTTTCAAAGACGGGTCATCTTTTGCCAGGTTATTCAGGTAATCCACGCTCTTAGGAACATCATACTTTACCGGGAATATATGCACCGGGATAAAATCCTGGCCGAGGTCTTTGGCATGTGCCGCCAGGATATAGAGCTCATCAATTTGTTTATCGGTTATCGGGATGCAGCCTACCGTCACACAACTTCCATGGATATAAATATCGCTTCCGGGCATTATAGAATCGCTGAGAATCTTATCAGAAGCATTGGGATAATTGAGCCCCAAAGACAAATAGTAAGTGCTTTTAGGGTTAAATTCATTGATATAATAAAAACCTTCAGGCACCTGGTAATCGCCTTCCATTCTTTTGGGGCCAAGTGTACCGGCCAGGGCACAGATCTTATATGTCTTGAATAAACGGAATGGCTCATTGATCTCATTTTTCACCCACACTTCCAGCTGGCTGTCATATTTGAATGAACGTATATAAATATATTTTGCAGGCCACTTTAAATCCTTTGCTGCAAATTGCTTTTGCAACGTGTCGTCTTTCCTTTGCCAGGCTTCATTAACCCGGGGAAATGTTTTCTGAAAATCAAAAAATGAAGTATATGAAGGCCCGCCTTTTTGCAATATGGGTTGTGCCGGTACGGTCACATTCAATCCCAGACAGATCACCAGAGCCAAAAAAAGGTTTTTCATCACAGCTGTTTATCTCTCAATTAACGAATAGTATTGCAGATTTATTCTGCCAAATAGTGAATGAATTGTAAAGATACTAAACGAAACCGGATGAAGGTAACCCTGATGGCCGGACGTTGAATACCGGATGCATAAGTCTTATGGCTCAATGGTTATTAATTATTGATTATTCCTGCTCTTTGCTCACTCCAACTTTAAACCTGTATCATGAACATGATGAATTAAGCTTATAACGTACGCCTCATAAATTCCCCCTTGCCTCCTGCTCTCTTTCCAGCGCTTCAAATAAAGCTTTGAAATTTCCCTTGCCAAAACTTTTTGCTCCTTTACGCTGGATGATCTCAAAAAACAAAGTTGGTCTGTCCTGTATCGGTTTACTGAATACCTGCAATAAATATCCTTCATCATCCCGGTCCACAAGAATTCCCAATTCTTTTAATGGAGCCAGGTCTTCATCTATCTTACCGATGCGACCAGGCAAAGTGTCGTAATAATTGGAAGGAACTTTCAGAAATTCAACTCCACGGTTCCTTAGTTCTGTAACGGTCTGAACGATATTATGTGTGGCAAGAGCCACATGCTGCACCCCTTCTCCGTTGTAAAATTCAAGGTACTCTTCCACCTGCGATTTCTTCTTTCCTTCTGCCGGTTCATTGATCGGGAATTTTACATATCCATTTCCATTGCTCATCACTTTGCTCATCAGTGCAGAATATTCGGTAGAGATATCTTTATCATCAAATGAAATGATATTTCTGAATCCCATCACTTCTTCATAAAATTTCACCCGGGGGTTCATTTGATTCCATCCTACATTTCCCACGCAATGATCCACATAAAGAAGCCCGGTATCTGAAGGTTGAAAATAAGGATTGCTCCATGCCTGGTAGCCCGGCATGAACGGGCCATTATAATTTTTTCGTTCAATGAACAGGTGTACGGTTTCCCCATAAGTGTGAATGCCGCTCATCACCACTTCCCCGTGTTCATCTTTCAGGTGTTTTGGTTCCATAAAACTTTTACCTCCTCTCTTTGTGGTTTCGTACCAGGCGCTTTCTGCATCATCTACCCGCAGGGCCAGCACTTTCACTCCATCGCCATGATCGTACACATGGTCTGCAATGGCATTATCAGTACGTAGAGCAGTGGTCAAAACAAATGTGAGTTTATTTTGCCGCAGCACATAACTTACTTTATCTCTTGTTCCGGTTTCCGGGCCGGCATAAGCTAAAGCCTGGAATCCAAATGCACTCATGTAAAAATGTGCAGCCTGCTTGGCATTGCCTGTATAAAATTCTACGTAATCTGTTCCCTGTAAAGGAAGAAAATCTTTTTGTGCAGTTTCTTTTGTACCGGTAATCGTTTCTGTTTTCATGATGATGTAGCCCGGTTTCCACCGGGTGGTTTTATGTTATTATCAAAAAAACGTTTCAGAGAAAATTATAAAGTCAGTGGCCCATGGCCAGCGTCTCCATCAGCATTTCAAAGCCGGAGCGATGGTCCGGAAAAAGTTTATGAGGATAATCAGGACGCATATAACAAAATTAAAGAAAGTATTCAACATGGATGACAGTACCGCTCAGGGGCGCTTCCCTATCTTTGCGCCATGCAAAAGATCGGTATTCTTGGCGGAGGTCAATTAGGGAAAATGTTGTTGCAGGCTGCTGCTAATTACCCTGTGGAAACATGGATAATGGAAAATGACATTGAATGCCCTGCAGCACACCTATGCCATCACTTCATCAGGGGGGATATCAAGAAATATGAAGACGTTTACAATTTCGGGATAAAACTGGATGCCCTGACTATCGAAATTGAAAATGTAAACGTGGAAGCTTTAGAACAACTGGAAAAAGAAGGAGTAAAAATTTTTCCCGGCCCATCTGTCCTCAGAATTATCAAGAATAAGATTTTACAAAAACAATACTATCAACAATACCAGATACCCACAGCTTCATTTGTGATCACGCAAAACAGGGAAGAACTGAAAAAGCAGGAACAACTTTTACCGGCTGTTCACAAGCTTGGCACCGGCGGGTATGACGGACGGGGTGTACAGTTCATCCAGACCAAAGAAGATCTTGTAAAAGGATTTGACCAGCCTGCGGTACTTGAGAAATTAATTCCGATACACAAAGAGATCGCACAACTGGTGGTCATCAACGGAAAGAAAGAAACAGCATTGTACCCACCCGTGGAAATGATCTTTGATCCCGTGCTCAATTTACTGGACTATCAGCTCTGTCCTGCCGAACTCACCACGCAAACACTTTATAAAGTGGAAGCCATCGCCCTGGCTGTAGCAAAAAACTTTAACTCACCGGGATTGTTTACCGTTGAAATGTTCATTGACAGGGATAAAAATGTTTTTGTAAATGAAACAGCGCCCAGGGTACACAACAGCGGCCATCATACCATAGAAGCGCATTATTGTTCGCAGTTTGACATGATGTGGAGAGTACTCCTGGGTTATCCTTTAGGAAATACAGATCCCATCCTGCCTTCTGCCATGATCAATCTTATCGGAAGCAATAACTACCGTGGCCATGCCGTATATGAAGGGATGGAGGAGGCATTAAAGATGGAAAATGCTTTTGTCCATATTTATGGGAAAAAAGAAACTAAGCCCGGAAGAAAAATGGGCCATGTTACCATCATCAGCAGGGAAAAACAGGACCTGTTGCACAAAGCCAATCTCATTAAGCATACGGTGAAAGTAATTTCCTGATTTAAAATCTGATCTGGTTTGCCAGTCTTTTCAATTCAATTTCGGATGCCTTGGTGGCAAACCGAAGGTTGGTAAGAGTGTAAGAAGCATTTTCAAAACTTTGCTGCGCCTGTTCCACTTCAAGAATGGTTGCCTGTCTCAGCTGGAACCGCATCAATACAAGATCCAACAGTTTACCGGCCAGCTCAACATTTTTCTGCTGCGCATCAATTTGTTGCAGTCCATTACTATATGCCTGGTATGTTTTAACGGCATTGGCGGTATAATCCCTGATCAGCATTTCTTTGGACAAAGCTGCATTCTTCGTATTGATGTCGGCAATTTTTTTCTGTCGTTTATAAATACTTCCGTTGTAAATAGGGATGCTAAGATTCAATCCTCCATAAAGCCCATTGGTCTGGTTTAACAACAGGTTTCCCGCAGAGATCTGTGACCGGTTATATGAATAAGATGTAGTGGCCCGCAAGGTAGGGTATCTTAATGCGGATGTTTCTTTTGAAATGAATTCATTAATCCTGACCTGCTGATCAGCAGCGATAATATCTGCATTATTTCTCAGGTTATTCAATATATCTCCTAACACTACTGTCTGGTCCACAATGATTGTATCCGTAATTTCTACAAGGGAGTCAGGCCGGATAGTAAGCAACTGAAGTAATGTTGTCTTTGACTGGTCAATGGAAAGTTGTTGAGATTGTTTTGCCTGGATCAATGCATTCAGATCAATTTGTGACTGAAACAGATCAGCATTGTTTGCCATACCCACATTCTGTTGAGCCTTTACAATTTCCAGTCTCTTCTGGGAAGCTTCAATAGAACGGTTGATTGTGACCATATAACTCTCCTGCCGGATGACATCAAAGTAGGCTGTTGTTACTGCCGCTACCAGGTCCTGTATTTCTGAATTAAGATATTCCTGGCTTTGTTGCTGCAATTCTTCCAGTCTTTTTCTTGTAGTGGTCACCCGGGTACCGTTATACAACAAGATGCCAGCACTGACTCCACTGTTCAAAGTATTTCCTACAGCTCCTGAACGCTTTATGACAGTGCCGGTATTCAGTTTCTGGTTCACCCCGGTCACCTGTTCATTGTCACTCACTGTTCCGGTAATCACCGGTAAACCTCCCGCCATCCCGATATGATTATTGATCTGACTTACCTGTACATTATTTTTCAATACCTGGATATCAAGACTGTTTTTTAATGCAATGCTGATTGCATCGGGCAAGCTGAGTTTCTGTGCTGGTCCCTGCAGGTAAATCAGGATACAAAGAATTATCCATACAGAAAATTTTATTCTTTTGCTTGTCGCCATAATAATTTTCTTATTGAAAATAATGATTACTCCGTTTCGCCCCGCATCAGTTTATCTACTTCGTCCGTTGTCCTGTGTTTTCCGGAAACATATATATAAACCGCAGGTATCACAAACAAAGTCAATACCAGTGAAAACAGGATACCGCAGACCACCACAATTCCGAGCGGAACACGGCTTGCTGATGATGCGCCAAGTCCTAAAGCGATTGGTAATGCGCCCAGTGATGTAGCCAGGCTCGTCATCAGGATCGGCCTCAGCCTTTGCGAGGCAGCTTCGAATACTGCATCTGATTTTGACATTCCTAATACCCGCTTCTGATTGGCGAACTCAACAATCAGGATTCCATTCTTCGTAACCAATCCGATCAGCATGATCATCCCGATTTCTGAAAAGATATTCAATGTCTGGCCGAATATCCAAAGACTCAATAAAGCGCCGCTCAATGCAAGCGGTACTGTGACCATAATGGTAAACGGATCCCTGAAACTTTCAAACTGTGCAGAGAGTATCAGGTAGATCAGCACCAATGCCAATATAAAAGCAAAAACAATATTGGAAGAACTTTCTGCATAGTCCCGTGATGGCCCGGTAAGAGCTGTCTGGTAAGTTTCATCCAGCAGCTTATTAGCAATATTCTGCATTGCTTTGATTCCATCTCCTATCGTATATCCTTCCGACAGGGAGGCAGAGATCGTTGCTGCTTTATAACGGTTAAAGTGATACAAGGTAGCGGGGCTGGTACTTTCATGCATTTGCACCACTGCATTCAGGGGGATAAGCTGACCGGAATTATTTCTCACAAACAGATCACTTATATCCTGTGGTTTGTTGCGATCCGTTCTTTCTACCTGGGCAATCACTGAATATTGATAACCTCCCTGTATATAATATGCCAGCCTGCCGCCGCTGAATGCGGATTGCAATGCAGCAATCACATCCTGTGTAGATAATCCAAGATCTTTCACTTTCATCCTGTCCACAGTAAGCTGAAGTTCGGGAGTATTGAATTTCAGGTTCACATCCACATTGGCAAATGTCTTGTCCTCTCTTGCTGCATCCAGAAATTTTGGGATCATGTCCTGCAACTTTGCAAGGTCCTGGTTCTCCAAAATAAATTGTACGGGGAGCCCGGCCCTTGATCCTAACCCCACAGCAATTGTTTGCTCCTGTATGGCAAATATTCTTGCCTGGTTGAACCGTGACAGCTTCCTCTGAATATCATTTGCAATCTCATTTTGAGAACGCTTCCTGTTTTGCGGTGGCACTAACCCGATACGGGGCTGAGAAGTGTTATTACCTCCGAACGACGGGGTCCGGGCAAAAACAAAATCTCTTTCGGGAATGGAATCATAAAGAAAATCCAGGAACGGATCAACAATCTTCACCATCGAGCTATAACTTGTACCCTGCGCCGCAGTCATATTAAAACGAACGCTGCTTTTATCTTCCAACGGAGCCAGTTCACTTTTCAGGTTGCCAAATGAAAACCAGATCAGTGCTCCGCATATAGCGATGACCACCCAGCTGAGCCAGCGTACATTAAGAAACTTTTTCAAAAGCTGCTGGTATCCATTCTCAATACTTCTGAAGAAAGGTTCTGTTTTATGATAAAGTTTTCCATGCAAACTTTTCTTTCTCGTGAGTATTACATTCAGTACCGGAGTGATAGTAAGAGATACAAATGCCGATATCAGTACCGCTGCAGCCAGCACCACGCCGAATTCGCGGAATAAATGGCCAACAAAACCCTGGAGGAAGATCACGGGCAGAAATACAATGGCGAGCGTAAGCGAGGTGGAGATCACTGCAAAAAATATTTCCTTACTTCCCTCCACTGCTGCTTTATGGATGGGCATTCCCTTCTCAACCATCCTGAATATATTTTCTGTCACCACTATTCCATCATCCACCACCAGGCCGGTAGCCAGGACAATGGCAAGCAGGGTGAGAATATTAATAGTGAAACCTGAAAGGTACATGATAAAGAAAGTGGCAATAAGCGAAATGGGGATGTCGATCAGCGGGCGGATGGCAATAAGCCAGTCGCGGAAGAAAAAGAAAATTACAAAGATCACCAACCCAAATGCGATGGCTAACGTTTCTTCCACTTCATGCAAGGACTGGCGTATGTTTTCCGTGTTATCAATTAAAACCTTAAACTGGATATCAGACCGGTTATCTTTTTCGATCTGGTCCATCTTTTTATAAAACTCATCTGCAATAGCGATATTATTGGCGCCGGGTTGCGGAATAATGGCAAGGCCAACCGCATTGACACCATTATACTTCCAGTTGTTCTCAAGGCTTTCCGGCCCCACTTCCACCCTTGCAATGTCACCCAAACGAACAATACCCGAGCTGCCTTCTTTGATGATCAGGTCACGGAATTGTTTTTCAGTCGTTAATCTTCCTAATACACGAATGGTAAGGTCTGTATTATTCCCATAAATTTTTCCCGGGGGCAGCTCAATATTTTCCTTACTTAATGCAGCGCTGAGATCATTAAATGCCACACCGTATGAGTTCATTTTATCGGGGTTGAGCCAGATACGCATGGCGTATCTTTTTTGGCCGAAGATGTTGATGGAGCTTACCTGGCTAATGGTCTGCAATTGCTGTTGCAATACATTCTCAGCATAATCACTCAACTCAAGCAAACTTTTTGTTTTACTCTGAACGGCAAGGATCAGGATAAAATCACTGTTTGCATCCGATTTGGTTACAACCGGTAATGCGTCAATATCCTGCGGTAATCCACGGGCAGCCTGGCTTACTTTATCACGAACATCGCTTGCAGCTGCCTCAAGGTCGGTACCCAAATTAAATTCCACGCTGATCTGGCTGAAACCCTGGCTGCTTGAAGAAGTGATCGTCCGGATACCGGGAATGCCGTTGATCTGTTTTTCCAGCACCTCGGTTATCCGGCTCTCAATAATATCCGGGTTGGCACCGGTATATGATGTGCTGACCGAAATGATCGGGGGATCTATAGCCGGGTAATCCCTGACAGCAAGAAAATAAAAACCTACTACACCAAATAAAATCAGCATCAGGTTCATCACCGTAGCAAGTATCGGCCGTCGTAATGATAATTCAGAAATATTCATGCACTCATGCGTGTTATAGGTTCTATTATCGTCATTGTTTATGTTCCGGTAAAAAAGTAATCATTTTGAAAAATTATTGAGCGTCGCTGAGTTGATCCAAAGTTTTTACAGATCTTACTTTCACATCAGACTTTGGCCTCGCAAAAAGAACACCGGTTACCACTACTGTGTCACCGGGGCTTAGTCCCTTTGTAATCTCAACATTATCGGCCTGCCTGTATCCTGTCTGCACATCTACAAAACTTGCCTTGCCGTTTTTCACCAGTATCAATTGATTATTCTTGTCTTCAGGGATGATGGAATTGGTAGGCACCATAATCGCTTTGTCATTATTGCCTGCATCTACATACACTTTCACAAACGCTCCGGGATTTGCATTTCCATTTTCCAGTATAGCTCTTATCAGCAGGTTGCGTGTATCCTGGTTTACCTGCGGTTCCACGGCAACGATCACTGCTTTTTTTCTGGCATTTTTCACTGCATCCATTTCTATCTCCACCTGTTTGCCAATTGTAATGATATTGCTGTATTGTTCCGGAATAGTGAAATCCACTTTTACTTTGTCCAATTGCTGTATACTTGCAATCACATCACTGGTGGTAATGTATTGTCCCGGGCTTACCCTGCGCAAACCAATCACACCATTGAACGGTGCTTTGATCACTGTTTTATCAATCAGTGTTTGCGTGTAATCCATATCTGCCTTCAGGCTGTTCACCTGGCTCAATGCCACATCATAATCACTCTGGTTAATTCCATTGACCTCCAATAATTTTTTCAAACGCTGTTCTGTCTGCTGTGCAAGCTGCAGCTGCACTTTACTTTTTTCCATTTGTGCCACAAGATCTGCATCATTGATTCGGGCAAGCACCGTGCCCTGTGCAATGTATTTTCCTTCCTGCACATTGAGGTATGTTAGCCGCCCGTTCACTTCCGGCCGGAGTTCAGCATATTCGTTGGCAACCACAGTTCCGTTTGCCACCACATTCCTGACAAGCGTACGGGGTGTAGCAATGATCACATCAACAATTGTGGGAGCGTTATCTCTTTGTTTTACTTCTTCTTTTTTCTCTTTGCAACCCGGGAAAATAAGAACCGGAAGTAATATAAATGAAAAAAATTTTACAGATGAGACCCTGGACATGCTTATTCTTTTAAGTAGCGTCAAATTTAAACAGTTTTATACCTAAAAATTTTATGAAATGATGACCGGTCACCCGGAATAATATCAAAAACTATATGAAATGGTAATAAAAACCAGGTACCGGAATGATACCTGGGATCTAAACATTTATTTGACGCTTTTCGGGAATAAATCTTTTCTTTGTTAAACAAAAAAAATTGGGAATGAATCCTTTGGTTGGAATCATTATGGGCAGCGACAGCGATCTCAGTGTAATGCAGGATGCTGCCACGATCCTGAGACAATTTAATATTCCCTTTGAATTGACTGTCGTCTCAGCACACCGCACACCCGACAGAATGATGGAATATGGAAGAAAGGCAAAAGAGAGAGGGCTGAAAGTCGTCATTGCAGGAGCCGGTGGTGCTGCACATTTACCGGGAATGATTGCCTCACTAACAACATTGCCGGTGATCGGTGTGCCAATCAAATCTTCCAATTCTATTGACGGATGGGATTCGGTACTTTCCATTTTGCAAATGCCTAATGGTATTCCCGTAGCAACCGTGGCATTGAATGCTGCAAAAAATGCCGGGATACTTGCTGCAGAAATTCTCAGCACTCATGATGAAGCAATTTCAAAAACTTTATCAGAGTATAAAAAATCCCTGAATGATTCGGTCCTTGAAAAAGCGGGAAAGATCAGGAAAGAAGGCTGGGAGAACAGGTTTGATTAAATAATTTGTAACCTTCAGGATTTGCTTCCGCCACAGGTATAATTCATATCTATTAGGTACCTACCCGCCAAACACAGAAAAGCCAATCCCTTTTGAATAAAAAAGAAAAATCCGGTTATACTTTCGGTTTCCAACCTGCCTGGTATGACCGCTGCCAAAGTTTTTTTGCATTATCATCGTGCAAAATGTGGCCGTTTTGAGGATCGCAATGTAAGGTATTGCCTGTACGTTGTGCAATATTACCAAGGTGACAGAGCAAAACACTCTTATGACCTTCGGTTACCGGAGAATTAAGTGTGGCATTCCCCCGGATACTGTCCACAAAATTCTGGAAATGATAAAAATCAAGATTCCCGGTAGCGCTGATGACATTATTCGCCTCGACTTTTATATCACTTTTTACTTCTTTCACTAATTTATTGTCATTATCAAAAATTTTATAGCCGCCACCTCCGTCATTGACCAGTGTTCCTTTATCACCATAAATAATGTATCCTCTTCCGGCATCTCCGATCGGGAACTTATTGCAGCTTCTGCCTTCCCAACTGATAGCTTTTCCTTCGGGAAATTCAAAACCGGCCACTTGCGTATCCGGAGTTTGCCAATCGTCTTTGTAAGCAAAGCGGCCGCCGGATGAAGTAACTTTCACCGGGTAATTCACATCAAGAAACCAGCGGCAACAATCAATTTCATGTGTTCCGTTATTGCAAATTTCACCCGTTCCCCAATTCCAGAACCAATGCCAGTTATAATGAATCAGGTTGTCCCGGTAATCAGTATGCGGCGCCGGCCCCTGCCATAATTCAAAATCAAGCGATGACGGCACCGGGATTTTTTTCCCCGTACCAATCGGGCTGCGGTTATTCGTGTACCAGGCTTTTGCAAAATAAGCATGCCCGATAATTCCTTCTTTCACTTCCTTTGCTCCTTTTATATGATCCGGAAAAGAACGGCGCTGGTTACCCATTTGTATCAGCTTGCCATATTTATGAAATGCCTGTACCAGTAATTCACCTTCATAGGGATTATGGCTGCACGGTTTTTCAACATATACATGCTTGCCATGTGCTGCCCCGAGAATGGCGGCAGGCGCATGCCAATGATCCGGCGCTGCAATAATAAGCGCATCAAAATCATTTTTCTTTACCAGTTCGCGAATGTCTTTGATAACCGAAGGCTGACGTTTTGCATCTTTAACAGCCTCCAGCCCGTTTTTAATAGCACCATCTTCCACATCGCAGATATAAGCTACTTCTACATTTTCGAGTTGTGAATAGCATTTGGCAAGATAAGCTCCCCGGGCATTGACACCCATTACAGCAACCCGCACTTTATTACTTGGTGCGTTTTTACCAAAAACCGGGAAATCCAGAATCATTATTCCGGCAGCAGCTGCCGAAGCATTGCGTATAAAATCTCTGCGTCGCATGTGTGTATGGTTAAGGTTTTAAAGATACTTAAGAAGTGAATACACCGAACAAATGCCCCTGCTATTAAATCTTAATTCATTTCACTCAATTTTTTTTGCCTCACCTGCAGGCTGATAAAGTGATGATGGCCGGGATACCGTGTTTTAAACTTTCATTTCTGAAGTTGCTGCATAGCCAATATAGTTTGCTATTGCTTCAGATATTGCCTGACCGGTTAAGTGTCTAAGTTAGAAAGCAATCAATAATTTTGAAATCAAACTTATGTGAATTGTAAACGTAAAAATTCTTCCGGAATCCGGACGCCCGGTAAGCAACCGGTATTGTTTGAATTAATTGGAAATTTTTCCGGTTACAACAATCAAATCACTTCTCTGAAATGACCACAAACTCCTGTTCTAATCCGGGTGAGTATTCATGAATTTTTTTTAGAAAATCTTTTCCCCATTTAGCATAATAACTCATAAAATTATCATGGCGTTCCTGCAAGCCACCGCCGGGAAATAGTTTCTCCTTTATGGCATGAACCTGCTGCTGCTGTTCGGAGAATTTTCTTTTTTCTGCACGAAGCATTTTCTTTTCCAGTTCCTTAAGCTTTTTCAATGATCTTGTTTTTAAAGCATCCACATGTTGCGACAGGGTGCTGTCAATGGCTGCAGCATCTTTTTTTATTGATTCATACAATTGCCCTGCATCCTTCAAAGCACTTTCCAGTTTTGTATTGTGGCTGCTTTCTTTTCTGACCAGCCGGTTCATCAATTCTTCTTCGGATAAAAAGAGGCCTTCCGGTTTTAATCCTGATTTATGAATCTTATCCTGCCATTTCTTTTCTACAAGTAAAAAAGAATTTCTCAGCAGCAACATGGGATACGGGACTTTGTAGAATTCGAACATCTCTATCAGTTGAAGCCAGTATGCCAGTTCGCCGCCGCCGCCGATAAAAGCAAGGTTGGGAAGTATCGCTTCCTGGTACAGCCCACGCAGAATGACATTCGGGCTGAAAACCTCCGGGTGTTCCCGTAATTCTTTTTTCATCTCATCCGCAGAAAAGCGGATTCCGGTGCTATGAACCTGAAATCCATCTTCCTGTTTCACTATCCTTTCACGGATATTATCTTTCAGGTAAAACAGATTGATCTCTCTCGGGTTAGCCTGCACTTTATAACCGGCTTCCTGTAATTGCTTCTCTGTTTTAAAAACGATTTGTGATGCGTTTTGATGAAAAAGGTCGTCTTCAAACACCGGGATCATCAGGCGTTTCAGTTCTGAAGCATCTGCGATCAGAACGACCAATCCATAATGAGCCAGTAAATCATGTACAAATGCAAATGTTGCATCCTGTATGGTGCTGTTTTCTTTGTAAGATTTTTTTACGAGTGAAATAATTTCTTCGCCAAAAGGAAGCACGGACAACTGCCCTTCTGCCCTTGTAATCAGTTTGAGAAATTCCTTATCAATTCTCATTCTTCCCACAGCTCCTGTTTGTTTTGTGTTCCAATCCAGTCTCTGTTCTTCCAAATGAAAATGCCCCAACTCATCCAGATCGGCGTCTTCCGAGCCCATGTAAAAGACAGGAACAAAATTGTATTCAGGAAACGATCCTTTCAACTGTTCCGATAATTTAATTGCATGAAGTATCTTATAAATAAAATACAAAGGCCCTGTGAAAATATTCGGCTGATGAGCTGTGGTTACGGTAAACGTGTTGGGAGAAAGTAATATTTCAATATTCTTATTGACCTTTTCATTGGGCGATACTGCTTCATATTGCTTTTTCAGGTACTGAACCAGTGTGCTCCTGTCTGTATTGTGTTTCTTCCTTTCCCCGATCGCTTTTTGAATTCCTTCTATTGAAACCGGGTGTGTGAAGAACGGTCTCAGTGCAGCAGATTGATCTACATAATCCAAAGCCGTTTTGGTGAAAAAGCCTGTTTGCCTGTAAGGGATCTTTGTAGCAGTACAATCCATAAGATGTTATAAAATTTCTCTTCTAATTTATTTTCTTCAACTGCGCCTGAAATTAAAAATCCTTTTGCAGCCGGAGCAAAATAAAATCTTCACCGAAAATACTCGAATAAAAACAATTAACGGCTCAGTAAAATCTTAAATCCGGATTACTAACATAAACCGGGGCAAAATGTTGAAGCCTTGTCAGGAAAATCTTTGCGGATCGAAAGCTGAAATATCAATGGTCGTAGGTTTTCCTGCAATGATCTGCCCGATGAGATGGCCGGTAGCGGCTGCGGCTGATACTCCCAGCATGGCATGACCGCCTGCGTAAGAGAGATTGCTGAATTTATGATTCCTCCCGATATAAGGCAATCCATCCGGAGTGACAGGCCTGTATCCATACCAGGCTTTCTGCGGGTCAGGAACGGGAAGATCCATGGAAGGATAAAATCTTTTAAAGGCATTGTAAATAGCCATCACCCTTTTGGGCAAAATATTTTCACTGTGTCCGCTCAACTCCATGGTTCCGCCAATACGCAGCCACCTGTCAATTGGCGTTGTTGCCGTACGGTCTTCGACAAGAATGGAAGGATAGAGCAGGTTCTTTTCCCTGTCCGGATAAGAAAGGCTGTATCCTTTTCCCGGCTGCATCGGAATGTATATTCCCAGGTGTTTTGAAATTTTTCCCAGCCAGGAGCCGTTGGCAATGATCAGTTCTTCACAATCGAATTTCATTTTATCGGTTATCACAGCAGTGACTTTGCCGTTGTTCTTTTCAAAACCCGTCACTTCCGTATTCAGCCAGAACTTTACACCTGCATTCTGCAAATGCTCCAGCATCGTCTTCATGAATGCTTTTGTATTGATATGGCTGTCGTCAAGGTATAAAACGCCGCCCAGCACATCCACTTCCACTTCCTTTTCATATTCCTGCACTCCCTGTGCATCGCAGATCACGGTCTTCAACCCGAACTCATGTGCCCGCTCTGCCAGGTGTTTTTCATGATCCCCTGTCTTTTGTGTTTTATACAACATCCAGATCCCTTTTTCTATCAGGGGAAAAGAATCATTCAGATCAGTATTAATATCATTCATTAACCTGCGGCTCAACTGCAACAGGTTATTCAGGTGAGGAATGTTCTGCTCCATTTTTTTTGCATTCGCATTTTTCCAGAATGTCATTCCCCAGCGGATGAGGTTCCAGTTCAGCCTTGGCTTTATATAGAACGGCGAAGATGAGTTCATCATCCATCTTAATCCCTGGGCAACAATACCCGGTGTGGCAATGGGAATAAAATGGCTGGGTGAAACATAACCCATATTTCCGAAAGAACATCCGTCCGTTATATCGTTCTTTTCAATTACTGTTACTTCATGTCCTGCCTTTTGCAAATAATAAGCGCAGCAGAGCCCGACTATTCCTCCGCCGATGATCGTTATTTTCATTGTTAAAACTTTTCCATTCTTTTAATCAATAATTACCTCCATCCTCATATTTTGACTGGTAATTTATTTTCACTTCTTTTACTTTTTCCGGCAGCCACACCTGCATGGCATTAGCGCCCCGGTTGGCCCAGCAATAATAAGGTATCGCTGTCACGCTCCTTTTCACCATTTTTATTTCTTTCCCGTCATTGCCCGGAGCAGCCGAATTAAATTCACCCTGCAATGCGACCACCTTTTCATTCAGAACTTTATACTCAACAGGCCTGAGTGTAACATTCTCAGGGAAGATCAGGTTCCAAACACCATCCTTGTTATCGGCGCCTTCCACGCAATAAACGATCGGGCCACGTTGCAATGCGATCCTTCCCTCATCATACTTCACAGCGCTTCCTGCACGGATCTTTTCCGGCTCCATTGCAAAGTTGAAGTCCAGCACATCACCTTTATTCCAGTTGTTTTCGATAACGGCATATCCGTTTTCAATGGTGTAAAAGACCTGTTTGCCATTCAGTTTGAATTCCGGTT
This sequence comes from Sphingobacteriales bacterium UTBCD1, assembly GCA_002066995.1. Lineage (GTDB taxonomy): Bacteria > Bacteroidota > Bacteroidia > Chitinophagales > Chitinophagaceae > UTBCD1. The sequence continues at coordinate 79,352 of MWTC01000003.1, forward strand.
TCTTTTCTGTGACATTGTTTACAACACTATAAAGATTCCCCGGTACCGTGTTCCCGCTGTACCATCCCGGAATACGTACATACACTTTGAACTTTGATTTTTTGGATGGATCAATACTTAGTTTCACTTGCCCATCCCAGGGATAATTGGTTTGCGTTTGTACTAAAACATCTGTTCCCTTAATGTTCAGTTTTGTGTTGCTGCCTGCAAATAAATTAATCCAGATACCGTCATCACTTTTTCCGTAAATATAATTTCCAACAGACGTAACAAGGCGTGCAATATTGGAAGGGCAGCAGGCAGTGCCAAACCATTCTCTCCGCTGATGCTGTCCGTTTGACGCCAGTACATTGTCATAGAAAAAACGGTCACCGCTCAGGCTTAATCCATCCAGTGCGCCGTTGTATAAACTTCTTTCCAGCACATCCACATACTTGCTGTCTCCGGTCAGTTGACACATTCTTTGATTCCAGAGTACCATCCCTACCGAAGCGCAGGTCTCGCAATAGGCATCTTCATTGGGCAGGTCATAGTCTTTGCTGAAGCCTTCATTATCTCCCGCCGAACCTATGCCGCCGGTGATATACATATTCCGGTACACCACATCTTCCCAGACTTTTTGCATGGCATTCATGTATCCTGCATCACCGGTCTGTGCTGCCACATCTGCCGCTCCGGTGTAGAGATACATAGCACGGACAGCATGGCCGGTGATCTCGGTCTGGTCCTTCACCGGTTTCAGGTCCTGCCAGTATGCGGGAGTGAACCATGTTTTTCCATAAGTGTAAATTCCTCCCTGTCCCCGTTGCTGCAAATACCAATCGGCCAGTTTCAGGTAACGGTCATTCTTTGTGACTTTATACAATTTCACCAGCGCCAGTTCAATCTCTTCATGCCCGCTGAACCATTTCCTGTTGGATAAACGGAAAGTGGAATCAATATGATTGGCAAACCGGATAGCCACATCAAGCAGTTTTCTCTTTCCCGTCACATTATAATAAGCCACTGCCGCTTCAATCAGGTGGCCGGCATTATAATCTTCATGCGCCTCAATATTGGTCCAGCGTTTTTTGAGATCGGTCAACGTGAAATAAGTATCGAGGTAACCATCGGGAAGTTGCGCTGCGGCAATTTTATCTATCCAATCGTCTGCTTTTTTCTCCAATGAGCTGTCCGGATGAGTTTTTAAAGCATAAGACATTGCTTCCAGCGCTTTATAAACATCGCTATCATCATAAAATAAACCTTCAAACTTTTCACCGGTATTTCTTGCCACTTTTTCAAAATTGCGGATACGGGGTGTTTTCACTTCGGTCTGGTAAATACAGGCAGCCATGGTCACTGTTGCCACTTTATCAATCTTCGGTTTCCAGAAATCATCGGTGATGTTCACTTTTGAGAAATTGACGAATTCGAATTTCTCCAATGGCGTTTGAGAAAATGTTTTGAAACAAATTCCCGGAATAATCAATAACGAAATCATTCTTTTCATATGCAAAATCTTTTTCAACCCTGTAATATATCCGGCAGCAAGGTATTTATTTACCGTTTCATTCATACTGTTTTGAATACAATTTTTGTGATCACCATTTCATTCTGCCTATGCAACCGTTTTACTTAGCTTTATATACCATTTTTTTCAGCGATACCTTATTTCCCAATTGATAACACCTCCTTGGGAAGCAAGCAAGGTTATTTTCCGGATCTGTCCCGATTTTTCATTGCTCATAACTTCCGAATTTTCGCTGACTAACTTTTCAAAAGTGAAATTTTCCGGTTCAAAGATGTACAGAATGTACGGGTCGCCGGAAACTGTCTCGCTCATTCCACTCAAAATCCTGCTCTGCCATGATACATTAAGCAGATCAGGTCCGCCACAACTGATATGCCTGTTGGTTGCCAGTAATTGAGGATGATCTTTCTTTTCACGGAAACAAAACACCTGGCAACCATACAGCGTGTCAATTGTTCCCGGTTCAAAATAATCTTTATAAGAGCCTGAAAATTTTTTTGTCCAGAATTCAAATACAAGGTATTCTCTTTCGGGATCCAGTCCCAGGTCTTTGAAAGAGATTATTTTGTCTCTTTCATCCAGCCTGCCTAATACCAGCCAATTTTCAAACGGTTTACTTATTTCCAGCGAAAATAAACCCGTAGTAGTTGTTGTGCCGGCATCAAAAGGCCTTGGACCGCTACCACTCATTTCCACATCTGCCATCTGTATCAACGAAGACCTTGAAGGATCTACATCATACACCTGGCCCGGTTGCGTGAATAAAACAGGAAGGCTTCTTCTTGCTGCTTCGATCAATGGAGAGTTTTCATATTTTTCAGGTTTATCTGTAAGCATAAAAAGAGAACCGGTCAATGATGTTGCCACACAACTCCGGTACGCTTCTTTATCGCTCAGCACAATATGGTCGGGGTCGTTTTTCCAGATAATATTATTGTAAGAATTATATTGTGCAAGGCCTGCGTAGCTGTACCCGTCATTGCCGATGCGGCACCCATCCACAATACCGGTCAACTCGGGGCGAATTCCCCAGCATGCCAATAAAAAATTATCTTTCCCGATCTGTTTTCGTACTTCTTTTACCACATTCCGAAATGCTTCATTGCGGTCATAATGTTTCGAATCAAAAAAATTCCTGTAAGAATTATATCCTTCATATTTTAAATGGCGTAAGGCATCTAATTTAAAATACCGCCATCCGTCTTTTGCCAGGCCATCATATACCGGTGAAATCAACTCTTTTATTGTGGCCGGCTTGCTGCCATCCATAATATATCCAACCCAGTTACCCAGGGCCGGATATCTTGCATTATTTTGAACAAACAGGTTTTTATTTTTAAACGCAGCAGCAGAATCGGCAAAAGAAACATTGGTCCAAATGCCCGGTATCAATCCTTTTCCTTCAATGTAATGCGCCAGACTTTGTAATCCTGAAGGGAATTTTTTATTGGGCGTCAGCCAGGTGTCCGGCAATCCGATCGGCGTTTGCTGATAGCCGTCGTCTATTTGTAAGTAATCCAGACCGAACGGTTTTAATTTTTGGGAAAGCACATCTGCCGTTTTACGGATATCCTCTTCAGTGATCTTATCGTAATAAGCAAACCAACTGCACCATCCGGCAACAGGTTTTTCCCAAACGGAATATGAAGCGGGATTAAAATATTTCAATCCCCGGTGCTTTTGAAAATATTGGGGAAGAAACCGGATGACGATCTCCCAACCGGTCACCAACAATTGATAGGTATTATTTTCCGCCGGGGTAATTATAACTTTCGAAGAATTCCTGTCACAGGATAAAAGCCAATCTTCCCTTCGATTATAAACAGCATTGTTTAACAGGCTAAAACTTTTTCCCGCCACTTGTCTCACCACTTTTATTTTTTCATCTGCCGGTTCACTTTCGCAGGTGATGGATTCTTCATCACCGGTAACAATGCCCTTCATATCAAACGATGTAAAGTTTCCGGTTGTAATGGTAATGACCTGGTAAGTTGCTCCGCTAATTTTTTGAGATTGCTGCAGAAACGAGTAAGCACCCGTATGACCGGTTAGCGTTGCTTTAAAAATATTTCGCCCCTGATAACTGATCCGGATATCATTGTTATCATATACAATCTCTGCCTGCTGGGAGAAAGTTGTTTTCAAAAAAACAAGAAAAACAAATGTTGTGAAAAGTCTCATATAGTAAGTTCATTCAATAAATCAGATCACCTGGAATCCATAAGCATAGGGGTCATCTTCCTTATCTATCCAGATGGTATTGTATCCATAAATTTTAGCCCAGCCTTCAATGGATGGGCGAATAGCAGGCTTGCTATCCAATGACGTTTCTTCTTCTATCCTGCCAATGAATTTGCTGCCAATAATACTTTCATGAATAAATTCATCTCCTTTTTTCAACTTTCCTTTTGCATACCATTGTGCCATTCGTGAAGAGGTGCCGGTGCCGCAGGGAGAACGGTCAATGGCTTTGTCGCCATAAAAAACAGCGTTACGGGCCGTGGAAGTTTTATCCAGCACAGCGCCTGTCCACAAAATATGAGAGCACCGGCGGATGGTGGGATCTTCCGGATGAACAAATTCATATTTTTCATTGATGTTCTTTCTTAACTCTCTTGCCCAGGCGATCAGTTTGTCCACAGGATAATGTTCCAGTCCTTTAAAATTTTTCTGCACATCCACAATGGCATAAAAATTACCGCCGTAAGCCACATCAACAACCAGTTCACCTAATTCCGGGCAACCGGCAGTGAGTTCAGAGGAATGAAGAAATGATCTTACATTGGTCAGCTTTACACTTTTACATTTCCTGTTCTCCATTTTATATTCCACATGGACCAGTCCCGCAGGCGCTTCCATCTTCACAACACCCGGAACTTTGGGTTTCAGTAATCCTTCTTCGATCGCAATAGTGATGGTTCCGATAGTACCGTGTCCGCACATCGGAAGGCAACCGCTGGTTTCGATAAATAAAACAGCGACATCATTATCCGGATCATGCGGAGGATAGAGAATGCTCCCGCTCATCATATCATGGCCTCTCGGTTCAAACATCAGTCCGGTGCGTATCCAATCATATTCTTTGATGAAATGCTGGCGTTTTTCACTCATATTCTTTCCCTGAAGTGCAGGGCCGCCTTCTTTTACTAATCTGACCGGGTTACCGCAAGTGTGTGCGTCAATGCAATGAAAAATGTGTTTCATGTAATGCTAAACCTCGATACATTGAAATGAAAGGCAAGGTAAAAATAAAAAAGTTATTGCAGCCCGGATAAGCCTGAAATAGATCAGAACAGAGAATTTTCAGATTAATGTGCCAGTGCATCCGACAAAGCCGACTTTGCTTCATTTTTCTTTTCGTCAAATTTTTTTGCCGCTGCAATAAAATGAACGAATAATGGCGCCGGACTTTCTACTGTACTCTTCAACTCGGGGTGATACTGCACTCCAATAAAAAAAGGATGATTGGTCAATTCCATTATTTCAACAAGATTTGATCCGGGGTTTTTTCCGCTGGCCACCATTCCAGATCTTTCAAACTGTCCGAGGTATTTATTATTGAATTCCCAGCGATGCCGGTGTCTTTCGCTGACTGTTTCTTTTTCATAAATGCCATACGCCAGTGTACCGGGCTTAATATCGCAGGGATAAGCGCCTAAGCGCATGGTACCGCCTTTTGCAGTGATGTTTTTTTGTTCATCCATCAGGTCAATAACAGGTTCGGAAGTATCCGGGTTCATCTCCGTGGAGTGAGCATCTTTTAATCCCAATACATTTCTTGCAAATTCAATAACTGCCATTTGCATGCCGAGGCAAATTCCAAAAAACGGTAACCCGTTTTCCCTGGCATATTTAACCGCAGTTATCTTTCCTTCTACACCACGATGACCAAATCCAGGTGCTACCAGTAATCCGTCCAGGCCACTTAATTTTTCAGCTACATTATCATCCGTAATAAATTCGCTATGCACATTCACAACATGTACCTGGCATTCATTTACCGCACCTGCATGAATGAAAGCTTCTAAAATTGATTTGTATGCATCCTGCAACTCAAGGTATTTGCCGATCAAACCTATTGTCACTTTACTTTTCGGATAATTTAACTTATCCAGAAACTCTTTCCATTTGGTCAGCTCCGGTTCCTTATAATCGGTGATATTAAGTTTTTTCAGGCATATAAGATCAAGCTTCTCCCGCATCATGGCAAGAGGTACTTCATAAATGGTAGGGGCATCAGCTGCTTCAATGACCGCTTCCTGCTTTACATTACAAAATAATCCAATCTTCCTGCGCAGGTCAGGAGTTAATGGCCTTTCTGTCCGGCATACGATCACATCAGGATGCACACCTTCCTGGCTCAGCATCTTGACGCTATGCTGTGTAGGTTTTGTTTTTAATTCTTTGGCTGCTTTCAGATAAGGTATTAATGTAAGATGAACCACAGCAGTATCTTCTTCAGGCAATTCCCATTGCAATTGCCGGACAGCTTCCACAAAAGGCAAGCTTTCTATATCACCGACTGTTCCGCCGATCTCGGTAAGAACCACATCATATTGGCCGGTCTTTCCTAATTCCAGCATTCTTCTTTTTATTTCGTCCGTAATATGAGGAACGACCTGTACCGTTTTCCCCAGGTAAGCGCCTTCTCTTTCTTTATTGATCACTGTCTGGTAAATACGCCCGGTAGTAACATTATTGGCTTGTGATGTATAGATATTCAGGAAACGTTCATAGTGCCCGAGGTCAAGATCTGTTTCTGCACCGTCTTCCGTTACATAACACTCGCCATGTTCGTAAGGATTCAATGTTCCCGGGTCCACATTTATATAAGGATCAAATTTCTGAATTGTTACCCGAAGTCCTCTTGACTGTAACAATTTTGCAAGTGATGCAGCGATAATGCCTTTACCTAACGATGAGGTCACACCTCCGGTAACAAAAATATACTTTGCCATGACTTTACTTTTCTACTTTAAAAGTTACCATCATTAAAAAAACTTTCTCACTACAAGCTGTACAACAAATAAAGCATCAACCGTTGTAACTTGCCCGCATTCCGGGATCACCTGCTTGTACCGTATCAATCCAACTTAAAAAAACAACTGAAAATTCACCCAGCCATTTGACCAGCGGAAAGGAAAAAGATATTTTCCGGGAGGTCGGACAAAACTACTGCAATTTCAGATACCAGAAAATTTTAAACAGCCTTTGTGGAAAAACCTTTTACTTTAGCACAACAAAAAAAACAGCAGAATATGAGAAAACTGAATTTAATTCTTTTTATAATGGTTATCTGCCTGCAGGCAGCCACTCAAAAAACATATTTATGGTGCGGTACACTGATTGATGGCATTTCCAATGAACCCAGGAAAAGTATGACTATTGTAATAGAAAACGGCAAAATAAACTCGGTACAAAACGGTTATATCAATGCAGGTCCGGGAGATAAAGTCATAGACCTGAAAAATAAAACAATTACTCCCGGCTGGATAGACTCACATGTGCATCTCTCCCTGGAAATCAGTTCAAAAAGTTACCTTGAAGAATTTCAATTAAACGAAGTTGATTATGCCTACCGCAGTATAGATTATGCAAAAAGGACGCTGATGGCGGGGTTCACTACGGTAAGAGATGCGGGAGGGCCGATTGTATTATCACTGAAGAAAGCAATCAACGAAGGCCTGTTAAATGGCCCGAGGATCTATGCGGCAGGAACAGCAATCGGTTCTACGGGTTCTCATGGTGATCCGACTAATGGTTACCGCTATGACCTGATGGGTGATCCCGGTCCACGCATCGGGGTTGCAAACGGTGTGGATGAATGTACCAAGGCAGTACGCCAACGGTACAAAGAAGGATCAGATGTAATAAAAATGGTAGCCACAGGCGGAGTGATGGATGTATCTACCGGCAGCAGCGGTGCTCAGTTCACCGAAGAAGAAATGATAGCAATTGTAAAAACGGCACAAGACTACGGTTTAAAGGTGATGGCCCATGCTCATGGTGCAGAAGGAATCAAAAGAGCGTTGAAAGCAGGGGTGGCATCTATCGAACACGGCACCCTGATGGATGATGAATGTATTGAACTATTTAAAAAGACAGGGGCCTGGTATGTGCCCACGGTCATTGCCGGAAAATCGGTGGCTGATTCTGCTAAAAAGTCCAATTATTTTCCACCACTCGTTGCAAAAAAGGCAATGGAGATCGGACCAAAAATACAAGCAACACTGGGAAAAGCATACCACTCCGGAGTAAAGATCGCATTCGGTACAGACGCCGGTGTGTATCCTCACGGGAAAAACTGGCTGGAGTTTACTTATCTCATTGAAGCAGGTATGGCACCGATGGATGCCATCAAAGCTGCAACGATCAATGCGGCAGAACTGCTTGGTATAAAAGATAAGCTTGGAAGTATAGAAACAGGGAAGATCGCTGATGTAGTGGCCGTTGACGGTGATCCGTTAAAAGATCCGCAGGCTTTCGGAAAAGTAATTTTCGTAATGAAAGAAGGAGTAGTGTACAAAGCCCAATAGACGGTCAGTTCCCTGCTGATCACAATTGATCATCACAACTGTGCAGCAGCATACCTGTTTACTTTTACTGCCAGCGCATTCATATCCTGGTGATTCATACAATTGAAATGACCGAGAGGGCATTTATTTCTTCCATATTTGCTGCAGGGCTGGCAATACAATGAAAGCAGGATATTCTCATAAGGCGGATTTTCATACGACGTGCCATAATAAGGTTCTACCTGGAGTTTTGGAGATGTTGATCCCCATACGGCAAATACTCTTTTATTAAAAGCACAGGCAATATATTGCAAACCCGTATCATGAGAAACTACAAGAACGGACTTCCTTACGATATCTGCAGACTGGTTCAAACTGTATTTTCCGCAAGCATTAAATATTTTTTGGGGATCGCTACCTGCGATTTCCTCCCCTGCTTCAATATCTTCTTTTCCCCCGACAAGAATGACGGGCATTTTAATCCTGGCACATAGTTCTTGTAACTTATATACCGGTAATTTTTTTGTATAGTATGTGGCACCGATTACAACAGCTACATACCCGTTTTGATGTGCAGGTGGCAGGTCACCCCTGATTATTTCATCATCTTCTGAAATAAAATAATCAAGTCCGAGCCCATCATCTCTGACGCCTAATGGTGCAACCGTATCCAGGCTACGCAAAGTAATATGGCGTTTCGGCATGAAATCTGCCATCATTTGTGTAAGCAGAAATTTCTGAAAATTTAATTTCCTGATTGTAAAAGATGGTTTTCTCAAAGCCAATTTAACTTTGAAAGACCTGAAATTTTTATGCAAATCAATAATATAATCATAATGCTCCCGCTTCAACTCTTTGATCACAGCAGAAAGATCATTATCGAAATAAAAGAATTGATCAATATAGGGATTATGAACTGTAACGGGCCTGAATTTACTTTTGGTCAGGAAATGAAGTTCCGTACCGGGCAATTGCTTTTTGATACACCGGAAAACAGGAGAAACCAGAACGATATCACCTATGGATGAGAATCTTATCACCAGGATCTTTGACATAAATTCAATTTACGCCAAATAGTTTTCTATGGCAGTATCATATTTCTGTTTCCAATCAGAAATATGGCCCCAGTTCTTACCATTCACTTTTATTTCGCCGGAAGTAACTATTCCTAACCGGGTGATGCTACTGTGAGACAGTTCTTTAATTTTTTCTGCTTGCAAGGCGCTGCATGAAACAACGATACGGCTCTGGGCTTCGCCAAACCAAAATGCATCCGACCTTATAGCATGATCTTTATCCGGTATAACTGTTTCCCTTTTTATATCAAAACCTAAATTCCTGTTGAATGCTTTTTCAAACAAAGTAATGATCAATCCACCTTCGCTGATATCATGAGCAGAGCGGATCATTTTATTTTTTATCAAAGAAGAAACATATTCCTGAACAGCGAATTCTTCATCCAGATCAAAAACGGGTGCAGGAGAAAACTCAATTTTCCTGATTTTCTGCAGGTATTCCGATGATCCAATACAATTCTTTTGAATACCGATCAACAATATCACATCGCCCTCTTCTTTAAAGTCGAGTGTCATTCTTTTTTCCATATCCTCTATTAATCCCACCATTCCAATAGCTGGAGTGGGATATACCGGGCCTTGCGGATTCTGATTATAAAAACTGACATTGCCGCCGGTAACCGGTGTATTGAATTTCCGGCAAGCCTCTCCCATTCCCGTAATAACTTTTACAAACTGGTAATATACCTCCGGGTCATAAGGATTTCCAAAATTGAGACAATTGGTAACGCCTATAGGTTCTCCTCCGCTGCACACAATATTCCTGGCTGCTTCAGCTACCGCAATCATAGCGCCTTTATATGGATCTGCAAAAACATACCTGCCGTTGCAATCAACTGTAACTGTCAATGCTTTTGAAGTACCTTTCACCAAAACTACTGCCGCATCACTTGGATAATTTGTGGTAGCGTTTGCAGTTCCCACCATGCTGTCATATTGAGTATATACCCAGCGTTTACTTGCAATATTCGGAAGTTGTATCAGCTGTTCTGCCACTGGTTTTAACTCTTCCTCCTTCATATCTTCTATATCCAAAAGATTAAAACCGGTAATCCGTGAAAAATATCCAGGCTCCCGGTAGTCCCTGGTGTACTGAGGAGCGCCACCGCCTAACACTAATTCATGTGCCGGGATCTCGCATTCCAGTTCCTCATTATAATAAAACTGCAATAAACCGTTATCAGTCACTTCCCCGATTTTATTAGCATGCAAATCCCACTTATCAAACACTTTCATTACGGCTTCTTCCCTTCCTTTTTCTACAATCAGCAGCATTCTTTCCTGGCTTTCACTTAACAATAATTCCCATGTCTTCATGTTTTTCTGTCGGGTGGGCACTTTATCAAGATCAATCCTCATTCCTACACCACCCTTGGCACTCATTTCTGCGGTGCTGCAAATAATTCCTGCTGCACCCATATCCTGCATACCAACCACGGCCCCCGTATCAATTACTTCCAGGCAGGCCTCTAACAATTTTTTTTCCTGGAAAGGATCACCTACCTGAACTGCGGGCAATTCTTCTGTACTGTCTTCGGTAATATCAGCACTTGCAAATGATGCTCCGCCAATACCATCTTTACCCGTTGCACTCCCGACAAAAAAAACAGGATTGCCCGTTCCCTTTGCCGTGGCAGAAACTGTTTTATTCACATTTACGATACCTACGCTCATTGCATTTACAAGAGGGTTTGTACTGTAGCAATCTTCAAAATACACTTCACCGCCAACAGTAGGCACACCAAAACAATTGCCATAGTAGCCAATGCCATGCACCACACCGGCTAAAAGCCATTGGTTCTTTTTATCATTCAGATCGCCAAAACGCAGGCTGTTGAGTGTGGCAATCGGCCTGGCGCCCATGGTAAAAATATCTCTCTGGATACCTCCAACGCCGGTTGCGGCACCCTGAAAAGGCTCGATAGCTGAAGGGTGATTATGTGATTCGATTTTGAAAACAACGCCTACGCCATCCCCAATGTCCATTAACCCGGCATTTTCATCACCGGCTTTCACGAGCATGCGTCCTCCATCTCTCGGCAATGTTTTCAACCATTTGATCGAATTCTTATAGCTGCAGTGCTCGCTCCACATCCCTGAAAAAGCACAGAGCTCATTGAAATTGGGAGTGCGTCCAAGTTTTTTTTTGATGAGTTCGAATTCTTCTTCCGTAAGCCGGAGTTGCTTTGCTGTTTCTGCTGTTACCTGCATGAGATGATCTGATTTGCCATTATTAGAAGTTGCAAATTTACTGAGAGGATCGTCATTTTCCGGAAACAAGTTGTCAACCTTTTCTGAATAATAATTTCTATTTTGCATGCATTAAAATTAAAGCTGCTTGGAGTATCTCATTTTCGTTGCCTGGCTCGTCTTTTTTGCATGGCTCGTAACTAAAGTACCTTTCTTTACAAAGTCGGGCTTAAATGAATCCCAGGTCATCATTGTTTTTTTATTAAAAGTGATGGCAGGAATTCTTTATGGCTGGATCGGCGTGTACTATGGCGGACTGGCACAAATGGTAGATACATGGAATTATCATTATAACGGCATCCAGGAATATCACCTGCTGCAAACAAATCCCCGTGAATTTTTTACCAACTTATTAAACGATCCTTATGAAGGCGGTTTTTTAAAATTTTTCGGAAATAAAGACTCATTCTGGAATGACCTTAAATCAAATGCCCTGATCAAGATCCTTTCCATTTTTGACGTCCTCAGTTTCGGATACTATTATGTCAATGTGATTTTTTATTCTTTTCTCACATTGTTCGGACCGGTCTGTTGTTTCAGGGTAATGAATGATGTTTTTCCCGGAAGAAAACTTGCCATTGCCATCGCCACTTTCCTGGTGCCCTCGTTTTTATATTGGACCAGCGGGATCCATAAGGACGGATTGACATTCACGGGCATCATGTTCATCATTTATGGTATCTACTTCGGGCTAAAATCAAAAAAGTTTGACCTTAAGAAGATACTGATGATACTACTGGGATTCTTTATTCTTCTCATTTTCCGGAATTATATCATCGTCATCATAGCACCGGCATTGCTTGCCTGGCTCCTCTCCGTCAAATGGCCAAAACATGGCCTGACCATTTTTGCCGGCATCTATATTCTGTTTATTATATTATTTTTTACGGTACGTTATATAAAACCGGGATGGGATTTTCCGCAGGCTGTGGTGAATAAACAGGAAGCGTTTATGCAATTACATGGCAATTCCTATGTACCCATAAAAAAATTGGAACCGACAGCAATAAGCTTTTTAAAAAATATTCCCCAGGCGCTAACCCTTTCCACAATCAGGCCTTATCCGGGAGATGTAAACCACATACTTTCCCTGGCGGCTGCAGTGGAAATTGATTTACTGATCATGCTTGCCTTGTTATTCTTTTTATTCAGAACAAACGGGGCATTATCAAAAAACTTTATATACTTCTGTATTTTTTTCTCTTTCTCCATATTGTTGACGATCGGGTATACGGTAAACTTCCTCGGAGCAATTGTCCGGTACAGAAGTATAGTCATTCCACTCCTCATTGTACCTATCGTATCCCAAATCGACTGGAAACGGTTAGGAAAAGTCATTTTTAATTAATATATAGAATAATAGTTATATAATTTATTTATATGATTATTCTTCTTTTTGGGCTGTCTGACATGTTTTTATAATCATTTTATACACACACCACCAATATTTTTCAATAATTTTAAAAAAAAAGTTGCATTTTTTATTTGATTATATTTCTTTTGCCAAAAAATATATTTTATGTCACTCCGGTTTAATGCCATCAGCAATCTGCTATCAGAAGAAGTAAACATTGAATGTTCTAAAAAGATCACTGCCATATTTGGAGAAAATGTATTCACCCAGAAAGTTGCCCAACAGTTTTTAAGTGATGAGGCATTCAAAAGTCTCAATTCCTCTATAAAATCCGGGCAGAAAATTGATCGCTCCATGGCCAATCAAATTGCAAACGGCATACGGTCATGGGCCGAAAGTAAAGGAGTAACACATTTTACACACTGGTTTCAACCGCTTACAGGGGCTACTGCGGAAAAACATGATTCATTTTTTACCATTAAAAGCGATGGCACCCCGATAGAACAATTTGACGGCAATGCTTTGATACAGCAGGAACCTGATGCATCTTCATTTCCCAGCGGGGGACTAAGAGTTACATTTGAAGCAAGAGGCTATACAGCATGGGATCCCTCATCCCCGGCATTCATTATGGAAATAGGACAAGGGGGTACGCTTTGCATTCCCACCATTTTTATTTCTTATACCGGGGAATCACTTGACTACAAAGCTCCTTTGCTGAAAGCTATTGAAGCATTGGATAAAGCAGCAGTTGATGTTTGTAACTATTTTGATAAAAACATTACAAAAGTTTATGCCACCCTTGGCTGGGAGCAGGAATATTTTGTAATTGATGAAGGTTTATATAATGCAAGGCCGGATCTGCTGCTATGCGGACGCACTGTATTCGGGCATGCACCTGCAAAGGGGCAACAATTAGAAGACCACTATTTCGGATCCATACCGGAAAGAGTTTATGCCTTTATGCGGGATTATGAAGAAGAAGCTTATAAGTTGGGCATCCCGCTGCGCACCCGTCATAATGAAGTGGCCCCGGCACAATTTGAATGTGCGCCAATCTATGAAGAAGCAAATCTTGCCGTTGATCACAACACCTTATTAATGGACATTATGAACCGTGTTGCAAAAAGGCATAACCTGCATGTATTGTTGCACGAAAAACCTTTTGCAGGAATAAACGGGAGTGGCAAACATAATAACTGGAGTATGGCGACTGACACCGGAGTCAATCTTTTAACGCCGGGAAAAACGCCTAAGACTAACCTGATGTTCCTTACCTTTTTTGTAAATGCCATCAAAGCAGTTCATGATTATGCAGATGTAATGAGAGCTTCTATCGCTTCAGCGCAAAACGATTACCGGCTCGGTGCCAATGAAGCTCCCCCCGCTATTATTTCGGTATTTATCGGGCAATACCTTGCCAAAGTACTGAACGATATCAAATCGAGAGTTACCGACAAAATGGATGAAACAGATGAAAGCATGCTGAAGATCGACATCCATAAAAGCATTCCTGAACTTTTATTAGATAACACGGACAGGAACAGGACTTCTCCCTTTGCATTTACCGGAAATAAATTTGAATTCCGTGCTGTTGGATCTTCTGCCAATTGCGCCAGCGCCATGACAATATTGAATGTGATTATGGCGGAAACCCTCAAGCAATTCAAAAAAGATGCAGACGCATTGATAGAAAACGGGGAGAAAAAGGAAATTGCGATCATGCATGTGATCCGTGAATATTTTGTCTCCAGTGAAAAAATTTTATTTGAAGGTGATGGCTATAGTGAAGCATGGGAAAAAGAAGCGGAGAAAAGAGGACTGCCCAACGTAAAAACGACTCCGCTGGCTTTGGATGCACTGGTCACGGCAAAAGCAAGAGCTCTGTTTAAAAACAACAATGTTTATACCGAGGAAGAACTGGAAGCACGCCATGAAATTGGTCTTGAAAAATATATTAAAAAAGTTCAGATTGAAAGCCGCATAATGGGAGAACTGGCTACCAGTCATATTTTGCCTGCAGCTATCCGTTACCAGAATATACTTGCTAACAATATCAAAGGCCTGAAAGAAGCAGGACTCGAAGAAGCTGCTTTTGCCAATCAGAAACAAATATTGGAAAAGATTTCAGAGCACATCAATTCACTCGGTGACCTGGTTGAAAAAATGATCGGAGCAAGGAAAGTGTGTAATAAAATAGACGATATCCGCACAAAAGCCATTGCTTATTGCAGCCAGGTGAAAGAATCATATTTTGATAAGGTTCGTTACCACGTTGACAAACTGGAACTGCTGGTAGATGACAGAGAATGGTACCTGCCGAAATACAGGGAAATGTTGTTCCTGAGATAAAATAAAATTTTTGGGTTAAAACCCGGGAAATAACTATTATCCTTCTAAGGCAGGACAGGCATTTGTTTTGGCACCAGCCATTTCATGATCCACCAGGCAGTCAAATAAGCCAGTCCGCAAATTATGAACAGGATAAAATAACCATACTGTTCATTCCCATACATCTTATAATATTCAAACAGGGCAGGAGCCAATGTGGCGATAATAATCCCACCCAGTGCACCAAACATTCCGCCGATACCGGTTACGGAAGCAACCGTTTTTTTGGGAAACATATCGCTGACCGTTGTGAAAATATTTGCACTCCATGCCTGGTGGGCTGCCGCCGCCAACCCTATCAGTATGACTGCAAACCACATTTCAAAATTTCCCAGCCATTGAGTGAAAATTACCGGTACTACACAGCATGCATAAATCAACATGGAAATCCTTCTTGCCCTGAATACCGGCCAACCCTTTCTTACAAAGTAAAGAGGCAACCATCCGCCGAAAATACTTCCTGCACAACTCATCATATACACCAGTGCTAATGGCAATGCTACTTCAGTTCCTTCCAAGTGGTATTGCTTGTCCAAAAAATCAGGCAACCAGAAAAGATAAAACCACCACACAGGATCAGTTAAAAATTTTCCCAATGCAAAAGCCCATGTCTGACGATAGCCAAGCAACTTTGACCATGAAATTTTTTTTTCTTTTCCGGCCGGATTTACAGTTGGATCATCCTTATCACTATGAATGTATTCAAATTCAGTTTTTAATAATCGTTTGTGTTTTGCAGGTATTTCATAATAAACCAACCAGAGGATCAGCCATACAAAACCGATTGCACCTGTAATGATGAAAGCGTATTGCCAGCCAAGTTTAAGTGCGATTAAAGGAACGGTAAGCGGGGCAACTATAGCACCGATATTTGCCCCGGAATTGAATATCCCTGTAGCAAGCGCCCTCTCTTTCTTGGGAAACCACTCTGCCGTAGCTTTTATAGCTGCGGGAAAATTTCCCGATTCCGTTAAGCCAAGTAGTGCCCTGATCAAACCAAAACTAAAAACAGAATTTGCAAATGCATGAGCAACAGCTGCCGTACTCCAAAGAAAAGTAGATAACGCATAGCCTGCTTTTGATCCCATCCGGTCAATAAGCCTCCCTGCACCTAATAATCCAACAGCATAAGACAATTGAAATGCAATAACAATATTGCCATAATCCGCTTCACTCCAATTAAATTCATGAGATAATGTTTTCTTGAGCAGGCTGATTACTGCCCTGTCAAGATAATTGATGGTTGTGGCAAAAAAAATTAGTCCGCAAATTGTCCACCTTAATTTTCCAATGGTCTGTTGCATTTCATCTATTTAAAATTTCAGAACGCTGAGATCTGTGACCCATCAAAACATAATAAATTAAAAACGCCTGTACTGCTCTATACTTCCCGTTCTTGGAAAAAATTTCAACTATTCTGATTTTAATCGCTTTATCAATACAACGAGCTTTTTAATCTTCTCTTTTAACTCATCATAATTTTTATTTTTCAAAACATCATGGCCGATGAGTTTACTGCCCATCCCAACAGAGCATACCCCGGAGCGATACCATGCTACCAGGTTTTTTTCGGAACTATCCACTCCTCCTGTTACAATAAAATCCAATTCCGTGAAAAGTGGCTTTACAGCTTCCACAAAAGAAGGTCCCAGAATATTCCCGGGAAATAATTTTATCAGGGTGCATCCTGATTTCTCTGCTGTATGAATTTCTGAAGGAGTCATACAACCTGGTATCCATAATACCCTGTGCTTGCTTGTAACATCTAAGACAGATTTATCAAAAACCGGACTAATCAACAGATCGGCGCCTGCCTGAATAAAAGTCTCCGCATCTGCAGCCGACTTGATTGTTCCTGCTGCCAGAATCAAATCTTTCATTTCGACATCTCTCGTTTTCACCAGCAGATTAAATATTTCTGCAGCCTGCGGTCCCCGGTTGACGAATTCTGCTATCCGCACACCGGCTGCAAACATCGCCCTTACAATTTCAATACATACTTTTCTATCATGATGATAAAATAACGGGAGAAACCCGCTTTCTTTAATCTTTTTTATAATCTCTTCTATATTCATTTTAATCTTGCTTTTATTTGTTCAACAGTCTGCCTGGTAGAATCACCAGGCTCACTTAGTTTCCCCGTTGCAGCAGCTGTCGCAAAATTTACCGTACGCAAACGGTCATAACCGTTTAAATACCCGTAAATGACTGATGCCATAAAACAATCACCGCTACCCGCCTTATCAACCACATTACTTATTGGAAAACTTTCTGATACAACCATTTCTTCATGATTGCTATACAGCAATGCCCAATATTCTTTTTCCAAACGAAAAGTATAAACAATAATCAAAGCATTCCGATACCGTTTTTTCAATAACAAAACATTTTCTCTAGCCGCTGCAATCATTCTTTTTTTACTCTCTCCGTTACTGCTACTGATACCTGTATCAGTTCCCAGTAAAGCATCA
Source organism: Sphingobacteriales bacterium UTBCD1 (assembly GCA_002066995.1). Lineage (GTDB taxonomy): Bacteria > Bacteroidota > Bacteroidia > Chitinophagales > Chitinophagaceae > UTBCD1. The sequence continues at coordinate 96,922 of MWTC01000003.1, forward strand.
ACTGACCAGATATTACCCATGATGACCTGGCAATATTTAACAAGGTCCGGCATTATTTCTTTTGGCGATTTTCCATATTGCCAAAGTTTCGAACGATAATTCAAGTCAACTGAAATCATTAATCCTTTTGCAGCTGCTGCTTCTAACGCTTCTTTGCAAATAAGCGCAACATTTTCATTCAATGCCGGGCTGATAGCTGAAAAATGAAACCAATTACAATCTTTTAATGCTTTATCCCAATCAATCATTCCGGTTTTAAGTTCTGAAAAGGATGACCCTTCCCGGTCATAAATTACATTTGTACTTTTTAAATCTGCACCCTGGGATAAATAATAAATGCCGATACGATTACCTGAAAAAGTTATGAATGAAGTATCAATTTTCCGGGATTGAAGTTCTTGAATGATTTCCTTTCCAAGAAAATTATCCGGCAAAGCCGTGCTATACCGCACCGGGATATTCCAGTTAGCAAGTGCAGAAGCCACATTTAGTTCTGCACCGCCTATATATACCGGTGCAACTGACTGGCGGATCCATTGCCCGTTCAATGAAGGCGAAAACCGCAACAATAATTCTCCAAAACAGAAAACAGAGCTATTACTATTTTTTACTGCATTCATTTTAAATATCATTTACGTTTATACCCTCTTAAAGAAGATTCATCTCCCCATCCATCCGCCATCCACAGTCACAATTGTTCCATGCATATAACCGGAAGCGGGAGAAGCCAGAAAAATTACCGGGCCTTTAAAATCTTCCGGACGCCCCCATCTCCCGGCAGGAATTCTTTCCAAAATGGATGCACTTCTTTTTTCATCAGCCCGCAATGCTGCAGTGTTATCAGTGGCAACATACCCAGGTGCAACTGCATTTACGTTTACTCCTTTTGATGCCCATTCGTTGGCAAATGCTTTTACCAAAATTCCGATGGCACCCTTACTTGCGGCATACCCCGGAACAGTAACTCCTCCCTGGAAACTCAGCAGGGATGCAGTGAAAATAATTTTACCGCTACCTCTTACCACCATCTCTTTTCCAATTTCTCTTGTCAGGATAAACGGTGCGGTTTGATTTATTGCAATTACTTCATCCCAATATTCATCCGGATGTTCGGCTATTGGTTTTCGTAATATGGTTCCCGCATTATTAACCAATATATCAATTACAGGATGCTCTTTTTTTATCTGCTCAATAAAGCCATATAAAGAAGCCCGGTTTTTAAAATCGCACTGATAAGGATAAAATTTTTTGCCAAGCATCTGCACAGATTTTTCTATATCACTCCCTTCCTTTTCAAGATTGGCTGATACACCTATAATATCTGCACCGGCTCCGGCCAAAGCTTCTGCCATTGTCTTGCCAATACCACGATTGCACCCGGTAACCAGGGCAAGTTTTCCGTCAATCCGAAAAAGAGAACTTACAGTATCCATATCCCGTTAATTTATTTTTTCACAGTGATCTGCAGTGGATGTTCAAGCTTTTTTTTAAACGATTGAAGATAACCAAACCATTGCTCAGATGAAGTGATTTCTCCTGCTCTATCCCATGCTGCTCCTGTGTAGTAAATCAAAGCCTGGCCTGGTTTCACAAGTGATTCGGTAAGCAGATGCCCTTTCTTCATCATCATTTGCTGTACAGCCCGTAGAAAAACACAACCAACACCCGTTGTTCCATCCTGGGTATTCTTCGGTTCCCAGTAGCCCATCACACCATTTCTTTCATCAAAAAATTCAGCACCGGGTTCATTTCTTTTTACAATTCCGGTAACAACCGGCATAACCGGTGTCTTCGAAAAATAATAATTGTCTTCTACCCTGCTGAGTTGGGAGCCTGCATCAAGTGAAATGGTCTTGGTGACCCGTACTTCCTGGCCCGATACATTCCATTCATCGTATTCCAATTCAAAAGCAGAACGAAGCGGACCATTATCCAAAACTTTCCAGTAATGATAGTTTTTGGAATACCATATTGAATCATCTACATAGGGATCACTGTCACCAGCGCCAAGAGAAAAACCAACATGATAGTAGTCAAGCCCGTCTCCATGGTCAATATGATATTCACCCCGCTTGTATCTTTCATTAAGGATAAGACTGTCTGTACGCTTCACCCACACATCCATTCCGTATGCGTTTTCATCAGTACTTTCCAGTGCCTTACCATACATACGAAATGCAATTTTATCATTTTCCCAAGCAAAATCTTCTTTTCTTTCAGGCACATAACGGCAATAGGTTTTATCAGGAAATGCATCACGCACCCCTTTTTTTATTTGCAAAACAAGTTTGCCGTTTGCAGGCAACGATACCAATATTAAAAGATTCTGCACCTGCTTTGAATCCCTGTATTCCAGCTGGTACGGAAGTTGTTTGCCGGTATTTGAATTAAATACAATAAACATAGTAGTATCAATGGAAGGATAAGCTTTCAGAATTTCTGCCCAGGGAACAGACAGTACTTCTTCGTTTCTTGCAATATCCAATGGATTTTTAATGTCCACAATCGCCTGGCAATAGCAAGCCTGTGCTTTTAGAAAAAGACCTGCAGCAAAAAGAATAAATACCCTCATACTAATGAATTGTTTTTTTATTCAATAATAATTTTCTTTACCTCAGCCCGGTAATTTCACAACGATCCATATCGTCATAATCAAGGTTTTCACCGGCCATTCCCCAGATAAAAGTATAATTGCTGGTACCGGCTCCCGCATGTATGCTCCAGTTAGGTGAAATCACTGCCTGCTCATTTTGTAACCAGATATGTCTCGTTTCCTGCGGCTGACCCATAAAATGACAAACAGAATGTCCCTGAGGCAGATCAAAATAAAAATATACTTCCATCCTTCGGTCATGCGTATGTGCCGGCATAGTGTTCCAGACACTTCCTGGTTTTAATTCAGTCATACCGACCTGTAATTGACAAACAGGTAACACACTTGCCACTATCAACTTATTAATAACACGATGATTTGAAGTAGCAGCACTTCCCAATTCAACAACAGCAGCATCCCGGCCAGAGATTTTTCCTGCGGGGTACGAATGATGTGCCGGCGCAGAACTGATATAAAATTTTGCAGGCTCTTTACCATTTTCAGAGATGAACTGAACAACTTCTGTTCCTTTTCCGAGATACAAAGCCTCTTTATAATTAAGTTCATAAACTACACCATCGGCAGTTACATTTCCTTTTCCGCCAACATTGATAATACCAACTTCTCTTCTTTCCAAAAAATAACCGGCTTTTAATTCATCGGGATTGGGCAAAGTTAGAATTTCATTTACAGGCATGGCTCCGCCGGCAATAAAGCGATCATAATGCGTCAGGGTTAAACAAACGGTATCTGCTTCAAATATTTTTTTAATTAGAAAAGCATTCCGAAGCTCCTCTGTATTCATTCTTTTTACTTCCCCGGGGCTTGATGCATACCGGCTTTCAAAAAATACATTCATATGCTATAAATTTTAATAATCATAATTTTATTAAGAATATTATTTTAACCAATCATTCAGTTCATATTTTTTCCAGGCTTCAGTTTTAAAGGTTTTTATTTCCCCCTTATAACGAACCGTGCAATCACCCCCCGCTTTTGAAAAAATGGAAGCGTTAAAAAGTTTCCCGTCTTTCCATTTCATATCCACGACAAACCCACCTCTTGCACAAAGCCCTTTTACAAAACCGTTGCTCCATTCTTTTGGCAAAGCAGGCAATAAATCAACAGTCCCGTTTTGTGATTGCAAAAGCATTTCAGCAATGCCCGCTGTACCGCCGAAATTGCCATCAATCTGAAATGGCGGATGCGTATCAAACAAATTTTTCAATGTTGATTTCTGTAACAATGCCATTACATTTCTATAAGCATTTTCTGCATCCTGCAAGCGGGCATAAAAATTAATGATCCAGGCCCGGCTCCATCCTGTATGCCCTCCACCGTTTTGTAACCTTCTTTCCAGGGTTCGCTTTGCCGCTTCAAAAAGATCAGGCGTTTGTGGATTAATAATATTTTCCGGGTATAAACCAAACAAATGAGAAATATGCCGGTGGCCGGGATCTGTTTCTTCATAATCTTCTATCCATTCCTGAATGGTATTGTACCGCTTACTTATTTGAACCGGCGGCAATTGTTTCAATGTATTTTGTAAGGCTGCGATAAATGATGTATCCGTGTTTAATTCCTTTACTGCCTCTATGCAGGCATTATAAAGCGACCTGATCATTTCCACATCAATGGTAGGGGCATACGTAATCTGGCTTTCACCTCCATCGGGAAGTTTAAAAGTATTTTCCGGTGACATGGATGGCGCTGTGACGAGATAACCTTTTTTATCTCTGATCAAAAAGCTTTGTACAAACTGCACCGCTTCTTTCATGATAGGGTAAGCTTTTTGAAAAAGAAATTTTTTATCTTTTGTAAAGAGATAATGTTCCCACAAATGCAAACAAAGCCATGCAGCCGATAAAGGAGATGTTCCCCACTGAATACCGGCATTGATTGCAGTCTTACCAAAAATATCTGTGGCATGGTGCATGGTCCATCCTTCTGCATTGTACATTTCCTTTGCAGTAACACGGCCAGGCACACGATAATTGTCAATGAAATTAAAAAGAGGAAGGGCCGTTTCACTCAAATTACACACTTCAGCAGGCCAATAATTCATCTCCAGGTTGATATTGGTATGATAATCCGAGTTCCAGGGAGCAATATAATCCTGATTCCATTTACCCTGAAGGTTTGCCGGTAAAACTCCTGGGCTTCGTGAGGAACTCATCAAGAGATATCTGCCATATTGAAAATACAAAGCTACCAGCTGCGGGTCATCGGTTCCTGATTTTAGTGAATCCAGCCTTTTATCCGTAGGAATACCGGATCGGTCCGTGTTTCCTATTTGCAGTTGTACCCGGTTAAAAAAAGATTGATATTCTTTTAAATGCTGCTGCTTCAATTGTTCAACACTAAATACAGAGGCTTTTTTCAGAATATTTTCACAGGTGGCTTTGCTGTCAATAGAGCGATCAAAATTTAATTTCGAAGAATTATAATCGGTTGCGGCCGTAAGCAAAATGGTTACTTCTCTGGCATTTTGGATAAGTATTGCATTGTAACCAGCCCGGATATTGCCGCCAATCTGTTTTGCCTGTAACAATGCATGAAATTTCATATCCATTCCTCCTTCGCCATTCAATGAATCAGTAACGTCAACAACCTGGCCGCTCATCAGCAGGCGATCGTTTCCAACGGCAGTAACAGTAGCATCCCTTTCCCGGGTAAGATTTATTTTACAGGTAATGGCATGGGGACTGCTTGCAGATATTTTAACTACAATACAGTTTTGCGGAGCAGAAGCAAATATTTCTCTTGTATATTTTACTCCATGTATCTCATAGGTGGTAGTAACGATTCCGGTTTCGAGATTCAACTCATGGTGATAATTTTTCACCGCTTCCACTTCTCCGAAATCGAGCAATATGTCCCCGAGGGGTTGATAAGACCTGAACCGGGGAGGCGTAGCCAGCAGGTATCGGGTACTCAACTCTTCTGCTTTTTCATTTTCACCATTCAATAAGAGTTGTTGTATTTCTTTCAAATGTGATCTGGCTCCAGGGTTATTTACATCAATACTCCTGCCTGCCCAAAGGCTTTCTTCATTCAGTTGAATGCGTTCGTTTGTTACTCTGCCAAAAACCATAGCTCCTAAACTTCCATTACCCACAGGAAGCGCATCATTCCAGGTAGCTGCCGGTTGTTTGTACCATAAAGCAAGTGCGTTGTTTTGCTGAGCATTCAATATTGTTTTTAATAAAAATGGCAACAGAACAAAAAGTAGAATTTGCTTTACCGGTATATAAAAATTTTGTTTCACTTAAAAACAGGTGTGCTTGTTTTAAAATAAAATTTACTTTTTCATACTCTACCATTCCACCTTATAATCTTTTTTCAGCGTCTGCCCGCCCCATGCCTTTTTACTTGTCCAATCTACCGGAGGATCTGTCCAGAAACGATTATCTGCAGGCAAACCGAGTGGAAGAAATCCAAGTGTTGCCATATACAAACTCCCGGTGGATGTGTATTGATCAGCCACCATGGGCTGATGCCCGTTGAATCCAAGAACCAACCATCCATTACTGTCAAAATTCTGATTGCCGTCATACATGTTGTGCATCACTTTGGTTAATGCGCAACGCACTTGTGCCGGTAAAATATATTCCGGCAGTTTTTCCATCAATGCGGTTTGACCCAAAGCCTGGAAAGCCGCTGTACGATAAGTGATGGAGCGTCCGAATGCAGGATAAGTTCCATCCGGTGAAATAATACGTTCCAGGAACTCTGAGTAACGAACCATTCTTTTCAAAGCAATATCATAATCCTGCTGTAGCGAAAATTTCTTTTCTGTTGTAATCTTCAAAAGATCTACCAGCATAGGATGAATGACATAAGAATTGTAATAATCCATGCTGAAATGTTCGCCATCGCTGTACCAACCATCGCCCACATACCACTCCTTCATTTTGCGTAGTGCAAAATCTATTCGGGATGGGTCATACTGCTCGCTAATCTTCATCAGGAAACCCTCGGTGATACCGGCAAACAACAACCAATTATTATATGCTCCTTTTCTGTTTCGCAATGATTTGAATTCTTCAATAAATCTTTTTTTAGTTAACGAGTCAAGCGGTTCCCATAAAGTTTTCGGGGCTCTTAGAAAGGCCTGAGCAAGATAAGCTGCGTCCACAATGGGTTGCAGTTCGGTTCGGAAATTCAGATAATCGGGACTGTTCGGATCCACTGCATGTACTAAACCTTTCAATAATTCATCCCGCAGTTGTTTCCTCAATACTCCTTCTTTAGTATTGTCATCCGGTAATGCCACCCAGGGAGCAATCCCAGCCATAGTTCTTCCCACCGCTTCGAGGTAAGTAACTTTTTTTACCTGTAAATAATAATCAGGTCCTAGTTCCAGGGGGAGGTTTTTTTTCAGAGTTTCATTTGCAAGATTGTGTACTACAGGATATGAAATTTTATACAGAGTGTTCACCCAGAATTCACGGTCCTGAGCACCGTTGGTAATTACTGATGACTTTACAGGTTCTTTTTCCGTTGGCTTCCTTTTCTGCGCAGTCATCATTAAAGGGAATACCATTATAAAAAGAATCAATATAGAAATCAATGCTGGTTTTGTATTCCGGGTTCTATTTATATTATTTATTGCTCCATTTTTCATCTTTAAATATTTTTAGTAATCAACGGCATAATCTTTTTTAAATGGCTTACCGCTCCAGGCTTTGCACTGAGTCCATTCGGTAAACGGCCCGCTCCAAAATTCATGAGATGCAGGAAGGCCTAGCGGCCAAAATGCAAGAGAAGTGATATACATGCTGCCTGTATTGGAATAATAATCCGCAATTCCTTCCTGTTTATTACCGACAAGCCCTAAAGTCAGCCAACCTTCTTTAGAAAAAGTATCCGGGATAAACATTCTTTTCATTACTGCAGTCAGGGCAGATCGTATCTGTGCCGGTTTGATATCATCCGGTAAACTATTTTCCAGGGATAATTTTACCAAAGGCCAGAATGTGCCTACACGATAGGTGGAGGATCGTCCCACAACAAGATAAGTACCTTCGGGAGATATATAACGCTCCTGGAAACTTGCATAGCGCTGCATACGCTTATAAGCAAGATCATAATCTTTCTTCTCTCTTCTTCCCTTTTCAACATTTGCTTTCAAGACTTCCACCAGCATGGGGTGAATGACATAACCGTTGTAATGATCAAAATGAAACCGGTCTCCATCACTATACCATCCATCACCCACATACCATTTATTAATTTTTTCAATAGCCGTGTCTATTCTTGCTGCATTAATTTCTTCGTCAATGCTCAGTAAAAAACTTTCAATCATTGCGGCAAACAACACCCAGTTGTTATTATAAGGTTCTATTTGCCGGATCATTTTAAACTCATGAATGATCCTTTTCTTTGTCGTATCATCCAAAGGCTTCCATAATACTTCCGGAGCCGATAACAATGCCTGTGCAATGTAGGCTGCATCCACTAAAGGCTGCCGGGTTTGTGCAGAACCCCAATACAAATAATCCGGGCTCCCCGGGTCAACAGCATGAGCAAGACATTGCTGCGTTTGTAACCTGAGTCTTTTTTTTATAACAGTCTCGTTACTGTTATCATCGGGCAGGCTGATAAAAGGCGCCAGACCTGCTATCAAACGTCCGAATGCTTCCATGTAGGCAACCTGTTTATTTCGTCCGTCCCAGATAGGACTGTACTCCACTATCATATTTTTTCTTAGCTCTCCCCTGCTCATATTGGAAAGTACCGGTGAAGCAATTTTATCAAGCAGTGATACCCAATAGTCCCGGTCATTGCGGTTTGTCTTATCGTCAATATGATTTTCTGTGCCAACTAAAATTTCTTTTACAGGAACTATTCCTGCAAAGCCAAAAAGTGATGACCATTTCAGAAAATTTCTTCTTTTCATGTGTATGCTTTACATTTTCTTTTATTTATTCCAGGTTACCTGTTTTGCATTTCTTATATCCAGTTCTATTACAAAAGGTTTTTTAAAAGATAATCCTTCCGGGAGGTAAATAAATTTTACCCCATTTTCTATGTTTTCCATTGTCAATAATTTTTCCGGTGACTGCAACAGGAAAGCTTTTGCAACATCAATACCGGCAGATGATCTGATCTTCAGGCTACCTGACACCGGAATATTGCAAATGATCATATAAACTTTATTCTCATTTCTCTTTTTAGTGAAATAACCCCAGTCCTGCTTTTCCCATCCTGCATATTCACAATTGTAAATGGCATCATCGTTCTGCCTCATCCATTCGCCGATTTCACGGGCAGTCTTTATTTCTTCCGGCCGGAAAATCCCGTTTGCTTCGGGGCCGAAGTTAACAACAAAATTTCCGCCCAATGATACACATTGCGCCATCATCTCCAGCAATTCATTTGTTGTTTTCCAATGGCCCATCCACTTTTGCGAATATCCCCAACCATTTTCCGGGATAGTCATCACGCATTCCCAGTCATTGCCGTGCACATCTGCATAGGTCTTTGGAATTTTTCTTTCCCATCCCTGTTCATAATCTCCCATCATTTCACCATTGGCATCAAAATGCCTGTTGCCAAAATCATCCGCTCTTAACCGGCCCCCGATGATCAGACCCGGATGAATTTTTTTTAAATACTGCTCCAATGAATCGGAAAAAGCCCCGCTTTTTTTCCAGCTCTCATCCCAGGTACCATCAAACCAAAATCCTTTTACAGAAGGATATTTTTGCAAAAGTTCAGTAAGCTGGTTTTTAACAAATGACTTATACCGGCAGAAAGCCATGCTATCCTCTTTTGTCTTCAGATCATAACGCCAATCAGGATGGTGCCAGTCCAGTATCGAATAATAGAGATACACATCAATTCCTTCTTTATTGTATGCTTCTATAAGAGGATCAATAATATCATTTTTATACGGAGAATTGGAAATTGTATAAGTGCTGAAATTACTTTGCCACAAACAGAATCCGTCATGATGCTTTGTAGTAATCGTCATATATTTCACGCCCATTTTTTTTGCCATGGCTGCCCATTCTGCCGGACGAAATTCTTTGGGATCAAATTTCAGGTACAGTGAATCGTATTCTCTTTTTGGTATTTCTTTCCAGGATCGTATCCATTCTGCCGCACCGTTATATTGTTGCCCATTCCATTTTCCCCCTAAAATGGAATACAGTCCCCAATGTATAAATTGTCCCAGCCCGTAGCTACGCCAACGGGCCATATCAGCATCCATCCTTTTTCCCTCCCTGTGTGACCCGTGTAATAATGATATTTTCGTTTTTACCTGGGCCTGTGCTATTGCTGAAGGAATGAAGAGGAGAGTAAAAAGAAAAAGATGAAAAATTTTTTTCAGATTTTGACGATATGATTTTTTCAAGATCATTATTCAATAAAAAATCTTTTAAAAAAGATGCCCATTAATCATTACAAATACCAGTCTTTATATCTTTTTAACGCTTCAAGAAAATAATAATCCGCATAAACAAGAGGAACATCTATTTCGGAATTGAACGGATAAGCGCCGGTGCTGTGCTTTAAAATAAAACCCCCGTTTTCACCGGCCTTTGCACGATATGTGTCATTGGATAAAGAACGAAGAATGACCTCTGCAGCAGAGAGATATTCTTTTTTTTCTACCGGATTTGCATATCGGCAGAGCTCCAATAATGCAGATGCAATAATAGCTGCAGCCGATGCATCCCGTTTGGCAAAAGGAATCAACGGCGCTTCAAAATCCCAGTAAGGAATTTTATCGGCGGGCAGGTTGGGATTATGCAAAATGAATTTCGCAATATTTTTTGCCTGGTTGAGATACATTTTATTTTTTGTAAAGCGGTACATCATCGTGTAGCCATACAATCCCCATGCCTGCCCTCTTGCCCAGGGCGAACAATTGGCTGCACCCTGCCAGGTGGCTTTGCGAATAACCATTCCGGTTTGAAGGTCATAATCCACTACATGATAAGAACTGTAATCCGGGCGAAAATGATTTTTTATTGTTGTGTTTGCATGAGCAATCGCTATATCCTCGTACTTTTTATCTCCGCCATTCGTGCTGACCCAGCAAAGCATTTCCAGGTTCATCATGTTGTCAATAATCACCGGGCAATTGAAATACTGGTTTTTATTCCAGGACTGAATTGCTTTAATCGAAGGGCGGTACCGGGTTGACAATGATTGTGCAGAGCGGAAAATAATATCCTTGTATTTTTCATTGTTAGTGATCCTGTACGCATTTCCGAAACTGCAATACATCATAAATCCCAAATCATGGTTACCGGTATAGGTTTGATTGGGTTCAATTACCTGCAAACTTCTTTCTGCTTCCTTTTTTATCGCTTCATCATGGGTTTGTTCATAGATATACCAAAGCGTTCCCGGGTAAAAACCACTACACCACCAGGTGATCTCTTTTGCAATGAACTTATTATTTTTTTCTTCAAAACTTTGCGGCATCTGGTCAGCAGGTGTGAGCGACATCATGTAGCGATATTGGCTGTCTGCCAATACAAAATTTTCCTTTATCAATTCTCGCATGCTCTGCCCCGGGACAGAAGTTTGCGCATTTGAACGGAGCACTGCAAGGATAGCAACAAGAAGAAGAATGTTTTTAATCATCGTTGTTGATTTTTGGGAATACTGAAATCAAATTTTAGAGAATCTTCCAGGCTTTTACCCGAAAGTATCACGGTTACCCGGTATAATTTATCTCCCCACGAAGAATTCAGCCTTTTATCTTCAACTCTTTTTTCTTCAACAACAAATTCAATTCCCTTTGGAATATGCATCAGCAAAGCAGGCTTACCATCCGCATCAAGAAACTCAATCATTCCGTTTCCATCATCTTTAACCGGGCAGCAGGCGAGGAAATGCACTTTACTGTTTTCGATCCATTTTTCCAATCTGTAATTTTCTTTTATACTGATCACATTTTTATCTCGGTCAAATGAAAATTCTCTTATCCAGCTTTTTACTGCAGCTTCTTTCGGGTAGGCGCCGGCAATATCCATTTTTGCAGACATATTTCCATTCTTTGGATCACCGCAGGAAAATCCTGTAGCTTTAAATTGCTTTCCGTTTTGCTGCATTACACCATTGATCGTAGGACAATTGTGCCATTGAGATTGCATATTCCACAGTTCGTATCTTTTGCTGCTGAAAGTCTGAGCTGTGTACACACCAACACCGGCATCCACGATCACTGGTTTTCCATTTGCATATATAATAAAATTGCCAACATCGTTATGGTTATGGCTCTCACCATTATTGCCACCCTGTATTGCTAAAAACAATCCTTCATCTGTTCTGTTTTTGGACCGGGCTGTTATCACCTGCAGATCAGGAAGACAGGAAAAAGCAGGCATGGGCGCCGCAGCATCCTGGTCGCTGCTTAAAAACCGGTACACTTCCACCATCTGAAAAAATTCAGTGATATTATCTGCCGGCAGTCTTTTTTCTAAAGAAAAAAGATAAGATGCAAAATGAATAAGGCTATCGTTATTAAAATATTCACCAAAGCGGTAAACACTTACTGCATTCGGAATATTTCGTGCAAAAGCATCCCCGAAATTTACAAAATAGTTTTTGCTGATCTGCATTTTATAAATATAAGTACCCATCCTCTGAAGCAAACCTTCAGAGGACCAGTTTAATTTACTATAGGAAGCGCTCCGGAGCAGGTAAAGCATCCTGATCAATTTTCCTCCTGCTTCACTCCAATAAGTAGGGCCTTCATCACAGCCGCCATCTTCGGGGTAGCCGTTAATAAACTGATCAGTACTCCTTAGGATTTTTTCTGTTATTAGATTGAGTGTATCAATATTCGCTTCAGTTAGCAATTCCGTATGCAGCACGTTTGTATTGATCCAGGGATTCCAGTTATTAACGATATTCCCGTTAAAACCCATCCACCAGAAATCGCTTCTTTGAAGATAGGGAATCACAATACGTTTACGCAACTCTGAATAAATACGTTCGTTGATGATGGGAGAATAGGCATCCATTTCATCATGCAGTACCCATTGAATGTTGGCAAGCAGTGCAGCAGTCTGACCGTTTACCAGGTCAATTATCTGTTCTGAAGGATCCGGAAGCCCGGAGCCTGCTTTTTGTACCCCTATATGTGCCGGCAATACCCAGGTGCTTTCTTCCAATGTTGCCCATAAGCCATTGACGATCGGGAAAAAATATTTTTGATCTTTACTGATAAGAAATGCAGCTACAAGATCAGACAATACTTTTCGCCGTTCTGTTTGTCTTTCTTCAAACCTGTTCCGGTTGCCATTAAGTTTAAATTCCATGTAAATTGATGCGGGAAGTGCAGGCCAATCATAAGAAAGCCATTTGTCTGCTTCCTTTATTACATCCTGCTTTACCTCTGCAGGCAAAGAACTGATCTTTTGGAGTAACTCTTTTTTACCAACAGATCTCCATTGTTGTAGTCCGGGTGCACTGAAAGAAAAACGCTTTTCCTTGAAAGTATTGGTAAGATAGTTACGAAAAATTTGTACCTGCCCTATGAGAAGAACAGGTACAATCATGAGAAAAAAAGCAACTAAAAATTTATATTTCAATTTTGATAAATGAATTTTTTTCGTTTATCATTTACCGATTCATTTCATCAATTCCCTTCTTAATAATTCCAACCCGGAGTTTTAGGCACATTTCCGTTTGTAATCTGAACTACAGATGTAGGTACAGGCCATGTAATGTTATAATCTCCCGGCCACACATAAGGTGAAAGTACCGTTCCCCATACCATTTTGGCGCCATTACCTGTATAAAATTTATTTGCTTTCCAGGTACCCCAGCGAAGTTCATCAAAATAATTTACTCCTTCATTGGGAAATTCCACCCTGCGTTCATTCTGAATCCTGTTTCTGAGATCACTTTGCCCGCTAACGAAAGTGGGCAAAGACCCATCTGCCATCTGAAGATTTGGTAAACCAGCCCTTGTGCGAACTAAATTAATGAGATCAAGGGCTTCCTGTGTTGGGCCTACATTTTCATTGATACATTCAGCCCATCTCAGTACAACATCAGCATAACGGATAATCGGATAATCAGTAGGTACCTGGTCCCTCTTACTGCCTTCAGAACTTCCTTCATAAACAAATTTGCGGTACCAGTACAAAGCATAGTTTGTCTTGTCATTTTTAATGTCCTGGGTAGGAGGGTTCATATCGCGGTAAGGCCATCGCCAGGTATAGGTAAGATCACCTGAAGATCCAATTGGAGCTCCAAGATAAGTGGAGTAAGGAGTAATTATAGTTTGTGCCAGGCGCAGATCCCTGTTGGCATATGCCTGTGCAATACGAGCTTCATTACCTGCAGGCAAATAGGATGAAACCTGTGCCCCTCTTGCTGTTGCTGCGTTTAACTCAGCAGTCGTAGCATTATTCCGGAGAAAGTAAACTTCTCTCTGCGCCGGTGTCATGCTGGTATAACCCGGGATAACACTCTCCCAGTTAAATTTACTTCCATCCAAATTTTCATAAAGATCTACCAGTTCATTGGAAGGTCCGTACCAATCCCAGCAGGAGCCAAAAGTTGAACGGGTTCCACAATAAAATGCCGTAGTACCTCCATAACCTGCAAGATCCATATTTTGCATGGAGAAAATCATTTCGGGGCATTGCTCATTAGCTGTTTTGAATAACATCTTATAACTATTGGAACCGGCACCCATAAAAAGTGAATAGCCTGCTGCTTTCACCTGTTGAAAATCTGCTATCGCCTGGGTCCATTGTTTTTTATACATATACACTTCACCTCTCAGCGCATAAGCGGCTCCTTTGGTAGCATGGCCCCAGTTAGCATTTCCTGAAGGGTAAAAGGAAGGCAGATTCGGTTCATTAATCGCATCTGTCAGGTCCTTAATGATCACACCCCATACACTGTCTCTTGAAACAGCAGGATGATCAAATTTGTTATAAGCAGTAGGTTCCAAATAAACCGGGATACCATTCCACAGCTGATTCAGCCTGAAATAAAAGTATGCTCTTAAAAATTTACACTCTGCTATATATCTTCCTTTTTTTGCAGCAGGCGACGGTGATTTTAACGGGATATTGGTGATAGCATCATTTGCCCTGCTGATACCTTCATAAAGAGTTTGCCAGGCTGTAGTAAATAAACCGGAGGTTGGTGTTGCTGTAGCGTTGGTCAACTCATCATTGTAATAGTCCTGTCCGGTATATGCATACCTGTCCATAGAATATAACTCGTACAACAAATTTCCACTGCCGCTGCCTCCAAGCCTCAATGCAGCATATACTCCAGTTACACCGAGGTCAGTCAGATTATCCGTACTCCACATAGAACTGGAAGAAACCTGGTTGTTAGGAACAGTATCGAGTATTTTTTTATTACAACTACCGAAAACGATGATTGCAATTAACCCAATAAAAATTATTTTTTTCATGATCATATTTTGAATTTTCAAAAATTAAAATGTCACGTTTATACCAAAAGCATATTGCTTCAATGTCGGATAACCCACGCCGGTTCCGATCTCGGGATCAGGCCCCGGGAATTTTGTGATCGTCACCAGGTTTTCTCCCGATATAAAAACATTCAGCCTGCTGACATACTTACTTACTGGTCCTAATACCCTTTGCGGGATTGTATAACCAATCTGCAGATTTTTCAGCCGGATATAAGATGCATCATAAAGCCAGTACGTACTTGCCACATTATTGATATTATCGGAATACTTGATCCGGGGAAAGAGTCCGTTAATCTTATTATTCGGATCAGAAGGATTGGCCACATTGTAATAATAATGATCGTCTGCAATTCTCTCTGGTATCGTTCCGCCCAATGCCACGGTTACGCTGTTGTAATATGTCTGATTCCAGTAATACTTCATTCCCGCTGCTCCTGCCCAGATCATATTAATGTTGAAACCTTTCCAGGAGGCATTCAGGTTTAAACCAAAAATATATTTGGGCGTATTGGACATTTTCATAAACTGTTTATCGGTAGAACCACCGTAAGTGCTATCCCCATTATTATCAGCATAGATCAGGTCTCCATAATATAATTGTCCTTTCCCAATTGTATTCACCGGAGCGAACTTAAATCCCGCAGCCTGCATAGACTGTACCCATGCAAGATCAGCAGGAGTTCTGATCATTCCATCCTTGGGTCCACCGTTGGGATCAAGTGATCCGTCGGTCTTGGTGTATTTTCCGGTTCCATTATATACTGTTTGTAAATAATAGACATTGATCATATATCCTTCAAGTATCCGGTTATTACCACCTGCAGATACTGCTCCGATGTTTGAGGTATAAACTGATTTTCCATTTATATCCGTAGTATATCCCTGTACCAGCGGACCTTTATATTGAACGACACGGTTAAGATAATTATAGCTGAAGTTGCCACCGGCCGAAAAATCAACCGGGCCAATTTTTCCTGTCCATCCCAAAGAAAATTCAAGGCCGCTATTCAACACCTGAGCAAAGTTTCCGACAGGGGCCGAAGCGGTGCCGACAGTAAGATCCAGAGGCGCTGAAAAAAGGATTCCGGTTGTAAATCTCCGGTACCAGTCAACAGAGAAATTTAATTTTTTATATGCTAAGCCATCCAATCCAAAGTCAGTTACATTCGTAGTTTCCCAATGAAGGCTGGGATTGGCTATCTGACCCTGTCTTAAGCCGGTGGCAGATATTCCATTAAAGGAATAAGGTACTGCCCCGTAAGTGGCTTGCCATTGATAATTGCCTGAGGCAGTATTTCCCAATTGACCCCAGGAACCACGAAGCTTCAGGTTTTGAATATTATGATCCTGTAATTTTTCAAGGAAACGCTCTTTTGTAAGGACCCATCCAAGTGATAACGACGGGAAAACGCCATACCTGTTATTAGGACCAAATCGGGATGAACCATCATCCCGAACATTTGCTTCCAAGAGGTACTTTTCATTATAATTATAGTTGATCCTTCCGAAAAAAGACCTCATACCCCAATTGGTGGCGCTACCGCTTGGATTAGATGGAAAAGCGTTAGCGCTGCTGATGGCAGGAACAGAAGGATCTATCAGGCCAAATCCGGTAATGCTGGTACTGTTGCTATTAAAATAATACTGATTAAATCCTGCTATGGCGCCAACATTATGTACTCCGGCTATTGTTGTGTTATAGCGTAACACACTTTCCAAAGTATAGCTCCAGGATTTACTGAATGTATTATAAGTATTCAACTGGCTGGCCGGTGTAGGCGCTGTCACCATTTTCATGGTAATAAAGTTCCATCTCTCCGTAGTAACCGGGTTATCATTGTAATTTCCTTCATCAAATCTTGTCTGGTAATTAAACTTAGGTTCAAAAGTCAATCCTTTAATTAACTTCACCCTTCCATACCAGGTAGTATTGATATTTGTAGTTGGTGTTGAGCCAATATAATTTTTGGTAAAATATAAAAGGTTACTTGCCTGGCCGATTACATCCCCGCTTGCGGAGGTAGATCCGTATTTTCCGTTATAATAAGGATAAATAGCCGGAGAAGTCTGCACCAGGTAATTAAATAAACCCAGACCGGTTAACTGTGCCATCCCGTAATTCTGCAGGTAAGCAAAGGTCTGAGTGCCTATAGTAATATTATTGCCGATTTTAGACTCAATATTTGCTCTTATCTGATATTTCGCAGCCCAGGAATTATTGATTAATCCGGGATTGTTCAGATATCCAAGCGAAAGCAGGTAGGTAGTGTTTTCATTACCGCCGCTTATTGAAATATTATGATTTTGCAGCAAATGATGCTGAAAGATTACCTTTTCCCAGTCTGTATTCGGATAAGCAACATAATTGGGAACTCCGAGACTGGTAGTATCATTCGGATGATTTGAAGCATCTATAAATGGTTGTATAACGCTGGTTGGGTCAAAAATCACATTGTTCCCTATATTGGTAGCAGATTCATTCAACAACTGCATATACCTCGCACTATTGGTTACAAATTTTGGAAGACCCGTAGGATTGGTAGATGAGAAAATGCCGCTGTACGTAACTGCCGGTTTTTTAATTGTTCCTTTCTTTGTTGTAATCAGTATAACGCCATTAGCAGCCAATGCACCATAAATAGATGCAGATGCAGCATCTTTTAATACAGTGATGTTATCAATATCGTTGGGATTCACGGCATCCATGCTGCTGATAACTCCATCCACTAACACAAGAACAGAAGTGCTGCTCAGTGTACCGAGACCCCTTATGGTTATGCTGGCGCCATCGCTTCCCGGAGTACCGGAGCCTTGCCGCACATACATACCGGAAGCCAGGCCCGCCAGGGAAGAAGAAACATTGGTAACAGGACGGTTGCCTAATTCTTTTGAAGTGATAGAGGCAACGGAACCGGTAAGGTCAATTTTTTTCTGGGTGGCATACCCCACTACCACCACATTCGACAAAACATCTTCGGTGTTTTGCACCAGTTTTACTGTAATCGGGCTGCCGTTCACCTGTATTTCCTGCGTCTTATAACCTACAAATGAAATCACAAGGGTCGTACCCTGAGGAGCAGCAATCGAAAACACACCATTTAAATTGGTGGTTACTCCTATCCTGGTGTTTTTTAGCTGTACCGACACTCCCTGCATCGGTACATTGTTAGCATCAGTTACTGTACCCGTCGCAGATTGTGACTTTGCAATTCCATAAAAACAAATTGTCATTGCAAAGAGCATCATTTTTTTCAGAAGCAGTTTTTGCATCATTGCTTTCTTTTTTGCAGTTAATAAATAATTAGAGTTAAAAATTATTGGTACCGGAGTATTGAAATAAATATTTCTCCTTTTTTATCAAGAAATTTTTATTACCATTTTAAAAAATCAGTACCGGGAAAAATAATTACTTAATAAGTTTCTTATCCGGGTGTTTCCAGCCAAAAAATATCGAAAAACTTTTCCAGGCAAGCCAAGATTCCCTTCCAGATTAACATGAACTGCCGTTATACCGAATGTCCCGCTTCTGCTTTTTCAGAAGTAAAACTAATAACAGCCGTTTAATAAAATTTTAACAGCGCCGGGTTTATTTACGAAAACGTTGTAGTTGCAATTACGAACGCAATGCCTGCCTCGCCAGTAATTTCCACCGCCTGTTTTGCCATTGCCACACCTGCAGAATGAACAGCTCTACCTTTCCGGGTAAATTTTTATCATTGGTTCCGGCTAAGAAATGATGCCGTACCACTGCAGTTTCTCCTGTAACTATTATTTTTTGCCGTGATATTTTAATTGAAGTAAAAGCAGAATTTCTGTTTTTAATTTTCGTAATAAAACTCCTCTTATCTTCCACCAATCCATTGGAATGACCGTAGCTTAATTCCTTGCAGAGTAACTCCTCCAGCAGCTTATCATTAACTTCAATCAATGCTGAATGAAATTTATCAACTGCAGAACTGACTTCATCTTCCCGGCTTCCGGGAACTACCACCGGCTTTTTTCCTGGATTCAATTCCATGGCCAGGCATTAGTTAAATTATAAAAGAATACATTTCGAATTACTTCAAAAATCCTATTCCGAACGTAGTGAATAAAAAGTAATGAAGCAGCAAAATCTTCGAAAACGTTGTCGTAAAACTATTCTAACTTTAGAAACCCAATTACTTTGGGGGAAAGACTATCAGGATGAAATCCGGGACTATTACCATTAAAGACATTTCTAAAGCGTTGGGACTATCAGTATCCACAGTGTCCAAAGCTTTAAGAGGCAGTCACGAGATAAGTGCCGAAACACAGTCTTTGGTAAAAGAATACGCCGGCAGAATCAATTACAAGCCTAATCCCATTGCACAAGGCCTCCGTAAAGGTAAAAGCAAATCCATCGCTGTTATTGTACCAAACATTGACAATAATTTTTTTTCACAGGTGATCAATGGGATAGAGTCCATTGCTCATAAAAAAGATTATAATGTCATCATCACGCAAACTCATGAATCTTATGAAAGAGAAGTGTTGACCACACAGCATCATTTTTCGAGATCGGTAGATGGACTGATCGTTTCAATTTCAGCAGAATCTGAAAACGTAGATCACTTTGAAGAAGTTCAAAATAAGGGATTACCCGTTGTTTTCTTTGACCGAGTACCCGATAAAATCAAAACACATAAAGTAATTGCAAACAATTTGCAGGGTGCTTTTGAAGCGACTCAACATCTGATACAACAAGGACATCGCCATATAGCACATATCACCAGCTCGGATTTTTTATCAATAACGGCAGAAAGGCTGGAGGGATACATCAGGGCGCTTGAAGTGAATGGTCTTCCTGTAGAAGACCAGTATATAAAATACTGCGCCCATGGGGGAATGATAAAAGAAGAAACTTATGATGCGCTTCATGAATTGCTGGCTTTGAAAAATAAACCTGATGCCATACTAACTGCTTCAGACAGGTTAAGTACAACCACACTAAGTATATTAACCCAATTAAAAATGAATGTTCCGGGAGAAATAGCTCTTGTAGGATTCACCAATACCATTTCTGCTGATATTTTCAATCCGCCATTTTCAGCAGTTGTCCAACCTGCATTTGAAATTGGTAAAACGGCTACGGAACTGCTGGTGCAGCTTATTGAAAGCAAACGACCCATCAGTAATTTTGAAAAAAGAGTTCTCAACACTGAGCTGATCATCAGGAAGTCCAGTTGATACTTTTTGCTTGCTATGATAAAAATCGATTTGAATATTTCTTAAAAATATTTTCCGATCTGCAGGCATATTAAATCTTACTTGAAGTCTGCTTTCATCACCCGTAGCACATTGCCTCCGAGAATTTTTCTGATGGATTTTTTTGAATAACCTCTTTTGACCAATTCTTCTGTGACCAACGGATATTTTGTTACATCATCCAGGCCTACCGGCACAGATGATACACCATCATAGTCTGAACCAATACCGACATAATCATCACCCACTAATTTAACGATATAATCAATATGATCCACCAGCTTTGAAACAGAAGGGCGGTAAGGCTCCAGTTCTGCCGAAAAATATTGTTCCCATATTGCGTTCATTTTTGCCGCATCATAATATTGTTTCAGCGAATCTTTTATTTGTTTGCCCCGGGTGCCTTCCAGCTCATTCATTTTTTTTGCAAAATTGCTGTCAATAAAACCTGAATAAAAATTAACACAGATCACTCCCCCGTTTTTTGCCACTGCTTTTATCTGATCATCTTTCACGTTTCTGAATACAGGACAAATATTCCACACGGAGCTGTGCGACAGCAGTACCGGTTTTGTAGTAGTCGCAATAGCATCATAAAAAGTTTGTTCCCCTGTATGAGAAAGATCCACTATTACACCCAGCTCGTTCATCCGCTTTACTACCTGTTTACCGAATTCCGTAAGTCCTTTATGTTTTAAACTATCAGCATTCAGCGTTTCATCCATGGCGCTGGTAGCCCAACTGTTGCTGTTATTCCAGGTCAGGGTCATATACCGCATTCCTCTTTTATATAAATTTTCCAGTTTGTTCAAATCCCCTTCGATCATGTGTCCTCCTTCCACACCGATCAATGCAACAAGTTTCTTTTGCCGGATTCCTTTTTTTACATCAGCATAGGTATAAGCCTTTATCATCCTGCCCGGATTCCGGGAAACAATTGCATCGAGGGAATCAATCTCTTCCATTGCATCTTTGAAAAAACCTTCCTTGTTCCTGGGTCTATCACCGGTCCATACGGAAAAAAACTGTACATCAAGGCCTCCTTCTTTCCATCGGTCAAGATCACTCTGGCCTGAATTGATACGATGGGAGATGTCTTTCCCGTCCAGTACGGACGAAGAAAGCACATCGTTGTGCGTATCAACCAATATTGCTTTGAAATGTATTTTCTCTGCTGACTGTGCCAGTACCGTCATAGAAATAAAAATAAAAAAAGCAGGAATGAAATAGCGCATAGAATTGAATTTAGCCATGAAACTACAAATATGAATTGATAATCCGGCTAAACGACCAGGATAATCTGACCGGCAACAATCCATGTCAATATAAAATCTATTTTCGCTGCAAATTTTTACACATGAAAGATCTGATACTGGAGGCATGGTCCAACAGGGAACTGCTGAAAGAAGAAAAATACAGGAACAACATTGGAGCCGTGATCGAAAACATTGATAAAGGAAAACTCCGGGTAGCATCCCCGGGTGAAAACGGCTGGCAGGTGCATGAATGGGTCAGGCAGGCCATCCTGTTGTATTTTGCCACGCAGCAAATGAAAACATGGAACCTTGAACCTTTCGAATTCTATGATAAAATGCCCTTGAAGAAAAACTATAAAGACATAGGAGTGCGTGTCGTACCGCATGCAGTGGCAAGGTATGGTGCATATATTGCAAAGAATGTGGTAATGATGCCTTCTTATGTGAACATAGGCGCCTATGTGGATGAGGGTACCATGGTAGATACTTGGGCCACAGTCGGAAGCTGTGCACAAATTGGCAAAGCTGTGCACCTGAGCGGTGGCGTTGGCATAGGTGGTGTGTTAGAACCATTGCAGGCAAGGCCCGTCATCATCGAAGACGGTTGTTTTATCGGGAGCCGTTGTATAGTTGTGGAAGGGGTTCAGGTGGAAAAAGAAGCTGTACTTGGAGCAAATGTAGTTTTGACTCAGTCAACAAGGATCATTGATGTAAGCGGAAGCTTGCCGGTTGAATACAAAGGCCGGGTGCCTGCACGCAGTGTGGTGATCCCCGGCTCATACACAAAAAAATTTCCTGCAGGAGAATACGGGGTCAGTTGTGCCCTGATCATCGGCCAGCGCAAAGCAAGTACCGATCTGAAGACCAGCCTGAACGATGCTTTAAGGGATTTCAATGTCAGCGTATAGTATAATGTAAGTAAACGGTATTTAATTTACATTTTACTCTTTTCATTTTTCATTTTACATTTGCCGCCCTGCCCGGGTGGCGAAATTGGTAGACGCACTGTCTTCAGGTGGCAGCATCCGAAAGGTTGTGCTGGTTCGAATCCAGTCCCGGGCACTAAGCTCCTGTTTTACCGGCTGGAGATTTTTTTTGTCATTATTCTTTTTCTGAAATGAATTCTCCCGTTCAGAAAACCCGGGATCCATTGTTTGTGACGGTTATTTGCATGCCTGGCGCTGTTCTTTAAAGAATTTAGTCAGCGATAAAAAAACAATATCGTTTTAGAAAAAAAAGAGAGAGATGACCATTCATCTCTCCCCTTGCAACCTTAAAATATATGAGAAAATTATTTCCAATTTACTAAAAAAAACAGAGACTGCCAAATAATTAAAAGACAGTCCCTGCTATTCATTTTCATTTAATCCTTTGCTAATACTTTGCAGGAGTACCCGGTTTTGAAATCGAGTTCTTTATAAACTCTCTTAACTGCTCATTGGCGGTCACCAGGTCATCCCTGCGCAGGTACATCATGTGGCCGCTGCGGAACCCTTTCCAGCTCATCCTGTCTTTTAATTTACTGCCCGGATCCATTTGCCACATACTGTATTTGGCATTAAAATAATCACAGGCGCCATCATAATACCCCGACTGCACCAATAAGTGTAGGTAAGGATTCTGAGCCATTGCCCGCCTCAGGTTTTCGCCTGTCCTGTCATTATTATTATTCCATGGATATACAAATCCAAACATGTTATATTTTAAATCAGTCTTGTATCCCAATTCTTCCCGCAGGTAAATATTGATCGCAGGAGTAAATGAATGAAGCCATGAAGTAAGTTCTGAATTATAATCAGGTCGTTCACCTGCATCCTGCCGGTCTATTCCTTTGTACCGAGAATCCAATCTCCCCACTGTAAATCCTTCATCTCTTAAAAGTTCTTTCCAGAAAAAAGATGTGGGGATAACGAGGTTATGCTGCAGTATGGTTAACTCCGACAATCCTGAATAACGGGACATTTTTGAAGCGATCTGCTTTTTCTGATCAGCAGTCAGCTCACCGGCTTTTGTAAGGGCAGGTATCAGTTGATTGACTGTAAAATCTTCGACCTCAGGCAACATTGCTGTCAGGTCTTTTTGCTGAAGATCAGCGGGAAGTTTTTTATGATACCAGGCAGTAGCGGAATAATAAGGCAATAGCAAGGCTTCACCCACCGGGCCATCACGATTAATACCGAGATCTGTAGGAGATACAAGGATAACTCCATTCAGGTACATCCACTGTGAATTTTGTAATTCCAAAGCAAGGCCTGATACTCTTGTAGTGCCATAACTTTCACCGATCAGGAATTTTGGAGAGGCCCACCGGTTCTTTCTTGTAACAAACGTGTTGATCCATTCCGCCAGGTATTTAACGTCTTCATTAACTCCAAAAAATTTACCGGTTGGAATATCCTTGCTGATCGCCCTGGAAAATCCCGTATTAACCGGATCCACATAAACAATATCCGCAACATCTAAAATGGAATAAGGATTATCCCTCATTCCATAGGGCTGCACCGGGTAGCCTTCATCATCAACATTCAGTATCCTCGGGCCGGTATACCCGATCTCCATCCAGACGGAGGGAGTGCCCGGACCGCCATTAAAAGAAATCACTAATGGACGCATAGTCCTGTCTTTTACATCTGACCTTTCATAATAAGTGTAAAAAACTCCTGCGATTGCTTTCCCGTCATCATCCCAAACCGGCATAGTACCAAACGTAGCAGTATAAGGAACAGCCTGACCTTTGATGGTAACCTGGTTTTTGATGGTTGTGGAAGAATCCGTTTTAACCATCTTGTTAACTGTTTGTGTTTTCCCTGCATCTGTACCGGTAGTAGCCTGGGGAGGCGTCCATTGCCGGGCATCTGATAAAATCACCAAACAGGAAAAAGTAACCAATAAGAATAGTTTTTGCATGACAAATTAGTTTTGGATAAAAAAATGAATGTAAGAAAACTATTCCGGCTGCAAAAATGAACTTGATGAACGGTTGCATTAATTTTCATTCAAAACGGAACTACCGTTTTCTATAAAAAAAATCCCGGAAAATCTGAAATAGAACTGAGATTGGATCCGGCAATTATCTTTTAGACCGGGACATGAGCACTTCGCCCTGGTGATACCCTGATGATTAAGGATTTTGAAAAAATGAAATTATTAACCCGTGCAGAGCGGCAGGTATATTTGAAGTCTTATACAGGATGAAAAAAACTTAAACGCTAAACAACTGGCTTCTGTAATATAACGATTTAAAATCATTGAAACTTTTTTCACTATCTTCCCCGGTTATTATCTGATAAAAAAACATTTACACTGAATTTTTTTTATTTAATTTTCCTCCCTGTAGCTTAACCGCTGATTAACTTTGATTTGACCACAGTCATGCGAAACCTGAATTACATTGCAAGTATATTTAATAATATGTTCGCCAGGGCGAAAGCAATCAGGTTAAGCATACTTATCAGCACTGTTGTTATCGGGCTCATCATCGTGATTCAGGCTATCTGGTTAACGAAGGTCTATCAATACGAACAAAAGGAGTTTGATCAGAAAGTTGTTGGCGCCATAAAAGGAGTTTATGAAGATATTGACCTGGTCATAGATCCTACCAGGTACCTGAACGACATAGTTACCAAACCCGATCCGCACATTTATATTGCCTCCGTGGAAAGATGGGAACCATCAGACACGATCGCTTTTTATTTGCATCATGAGCTGGAAGATTTCAACATCTTTGCAGACTGCAGGCTTACCTTGTTTGATAGCAAAAAGGGAGTCTTTTTCGAAAAAGACATTTACTCTGCCACCAGCAAGAATAAATCTTTAAATGCCCTGCCGGCAAGCGCCACCAAACTTTCTCATAACAGTATCATACTTTATTTTCCGCACAGGGAACGATATATCATTTCTAACATGATCTTCTGGATAGTCACCAGCCTGATCCTGTTAGGCGTATTGGTATGGCTGGGGCTCAGCCTTTTTTACCTGAACCGGCAAAAATCGCTTAACGAATTACAAAAGGATCTTGTAAACAATTTTTCACATGAATTCAAAACACCATTGTCAGTCATATCACTTGCCGCAGAATCAATGAAAAAGAATTCTACTGTTGAAAAAAAAGAGAAAATTCTTCGTTATGCCAATATGGTAGAAAGCCAGAGCCTGTACCTGCAGGGGCAGATTGACCGCCTGCTGCGCTATTCTTTTTCAGAAAAGGCTGGATTACAACTGATCAGGGAACAAGTAAACATTCATGACCTGGTCCGTGAAGCAACCATTAATCTGCAGCCGCTTATAGAACAGAAAAAAGCTGAAATAAAATTCGAACTCAATGCTGAAAACCCGGTGATCTATGCCGATAAAAATTATATCCTGATCGTTTTGATCAACCTGGTCGAAAATGCACTGAAATATTCCAAAGAACCTAAAATAATAATCGGCACAGCCAACAAGGAGCACAACCTTGAAATAAATGTTAAGGATAACGGCCAGGGCATTGAAAAGAAATTTTTAAGCGATATTTTTAAAAAATTTTTCAGGGTATCCAAAGGTGACATACGTACTTCTAAAGGTTTCGGAATAGGTCTCAGTTTTGTAAAGAAAATAATAGACAGCCACCATGGTACCATCAATGTTGAAAGTATTCCCCAAATTGGAAGTAACTTTATCATATCCTTACATCAAAATCAATTCTGAATGAACAAGCAAATGACTGTGCTGATTGCAGAAGATGATCTGCAACTTGGATTTCTGATCAAAGAAAACCTTGAAGAAGAAGGGTATGAAGTCATCAACTGTCCTGATGGTGAAATAGCCTGGGAATATTTTCAGAAAAAGCAACCTGATATTTGCCTGCTTGATATAAATATGCCGGTACGGGACGGTTACAGCCTCGCAAAAAAGATCAGGCAAAAAAATGATGTGATCCCGATCATCTTCCTGACAGCAAAATCGATGGAGGAAGACAAATTAAAAGGCTTTGAGACAGGCGCCGATGACTACATAACCAAACCATTCAGCATGAAAGAACTGCTGCTGCGGATGAATGTCTTTTTGCGCCGTAACAAAATGCTCCTTTCCGATGAAAGCCGTGAAATAAAAATCGGCAGCCTCACCTTTTTACCCGACGAAATGAAGCTGGTAAGCGAGAATGAGGTGGTTACACTCACACAACGTGAGTCAGAACTGCTTGAGTTCTTTTGCACCCATCCGAATAAAGCGCTTAAACGGGAAGATATTTTAACCCACGTCTGGGGAAAAAACGATTACTTCCTCGGAAGAAGCATGGACGTATTCGTCACCAAACTTAGAAAGCACCTGAAAAATGAAGGCCTGGCTAATATTGAGACCGTTCATAATGTAGGATTCCGTTTCAACCTGCCCGAATAAGGTCATGCCACCAAAAGGCTGCAACCCCGCAGGTCACTGTTATCTTTTCTGCCCAGAACTTCAAAACTTCCGTCTTCATATACCTTGCCCACATCATCTGTGGCAATAAAACTGCAGGAAAAAAAATTCGCAAGATCAATGATATTGATCAGCCCTGGCCCATGGGGTTTCACCAAAGAAGGATCTTCTTCATCCCGGACCAATACTTTCATCCAGGGCGGACAGTAAAACAGACCATCCCCTTTTGAATATGCCTGGGATAATAATTCCGTCATCCCATATTCAGAATGAATGTCCGGAATGTTAAACGATTTTTTCAAAATCTCATGAACTTCTTCCCGGATCATTTCATTCCGCCGGCCTTTCATACCCCCGGTTTCCATGATGATCGTGTTTTTCAGCTGCAGTTCTTTCTTCTCAGCATTGATCATTTCTGCAAGATCAAGCAGTGCAAAAGTTACCCCGATCAAAATCGTTTTTTGCCTTTCACGCTCCAGCCGGGCCAACGTTGTAATCAGTTTATCATAATCGCTTAGATAAAAACCACTGGCCGGATGGCCACTCAGGCCGATCAGGCGGTCAGTCATGAATACCAAAGAAGAATTTCCCCTTTCTAAATATGAAGGTAATAATCCTAAAATACAATACTCGTTTACCGGGCCATAAAACAATTCAAACCCTTTTACAAAACTTTTTTCATACAATGAAAGATCTTTTACCGGGTGCCTGCTTTTCTCCATACCGGTAGTACCGCTGCTCTCAAAAATTGCCTGGGGCTGAAAGGCAGTCGCCCGGATCGAATGAGTTTTAAAGAACCCGATGGGCAGGTAAGGAAACTTTTCAATATTGCCGGCGCCGGAGCTTTTAAAACCGAGCGCATCCGAGAAGGTTTTATAAAGGGGGTTATTTTCATATTGAAACCGGAAATTATCCCGTGCCAAAGAGGCAAAGTTTCCTGCGTTTGCCAAAAAAATTTTATCATTTTGCTCACCTGGTGCCATTAGGATAATATTCCGTTTACATGTAAATTTGAGAAAAGAATCTTAATGCGCTATTTTTTTATAGTTATTGTGGCATTGATTGTGGCAGGGTGTACTAAAAACAAATTCACCACAAAACCGCAGCTCAAAATTAAATCTATTAATTCAACCGATATTTCCGGTCCGCAAACCCTGGTTATTGTTCTGTCACTGACAGATAAACAAGGTGACTATTCTACATTTTTTGCAGTAAAAAAGACCGTAGCTTCCTGTCCCAGCAGCAATTTCACTGATTCCACTTTGTTTCTGTTACCGCAAAGCTTTATTGATACCAAAAAAACAGAAGGTGAGATCACCGTAACACTGGATCAGATACACAGGGGCGCAAATACCTGCCTGGCCCCGGGCGGAGGTGTAAAAGCTGACACGGCCATTTTCAGTTTCTGGACCCGGGACAGGGCAGGAAATCTAAGTGATACAGTTTCTACCAAACCGATCATAATACGTAACTGATTTGCTGAAATGATCCGAAGCAACCTGCTTACAATTTTAATATAGTACATCGTCAGAATATCCTTTCAATTATAAATTACACCGGGAGCACGGATTATCCATTAGCACTTCGCTGCTTATCTTTGCACATTCTTTGATCATTAAAAAATCCACCATTATGGCAGTAAAGATAAAAGCAAAGAGATCTGTTATTACGGAAAAATCACTTCAGTTCTTCAGAAATTATATAAACAATCCCTCCCCGGTAGGATTTGAATCAGCAGGGCAAAAACTATGGCTGCACTACATTAATGAGTATGTGGACAAACGTTTTGTTGATCCGTACGGAACTGCCGTTGGTATTATAAACCCCGATTCGAATTTCAAAATTGTCATAGAAGCACATGCTGACGAGATCAGTTGGTTTGTCAACTATATTACTCCTGAAGGCCTCATATACCTGAAACGAAACGGGGGTGTTGATGCCCAGATAGCACCGGCACAGAGAGTAATCATACATGGGAAAAAAGGGCCTGTGAAAGCTGTATTCGGCTGGCCAGCTATTCATACACGCCTCGCCAATCCCGACCAAAAAGAACCTCAGCCCAAAACTGAAAACCTCTGGCTGGATTGCGGCGTTACCAGTAAAAAGGATGTGGAAACATTAGGAGTACATATCGGGGCCGTGGTAACTTACCAGGACGGTTTTGATGAACTTGCCAATGGATTTTATGTAGGCAGAGCTTTTGATAACCGGGTCGGTGGCTTTATGATAGCAGAAGTGGCAAGGCTGCTAAAAGAAACCAAAAAGAAACTTCCCTTTTCATTGTATGTGGTCAATGCAGTCCAGGAAGAAATAGGCCTGCGGGGTGCAGAAATGATTGCAAGAAGAATCAGACCGGATGTGGCTATCGTCACGGATGTAACGCACGACACATCCACCCCAATGATCAATAAAAATATTGAAGGGGATGTAAAATGCGGCAAAGGGCCTTCTTTATCATACGCACCTGCTATCCATAATAAATTACTGAGCCTTGTAGAAAAAGTAGCTACCGATAAAAAAATTCCTGTGCAATGGAGAGCGTTAAGCCGCAGCACCGGTACGGATACGGATTCATTTGCGTATGCAAATGACGGCTGTCCTTCTGTTCTCATTTCCCTTCCATTACGCTATATGCATACTACGGTGGAAATGATACACAAGGACGACATAGAAAACACCATCCGGCTGATGTATGAAACATTGTTAACTTTAACTCCAAAGACTAATCTCAGTTACCTGTAATGCTGCACGGCATTTTATATATTGATCCGGGAAGCGGCAGCTATTTAGTCCAGGTAATCGTTGCCGGGGTATTGGGAATCATTTTCTTTTTTAAAAATATCTGGACATGGATCAAATCCGTGTTCAGCAGGTCTCCAAAAAATCCAAATGATAATTCTTCTTCCTGATGACAGACTCCGTCATTTTTCATGCTGCATCTTACCGTGATCCGTCCGGGTTCATTTTTACAAAGAACGGAACACTGTACCGGCAGGTCAACCAGGAATACCGGGAACATTTTGATCATTTCACCCGCAGCGGCTGTTATGAAAAACTGGTTAAAAACAACCTGCTGTTACCTCATGCGGTATTGGATGAAAATCTGACCGGCTCAGTCAACTGGTACCAAACACTGAAACCTGAGGAGATTGAATTTATCACCTATCCCTATGAGTGGAGTTTTTCCATGCTGAAAGATGCTGCCCTGCTGACCCTGCAGATCTTGAAAGAAGCAATCAGCTTTGGAATGATTTTAAAAGACGCCACTCCATTGAATGTGCAATGGTTCCGGGGACAATTTATTTTCATAGACACTTTATCGTTTGAAAAATTTGATGAAACACCCTGGATAGCATACCGGCAATTTTGTGAAACTTTCTTAAGCCCGCTGCTGCTGATGCATTATTCAAAAAAACCGTTAGAACATCTCCAGCTGTCATTTCCTGAGGGAATTCCCCTGGAGATAACAAGTTCATTGCTTCCTTCCAAAAGTAAATTCTCATTACAATCCTACCTGCACATTCATTTACATTCTAAAGTTTCATCAAATCATGCCGGTGAAAAACAAAAAAAGGTAAAATTTTCAAAGCAGAAATTATTAAACCTCGTTTACGGGATGGAAAGCATGATCCAAAAACTTAAGATTCCGAAAACTAAAAGTATCTGGTCGTCTTATTACACCGAAGCAGCCGGAAGAGAAGATTATCTCGGGCAGAAAAAGAAGATAATTTCCGAATGGCTAAGTGAAATGAAAGATGTAACGAAGGCGATGGATCTTGGCTCCAACAATGGTGAATTTTCAAAATTAATCGCTGCTGCAGGAATTCATACCATAGCAGCAGATGCTGATCCTTATTGCATTGATGAACTTTATTCGGAAATAAAGAAAAACCGGATTGAAAACATTCAGCCATTGATCCTTGATCTTGCCAATCCTTCACCTTCCTCGGGAGTTAATAACCGGGAACGGTCCTCTTTCTTAGAAAGGTCAGCACCTGGCCTGGCCATAGCGCTGGCGCTGATCCATCACCTGGCAATAGGGAAAAATATCCCTTTCCCGCCTATGGCCACTCTGTTCAGCCAATTGCTTAAAAATCCGGGTTCAAAACTGATCATCGAATTTGTACCAAAAGAAGACGAAAAAGTGAAGTTGTTGTTGCAAAACAGGAGAGATATTTTCAATAATTACAACGAAATGGAATTTCTGAATGCTTTCAAAAAGCATTTTGTGGTATTGAAGGAATTTGCTATTCCCGGCAGTGAAAGAATTTTGTTTTTGATGGAACGGGTTATCCAATGATCAATTAATATTGCACATGCCTGAACTTTCAATCATTATCCCCTGCCTGAATGAAGCGGCTACTTTAGGCTTCTGCCTGGAAAAAGCAAGCTCTTTTATCAGGGAAAATAAAATTGACGGGGAGATCATTGTGGCAGACAACGGCAGTACAGACGGTTCAGCCGGAATAGCCAGACGCTTTAACAGTATG
The DNA here is from genome assembly GCA_002066995.1 of Sphingobacteriales bacterium UTBCD1. Taxonomy (GTDB): domain Bacteria; phylum Bacteroidota; class Bacteroidia; order Chitinophagales; family Chitinophagaceae; genus UTBCD1. Next base: position 128,317 of record MWTC01000003.1, read on the forward strand.
GTTACAGAAGAATCAAAAAAGGGTTATGGCAGCACCCTGATCACCGGCATTAAATCATCAAAAGGGAAATTCATTATCATGGGTGATGCCGATGATACGTATGATTTTTCAGGCATCATGCCTTTCCTGGAATTATTGAGAGAAGGAAATGACCTGGTAGTCGGCAATCGTTTCAAAGGAGGGATCAAAAAAAATGCAATGCCCTTTCTGCACCGTTATATCGGGAACCCTCTTTTATCTTTTGCAGGAAGATTATTCTTTAAAATTAGAATCGGCGACTTTCATTGCGGGCTCAGGGGTTTCAGCAGGCAATGTTATGATGAACTGCAGCTTCACACTACCGGGATGGAGTTTGCATCTGAAATGATCGTAAAGGCAAGCCTGCTCAAAAAAAGAATTGCTGAAACACCTGTAACTCTTTATAAAGACCGACGCAACAAGCCTTCGCACCTGCGTACCTGGAGAGACGGATGGCGGCATCTGAGGTTTTTATTATTGTACAGTCCCCGGTGGCTTTTCCTGATCCCCGGTATCATGCTCATGATCTTCGGTTTGATCTGCTCTGTTTCGCTTATCATGGGCCCGGTTACGATCAATGGCAAACGATTTGATGTACATACACTCATGTTCATGTCCGGTTTTGTATTGCTCGGTTTTCAGTTTATCAGCCTTTATGTTTTCACAAGAGTTTATACAGCCACTCATGGGTTGATCCCTCATCAGCAAAATTTCATGAAACGGTTTCATAGATATTTTAAGCTGGAACGGGGAATCCTGCTGGGAATTGTATTATCAATAACGGGGCTGGTCTTAATAATAAAATCTTTTTTGATTTGGAGAAATACCGGATTCGGAGACCTGGACCCGGAAGTGGTCCTCCGTTGGGTGATTCCATCGGTCACTCTTTTGTTATTGGGTGTTCAGCTCATCATATCCTGTTTCTATCTTAGTATATTAGCAATCAGGATCGGCAACGTTGAAAAATAATTCTGAAGCAGGTTGATAAAAAATATTCCACATAAGTATATAATTGGCATCGCTCTTTTATTGTATGTGATCCTGCAGAGCTACTGCATTCAACTACTTTCCCCGAATTATGACGAAGGAAGTTTTGCCGCTTATGGCGCTTCGATCTTAAAAAGAGAAGGAAACAAGGACATCGTACGGTTTGACAGCAAACTTCCCATCACCGCACTGAACATGATCCCACGGGCAGTTGAACAGATCATTCACCCGGGTCTCACTAAAAACAGCGAAGTGAGTGACATTATCAGCGGAAGATATGTTTCATTGCTGGCAACAATATTACTTTCACTTGTCATTTATTACTGGTCCGATAAATTATACGGGAAAAGTGCGGGATTGTTCAGCTTCTTCATTTTTCTGATCTCTCCGGATTTTTTAGCCCACGGGATCTTTGTTTCTTCCGACATCTTTGCCTGCCTGTTCATGACCCTCTGCCTGTTGTACCTGTGGAAGTATTGCCGGGAGAAAAAAACAAAGGACTTCGTGCTGATGAGTTTATTTACATCAATGGCACTGATCTCCAAATTCTCAATGGTTCATCTGCTCCTCATCATCCCTGCACTGTTAATATTGAATTTTTTATTTCAGAAAAACGGAACTGAACATCGCCGGTTCCTGACCGGGAAAGGCTTTTTACTTTTCCTGATCTTCCTGTGCAGCAACTGGCTTGTAATTTCGGCAGCTCATTTATTTTACGGAATGTTCCTCCCTCTGAACGATTATCATTTCATGAGCGGCACGTTTACAGGGATCCAATCTCTTTTCCATTTTGCCGGCAACTATCTTTTCATTCCGCTCCCCTCTTCATACATCAGCAGCATGGACGCTGTCATGTATTTTGATCATCTCGGAGGCGGAGTGCCCGGAAGCCTGAACGGTCCTCCATATATTTTAGGGATGAACAGTATCCATGGATTCTGGTACTATTATTTTGTAGTTTTATTTTATAAGCTTCCCATTCCGGTATGGATCCTGGTCGTTCTGCTATTATTCACCGTCTTTAAAAAAAATTTCAACAGATCATTTTGGAAAAATGAAATGTTCCTGCTCCTCCCTGTAATTTACTTCCTGGTCTACCTGAACTTTTTTTATTCCACCCAGGTTGGTATCCGGCATATCATGATCATATTTCCATTACTTTATATCTCCTTTGGCAGCATTTTTAAATACCTCAGTTCCCGTGTGTCATATTACCTGCTGCCCCTGATTCTTGTTTTCCAGTTGGTTTCTGTTTCTTTTTACTTTCCTCATTTTTTACCCTATACCAATGAATTTATCCGGAATAAAAGAATGGCATACAGGAAAATTGCTGATACCAATATTTGTTACGGAGAAGGCGCCGTCTTTCTTAAAAAATATCTTAAGAAAAATAAAGATGCCGTTTACCTTCCTGGCAAACCCATAGCCGGCAAAGTGGTCATGGAGGTAAATGAAATGCTGAACCTGAATATACAGACCATGGGGAAATATGACTGGGCAAGGAACCTGATCCCTGTGGATGATATTCAATCACAATACCTCATTTTTAATGTAAGCAAAGAGCAAGCTGATTCATTGTTAAAAATTCATCCCTGAAATGCAGCTGATTAAAAACTTTTTAGAACGTTGGGGAATTCATTGCTTCCTGTTGCCATTGTTCTTTATTCTGCATACGTACATTCAGTATTACGGATTGGTAAGTACGGGTATTACCCTGAAAATATTCTTTATAATACTGTCGGTGACCGTTGCAGTTTTCTTTTTATTACTGCTGATTACACGAAATGCGAATAAGAGCATGCAACTGGCAACACTCTATGGTTTCCTGTTTTTGTTCTTCGGGGTTATAAAAGATCTTATAAGTGATGACCTCCGTATCCATTTTCTATCCAGGTATATAGTATTGCTGCCGCTTCTTTTTATCCTTGCTGTCCTGCTCACAATCCTGATCCTGAAAAAGAGAGACTTCAGAAAGAGCAATCTTTATGAAAACATACTGCTTCTGGTTTTTATCGGCATTGACTGTGTAAAGATCCTGTTTACCGCCAATATCAGTTTTATAAATAAAAATCTCTTGGTTAACCCGGATATTATTCAAACCGTACGTCTTGACACGAGCATATCAAAACCGGATGTCTATTTCCTTGTTTTTGATTCTTATCCAGGCAGTGAATTTCTGAAAACAACTATGCAGTATAATAACTCTTCTTTTGATTCCGCATTGATCCAAAGAGGTTTTTTTGTCGAAAAAAGTACGAGGAGTAATTACAACCGGACAATTTTTTCCTTATCCTCCACTTTGAATTTTCAATACCTGAATGGTATTAAAGAAAATGCAAGCGCATCTTCCAAAGAATATAGCCTGGCCAGGCTCAGCATCAAATATTCTATCGTACCCGAATTGTTTCAAAGCTCTGGCTATACAAATTACAACTTATCCATTTTTGATTTTCCTGATCATCCAGCATTGTACAGGGAAAGTTTCCTGACATTGCCGGATCAAGACGTTCTGTTATACAACACACTTCAAGGCAGAATTAAAAATGATATTCTTTGGAATCTAATTTTATGGATGGATCGCAAAAGATACAAAGAAATAAAACCGGTCAGCTTCGACGAAGAATTTACTGCCGATAAAAAAAGACAGTTACACTTCAATAATACCGTTATAGACTCCGTGGTGAAAATACCGGTGATAAAAACCAACAAACCAAAATTCATCTATGCACATTTTTATCTTCCCCATCCACCTTTCTTTTATAACGCTAAAGGAGAACTAAACGACCTGAATTATATCTTAACTGATGAATCATTGACCAACAGGAATCTTTTTCTCTCCTATCTTCAATACACGAATGATCAAATCATTCGTATCATAGATTCTATTCAGAAATTATCACCAAAACCGCCGGTAATTATTATACAAAGTGATCACGGATTCAGGGATTTCAAAGGAGGAACACCCTATTCTGAACTTTACTTCGATAATTACTCTGCTTTTTATTTCCCTGACAGAAATTATAACATGATCTATGACAGCATGACCAACATCAATACCTTTCCTGTTTTTTTCAATAAATATTTCAATGCAAAAATACCATTGCAAAAAGACTCTATGGTTGCCATGCCCTATTGACCGGGAAATACCCGGGTTTTATTTAAAAATCTCTCTCACCACCCTATACGCTCCCCAAATTTTCCCAGGCCAAAATACTCATTCAGCTTCATGTTCAACCCAAACTGGTTGTAGGCTGTATTATTCTGATAAGCCGCTATTGCATAGCGAACCTGTATTTTCTTCAGCAATAATCCCACTCCCAGGGAAAACCCATTCAAGCCGTTTCCCGAGTTGCCTATATTCAGTTCCTGCCTTCTGAGATAGTTATAGCCCACATTCACTTCTACTTTATCGCCAAGGTATACATCCGTGGCAAAAACAAAATGGCGGAATATTTTATCCAGGGAAATCCTGCTGCTGCTCCCGCCGGGAAAACCATTTTCGTTATTAAAGCCCGTGTCGCTGTACCGGATATCAAACTGGTGTAAATGATGCGCAGTAAAAGAAAACCCGAAAGGAGCATTTTCCAATCTTTTGGTTAAGCCTAACACCAGATCGAAGGGAAGATCCTGGGCATCAGTGCCGGCGTATCTTTTTAATTGAAATCCCATATTTTTTGCCACAACCGATACGGAAAATAAATTGGCCGAATCATTATACAATACACCGGCATCTATGGCTATGCCGTTGGCACGATAAATCCCATAATTGGAGTTTATGAATTTGAGGGTAGTTCCGTAATTCCACTTCTCCATATATTTTCTTGAAGCGGATACCTGCATCACCCAATCCACAGGCCGCAATGTCCCGAATACATTTCCCGCTGCATCTGCCTGCTGAATACTGCCGTAATTAAAATAATCCAGGCTCCATAAAAAATTTGTATTGAGTTTTTCATTGTGAAATCCAAATGCCAGGTCATACACTTTGATCCCTGCATAAAAATTGTTAAACACTGTATTCATCTGCGTATGCATGGATGATTGAAGCAATGCTGGATTATTTACCGCAAGCCCGATATCATCAGAGATTTTTGAGACATTCACTCCCCCCATAGCGGTCAGCTGTGGTGACGGGGAAAGTTTCAGGAAATTAAAAACAGTATTTCCGCCAAGAGTCTGTGCAACTCCATTAAATGAGCAGATGCAAAAACCTATGATAATCCGTAACCGCAAAGTGATACGAAAATAGGTTTTTAAAAAATAGAAAAGGAATTAACCTTGCAAAGCGAGTTCCAGTACCTGGCTCATATTTTTCACGTAATGAAATTTAATCCCCCGGATAAAATCGGATTCAATTTCTGAAATATCTTTTTCATTCTGGGAGCAGAGAACAATCTCTTTCAATCCTGCCCTCTTTGCCGCAAGCACTTTTTCTTTGATGCCGCCTACCGGCAAAACCTGTCCCCGCAAAGTGATCTCTCCTGTCATAGCCAGGAACGGTTTCACTTTCTTCTTCGTCAATGCAGAAGCGATCGAGGTCATCATGGTGATGCCTGCACTGGGTCCGTCTTTAGGCACCGCTCCTTCGGGAACGTGAATATGAATATTCTTTTTTTCAAATAAAGTGGAATCAATATCATATTTCTGTGCATTTGACTGCAGGTAAGTCAATGCAGTGCTGGCACTTTCTTTCATTACATTTCCCAGGTTTCCCGTCAGTTTCAAATCGCCTTTGCCATCACTCAGGCTGGTTTCAATAAACAATATATCACCTCCAACATAAGTCCAGGCAAGGCCAACAGCTACTCCCGCCATATTAGCCGTCTTATAAATTTCATTGCTGTATTTTGGCTTACCGATTATTTTTTCCAGGTCAGCTTCGGTAATGGCAGGCTTTAATTTACCTTTTATGGCCATCTGCTTAGCCTGGTAGCGCATAATGGAAGCCAACTGCCTGTCCAGTTCCCTGACACCGCTTTCCCTTGTATAATCCTGTATAATTTTTTCCAGCACTTTGTCACTGATTTTAAAACTGCTGCTTTTCAGCCCGTGTAAATCTTTTTGTTTGGGCACAAGATGTCTTTTAGCAATTTCAATTTTCTCTTCTACGGCATAGCCGCTGAGTTCAATGATCTCCAAACGGTCTCTTAATGCAGGCTGAATGTTCTGAATACTGTTTGCCGTAGCAATGAATAATACTTTGCTTAAGTCATATTCCAGCTCAAGATAATTATCATAAAAAGTATGGTTCTGTTCCGGGTCAAGCACTTCCAGCAATGCACTGCTCGGATCACCGCGGAAATCATTTCCCACTTTATCAATTTCATCAAGGATCATCACCGGGTTCGATGATTTTACTTTGCGGATGGATTGAAGAATCCTTCCCGGCATGGCGCCGATATAAGTTTTACGATGGCCCCTTATCTCACTTTCATCATGAAGGCCGCCCAAACTGAGCCGGATATATTTTCTGCCGATGGCAGCGGCAATGCTTCTGCCCAGAGAAGTTTTGCCGATTCCCGGCGGGCCGACAAAACACAGGATCGGGCTTTTCATATCGCCTTTCAATTTCAATACGGCGAGGTATTCTAAAATCCTCTCTTTGATCTTATGCATACCATAATGGTCGGTATCCAAAGTCTTCTTCGCTTTTTTCAGATCATAATGATCTTCGGTATATTCTTCCCACGGAAGATCCAGCATCAGGTCAAGGTGATTGTACACTACTGAATAATCAGGAGTGCTGGGGTGCATGCGTTCCAGCTTTTCAATTCCTTTCTGAAACATTTCCTTTGCCGCCTGCGGCCATTTTTTAGCCTCGGCTTTTTTCTGCATTTCTTTTATTTCCTGCAGGTTGGAATCACCGCCTAATTCCTCTTTGATGCTTTTCATCTGCTGCTGCAGGAAATATTCCCGCTGCTGCTTGTCCAGTTCTGCTTTTGTTTTGTTCGTCACTTTATTCTTCAACTCTGCAAACTGCAATTCCTTTTGAAGCAGCTTCATCAGCAGGTCTGCTCTTTCCCTGATCTGGTCTATCTCCAGCAATTTTTGTTTTTCCTTCAGTTCAACATTCAGGTTACTTGAAATGAAATGGATCAGGAAAGAAGGGTTTTCGATATTGCGTAAAATAATGGATGCTTCGGTAGGAATATTCGGGGAAAGCTGGATGATCTCTGTTGCGAGATCTTTGATAGTAGCGACATAAGCTTCAAAATCGGGGTCTTTCGGCGGCTCGCTTTCTTCCAGCTTTTTAATTTTTGCTTTAAAATATGGTTCTGATTCCAAAATGGATTCAACCGAAAACCGAGCTTTGCCCTGTATAATAACCGTAGTGCCCCCATCAGGCATTTTAATCTGCTTAACTATTTTGGCAACTGTACCTACCTGTTCCAGGTCTTTTATTTCGGGGTCTTCAATGCTGCTGTCTTTTTGTGCAATAACGCCAATCAATTTGTCAGCCTTGTAAGCGTCATTTACAGCCTTAATACTTTTATCCCTGCCCACGGTGATCGGCAATACCACACCGGGAAAAAGAACAGTGTTGCGCAAAGGAAGCAAAGCTATTTCCGCAGGGACTTCAATGCCATTGGGGCTTTCATGATCATTTTCATTCAATGGGATAATCGGCAAAAAATCCATCTCTTCTTCGGGCTTCATCAAAAAATTCTCAAAACTCATAATAATTTCTTCTTTAGACAATCTGTCATTCGCCTGGGGCGAACGGCGAAAATACGAACGGAAAGTATAGTAGTCAAGATTCATGCCTGCCATAGAAAACTGACAGTAAAGCCAGCTGAATTGCAGCAGTTTATATTTTTCCTCACCCGGCAAATTCAGTACAGCATAAAAAAATCCCCTCCGGGAAAAGAGGGGATAAACCAACTGTAGCTTTTCTTATTATAGAATAGAAAGTCCTAACGAAAGCTGGAAGCCCTGCGATGTCCACTTATCCTGATTGTCTATGTCATTAAGATTTTTGAGGCCAATAGCATAACGTCCGGTGACACGAAATGATGCAAGTTTCAGTTGCACTCCTCCAAGAATTGAAAGATCTCCGCGGGAAAAAGCATCGCCTCCATTCTGGAGTAATGTCCTGTTCTGGCTCATCAATACACCGAACTGCGGCCCGGCCTGCAATGATAAAAAGTTACCAATCAGTTTATAATTTATCATTATCGGGATGGAGAGATAATTCAACCGTACATCTTTCTGGTAGGAAGGATTGAATACATTCTCATAAATATGATTGAAGTTGCTGTCCACGGTTGTAGCATATTGATTAAACAAAACCTCAGGCTGCACACTCCATTTGCGCCCCAATCCTATCTCCATGAATCCGCCGAGGCTGTAACCATACTGAAATTTATCATTGAAAGACCGGCCATCCATTTTTGTAACATTGGCTCCGCCTTTGATACCTAAATGAAATTGTGCCATGGTAGCTTGTGCCAGCATTAATGCAGTGACAACCAGAAAAGATTTTGCTTTCATAATTTTTAATTTTTGGATTCTCAAAAAATTTCAAGTATAGTGCCAGAGCAAACCGACCGTTGTTAAATTGTCTTAACTTAAAAAAATCACTTTCCATAAAAACTGTTGCAGGGGAAATATATTGCCTCTCATTTGCCAAAGTTTTCAAAAAACAAAAAGAAAAGAAGGAGCAGCATTAAACCTGCCCCGGTATTCAGTGAAGAAAAATTGTTTCAGGAGATTTTTCATGGAATCATAAATCGGAGTGCCATCAAACTAATTCCAGTACGGTGATCTCAGGAAGTATGCCCACCCTGCCCGGATAACCGATGAATCCATAACCACGGTTCACATAAAGTTTTTGATTGCCTTCTTCATACAGGCCGGCCCATTGTTTATAGATGTACTGCACGGGGCTCCATTTCAATCCCGGCATTTCCACTCCGAATTGCATACCATGTGTATGACCGGAAAGCATCAGGTCAATATCCGGGTAAGAAACCCTTACTTCAGCATCCCAATGTGAAGGATCATGGCTCATAAGTATCTTGAAAGGAAAATTTTCCAAACCCGAATAGGCTTTTGCCAGGTCACCGTATTTGGGGAATCTTGCCTTAGCGCTCCAGTTCTCCACGCCAATCAAAGCGATTTTATCAACCCCTTTTTCCAAAATGACATGTTCATTCATTAATAATCTCCATCCAAGATCAGAATGGATCTGCTTTAACCGCTCCAGGTTAATCTTTTTTTCTTCCGGATTATCCCAATGTACATAATCGCCGTAATCATGATTGCCGAGTGTGGAGTAAACCCCCATCGGTGCTTTGATCCTGTTAAAAACATCCATGTAGTCATGCATTTCATCAGCCACATTATTCACAAGATCACCGACAAAGAGAACGATATCGGGTTTTTCTTTCAGGATTTTCTCCACACCTTTTGCAACCGCTTTCTTGTCGGTAAAACTTCCTGAATGGATGTCTGCAATCTGGAGTATTTTCAAACCCCTGAATGATGCAGGCAAATCCGGAAACGACAACCTGATGCGCATTACCTGGTACCGGTATTTGTTTCCGAAGCCATAAATAAAAGTTCCGAATAATCCGCCACCGAATGCAAGACCCATCCAGCTCAGAAAGACCGATCTGCTGATTCCTTCACCTTTCTCTGCCCGTTCTGCTTTTGATGAAAGGAATAATTTTTCCACCACCCATTGAATGCTTCGCCTGATATCATCAATTAAAAAGAAAAATGATGCAGCCAGTTTTGCCAGGAACAATCCTATAATAATGGCAAAAATGCTTGTCTTTATCAGTTTGGCCTGGTGTTCAAACTGCAGTCGCGGAAGAATGATCAAAACGATGACCGCAGCAACAGAAACAATCCAGTAAACAGAATAAATAATAAGCCTGGCTTTGGGGGCGGTTGCATGTGACAGGTTTTTCACTACCTGGAAAACATAAATGTCAATCAGAACCATCAGGCCTATCAATATCCACCAAAAAGGAGAATTACGCATAGCAGCTTCAAAATTAAAGATCGACAAGGACTCTCATCACTATTTTTATGATGACGTAATTTTGCTGAAAATTTCTTGACTATGAAACTTACTTATTACGGCCAATCCTGCTTTGCAGTGGAAGTGAACGGGAAATCCCTGTTATTTGATCCTTTCATCACGGCAAATGAATTTGCAAAAAATATAAAGATCAGGGATATTAAAGCAGACTTTATATTATTGTCGCACGGGCATAGCGATCATATAGCAGATTGTATTACTATAGCCCGGGGCACCGGCGCTAAAGTGATTTGCATTTTTGAGATTGCTGAATGGCTGAATAAACATGGAATTGCCAATACACATCCCATGAATATCGGTGGTAAATGGGACTTTGGGGATTTTACGGTAAAATGCGTCGTAGCTCAGCACAGCAGTAACTTACCCGATGGCAGTTATGGCGGAACAGCTATGGGATTCATCATTTACAGTAAAGAAGGGAATTTTTACTATAGTGGTGATACTGCACTTACACTGGATATGCAACTGATAGCAAAATGGGTAAAACTAAATTTTGCCATCTTACCGATTGGCGACAATTTTACCATGGGCTATACTGATGCTATCAGTGCCGCAGAAATGATCAATTGCCGGAATATCGTTGGAGTGCATTATGACACTTTCGGGTTCATAAAAATTGATCATGATAAAGTGAAAAAAGCTTTTACCGGTGCAGGTTGCACCTTACACCTGGTGGAAATTGGAAAATCAATTACATTATAATAATAAGACAAGAATGGGAAGAATAATCGGAATAGCAAATCAAAAAGGAGGGGTCGGAAAAACCACCACTGCCATCAACCTGGCAGCAAGTTTTGCGGTGCTGGAATTTAAAACACTCCTGGTAGATGCAGATCCACAGGCTAACAGCACCACAGGTGTTGGCTTTGATCTTCACAATATCACCAACAGCCTGTACAATTGCATGGTGAACGAGGCAAAGGCAAAAGACGTGATCCTGAAAAGTGAGATTCCCAACCTTGATCTGATTCCCTCGCATATTGACCTGGTCGGCGCCGAGATAGAAATGATCAACTATCCCAACAGGGAAATGGTGCTGAAAAATATTCTGCAGGATGTAAAAGACGATTATGATTTCATCATCATTGACTGCTCGCCATCTTTAGGCCTGATCACGGTGAATGCGCTCACCGCATCGGACTCAGTTATTGTTCCGGTTCAATGCGAATTCTTTGCGCTGGAAGGGCTGGGAAAATTATTGAACACAATCAAGATCGTTCAAAGCCGCTTGAATACATCACTGGAAGTGGAAGGAATCCTGATGACCATGTATGACGGCCGTCTCCGGCTGAGCAACCAGGTAGTAAGCGAAGTAAGAAGGCATTTTGATGAAATGGTGTTCAGCACTATCATTCACCGCAATGCAAGGCTGGCAGAAGCCCCAAGCGTAGGCAAACCCGTAGTCTTATACGACGGCAACAGCAAAGGTGCAATGAATTATCTCAATCTTGCCAAAGAGATACTGCAAAAAAATGATATGACAAAGATCAAGCAGAAGGAGAGAATACTTGAGATATAAGCTTTAAGCTAAAGACAAAAAGATTAAAGCTGCAAGCAAAAGGCATAGACATGATGCATTCAGTATCCGGCATTCAGCATTTCCCTATTTTTGCCGGCACCAGGTAACAAACAGCTAATTGAAAAACTTTAATGATCAACCCAAAACAAAATAAGGAAGCACTGGGAAAAGGAATCCGCTCACTGCTGCAGAGCATAGATGCAGACCTGAAAACAAGCAGCGGCGCCTTGAAGTCTGCTGTAGTGGAAAACGCAACCAACATCAGTCGTATTCCCGTAACAGAGATCGAGACAAATCCGCGGCAGCCAAGACATGATTTTGATGAACATACATTACAGGAACTTGCGGCCTCAATTAAAATGCATGATGTAATTCAACCCGTCACTGTTTCCAAACTTCCTTCCGGGAAATTTCGATTGATCTCCGGGGAACGGCGCTGGCGTGCTGCTAAAATTGCAGGCCTCAACGATATCCCCGCTTATATCCGGCAGGCAAATGATGATCAGTTGCTGGAACTGGCACTATTGGAAAACCTGCAGCGGGAGGATCTGAATGCTATGGAAATCTCACTCAGCTACAAGCGCATGATGGACGAATTGAATTATTCCCAGGAGCAGGTAGCAGAAAGAATGGGAAAAGACAGGAGTACAGTTTCCAATTTCATCCGGTTATTAAAATTACCTCCCGATATACAGATAGCCGTCCGCAGCGGAGAGCTCAGCATGGGCCATGCCCGGGCACTGATCAACGTGGACACCATTGACAAACAACTGTACATCTACAATGAAATTAAAAGCAGGGGTTTATCCGTAAGGCAAACTGAAGCACTGGTCCGGAATCTTTATAAGCAGCACGGCGTTGTTAAAAAAATTTCAAAAAGCCAGCTTCCTGCTGCGTTCCGTAAAATTGAAGATAAATTAGCATCCCATTTCAGTACCCGGGTAAAGCTGAAGCACAGCAGGAAAGGCGGAGGGCAAATCGTTATTGAATATTACTCACCGGAAGAACTGAACAAAATACTCGGGCAAATGGACATTTCTGCCGAATAAAATGAGAACTCCTTTTTTTTTCTTTATACTGTTGCTTTACTTCCTGCCTGTAAAAAGTTTTGCACAGACCGATACCGTAGTTGTAGTCAATACTGTTGATGTTGTAAAAAAAGAAAGAAAGGATTCTGTCACCAAAAAATCTCATACCCCACGGGGAGCCACCATCCGTTCTGCCATCATTCCGGGCTGGGGACAGGTCTACAATAAAAAATACTGGAAAGTACCGATCGTTTATGGCGCACTGGGTGTATCAGGAGGAATATTCTTATACAACCTGAAAAATTACAGGAACACACGTTTTGCATACAAGGTGAAATATAATATGAGGGTAAACGGTACCGACTCGGCTCTTTATGCGCTCATTAAGCCAGAACTGAAACCATTATCGGAAGAGTCGCTGCGTTTTTACCGAAATCAATTCCGGCAGGACATTGATTATTCTGCCCTTGTCTTTATTTTACTTTGGGGGCTGAACGTAGTGGATGCTACGGTAGATGCACACTTACGGACTTTCGATGTGAGCCGCGACCTTAGCCTGCAGATAAAAACGGGCTACAGTGAAATGGCGGGAACCAATGGCCTCAGCCTGGTTTTAAAAATCCGGTAATACTTCTTTTTTAAATTCACCAGATTTATTGTTAACGATTACCTTTGGATGAAACCTTAATCAGTTAATATGAAACTCGCACTGATCGGTTACGGGAAAATGGGAAAAATAATTGAAGAGATCGCTTTGCTGCGGAATCATGAGGTCATCCTGAAAATTGATATCAGCAACCTGGGTGAGTTCACAAAAGAAAATCTCTCAAAAGCAGATGCAGCCATTGAATTCACCGGCCCGCACAGCGCTTACGAAAATGTTAAGAAAGCGATATCTTATGGCGTACCTCTTGTTTGCGGATCTACCGGGTGGCTGGACAGGCTGGATGAAATAAAAAAAACTGTTGTACAAGAAAATGGCGCTTTCCTCTATGCAAGCAATTTCAGTATCGGGGTCAATATTTTTTTTGAACTGAATAAAAAACTTGCCACACTGATGGCGCCTCATCCCGATTATGAAGCAGGCATCAGGGAAATACACCACACTCAAAAAAAAGATTCACCGAGCGGAACCGCCATCACGTTGGCAGAGCAGATACTGGAGCGCAATAGCAGGAAGAAGAGGTGGGTGAATGAAAACAGCGACAATGTAGAAGACCTCGAGATAATCAGCGAACGCACAGATCCGGCGCCGGGAACGCATATTGTAAAATATTCTTCAACGGTAGATGACATTGAGATCATCCATACTGCCCATAGCCGGAAGGGTTTTGCACTCGGTGCCGTCATGGCTGCAGAATTCCTGAAAGGAAAAAAAGGAAATTACTCCATGAAAGATGTGCTGAACCTCTGACTGTTGCTCCTTGAAAAATAGTTGTATCGCCACTCCTGATTTTTACAGTCGTTACTTATTCTACATGATCAATGATTGACATTCGCCGGTCCCCCGGTATTTACCACAAGCTTAAAAAAAAATGGCGCCCCGGAATTAACAGGACGTCATTGGTTTTCGTTCAAAAAAAGTTTTATTTCATCTTTTTTGCTATCTCATCCAGGTTTGACTTTTTGAGATCCTCCACGAGCATGGCAGGATGAAATTCAACTTCCGCATTGAATTTGATGAACCAGGGTTCTGCAAACTTTGTCATCTGTGAAACCTGGTCCATGTTCACGACGAGTATTCCTACCCTTTTGCCATGTATTTCGGTAAAATAAACAGTTTCCGGCTTTGTTTCGCCCAGGATTGCTTCCAATTTTTTACCGGCTGATCCATCTTTAATATAAGCATTGAATGGATCGTTAGGCATAGTGACTTTCATTAAAAAGCGCATTGTATCCTCCTTTTGATTTTTGGTTAAAAAAAACTTTCCGGAACAAAACAGGATTTATCCTGATTCTCCCTGATAAAAAAAATTAAATAGCTGTAATGGTAAAGGTGGGAACAGGTGATGAAGTTAATCAGAAAAATAATATTAATCGTTTTGATTAACTAATCATTTACAAGAACGTTTACAGTCTTTGCTCTTCTTTGCTCTTCGAGGCTTCCAGCCCCGAAGTTTTATTTTATTGCTTTTAGCAATACCTCAACAATTTCAGAAATTCAAAATGTTCCGCAATCATCCCTTTCCTAATTGATCTGAATTTTCCTTTTTCTTACAATAAAGTCCATCTTTCAGAAATTCAAAGTGATGAATTTGTTACTAATTTTTTTAATTATCCAGCTGTCACAACGATTCTTTTTATGAAGAAACATTTTCCAGGTCTTTTCCGGTGGTATCAGGGCCCAGCAAGGCAATGATGCCGGCAAGCAGTCCGGTGAAGCCGATAAATGCAAAACCGGTAAAAAATGAGAACTGTGAAATTATTTGTGGAAGCAGTATGGCGCCAACCGCTCCGCCGGCATGGCCCAGTCCGTCAGAGAGTGCAAATCCGGTAGATCTTGCTTGTGTAGGAAAAGCTTCTGCAGTATATGTATATGCAACCTGAAGGTAAGCGCCGAGAGCCAGTGAAGCTAAAAAAGATCCGAGATAGATCGAAGCGGTGTTGGCATAGCCTGCCACCAGCAGCATGGCAATAAGCCAGATGATGGTTGTGAATAAAATTATTTTTTTTCTTTCAAAACGATCCACGATACTCAGCATTAAAACAGCGCCGACAGGATAACCGATTGCACCTACGGCAAGGTAGGCGATCGAATCTCCGATACCTGCACCATGAGCTGATATAAGATCAGCGGCATCACCCAGAAATCCATAATTGCCAATGTACCAGAAGAACCACATAAAGATCAATATCACAAGCCGGCGGATATATACAGGTTTAAAAAGAAAACGGGCAGGTATTCCTTGTTTAATTTCTATTTGTGAAAGATCAGGATCTTTTAATTTTATATTCCGTTCAATACAATTTTTTTCCATCAATGCAATAGTCTTTTCTGCTCTTTCATAATGACCATGATGGGCTTCCCACCTCGGAGATTCAGGAAGCCTGAACCGGAGCAGCAACCCGACCACTGCAATGAATCCGCCAATGGCAAATAATAAACGCCAGCCTATTTCCATATTGGGAACAAGAGCCAGTGCCACAAAAGGAGTGATGGTTTGTCCTAAAATACCGATCAGGAATGTAAGAAGGGTGATCCTTCCCCGCCTTGACGAAGGTGCCAGTTCGCTGATATAAGTGGACACCAGGTTCAGGTCAGCTCCCACACCTACTCCGGTAATAAAACGGAAGACGATCAATGTTGTGATCTCAGGAGCCAGTGCATCACCGAAAGAACCAAGCGCCGTCAATGCGAAAGTGAGGATCAGCATACGGTAGCGGCCATAGCGGTCCGCCAAAGTGCCTATTACAAAAGAACCGATAATATAACCGATCAATCCGACGGAGAGTGCAAGAAACAGGCTGGTGGAATTGGATAAATGAAACTGTTCATTGATCGCCGGCATGGCAAAGCCGATATTGCTGATATCATAAAAAGTAAAAAAATAACCCAGACCGATAATGGCTAAATAACTTTTAGGCAAAGACCATACGGGTATCCGGTTCAAGCGGGCAATTAATTGGATACTTCTTTTATCATCTCCCGGGTTTTCCATTTTACTTACCTCCTGCTTACATTGATTTTATTTACCTACTTTAAAAACTCCACAGTCTTTTCTGATCCCCTGCAACTGACAGTTTTCTTTTCTAATAACCTGCCAATAAGAAATTAGTTCACGGAAATCTTTAATAAGATGTTGCCGGCTTTATTATCCTGTACCCAAATCAGGGGAAGTTTGTTTTATTATTAAGCCAACTAAATTTAAAATTCAATAATAAAACCTTTCACCTGTTTTATGAATGGATCGTTCAGCTAATCAGGATTTCTTACCTTAGGTCATAAGTTTATTAATTATGAAAAAGATCAATACCTTCTCAATCGTCTTAGCTCTGAGTTTATTTACGATTCTTTCATCAGATGCACAAAATCCCGATCCTTCTTTATTCAACAGTATGCAATGGAGAAATATCGGCCCTTTCCGCGGAGGGAGAACACAGGGAGCTGCCGGAGTAGTGCAGCAACCCAACGTATTTTACATAGGCGTAAACAATGGCGGCGTATGGAAGACCACCGATTACGGGAGAACATGGTTTCCTGTTTTCGACCATGAAGCAACCGGCTCCATCGGCACCGTTGCAGTGGCTCCTTCTGATCCTAATATTGTATATGCAGGAAGCGGCGAGGGTTTGCATCGCCCCGACCTTTCCGTCGGTAAAGGTTTGTTCCGTTCCGATGATGCAGGCGCTACATGGAAACTCATGGGATTGGAAGACGGGCAGCAAATCCCCAAGATTGCAGTGGATTATAAAAACCCTAACAAAATTTTTGTAGCGGTACTCGGCCATCCATACGGGCCCAATAAGGAAAGAGGTATTTACCGCTCCACCGATGGAGGGAAACATTTTGAAAAAATTTTGTTTGTTGATGAAAACACAGGTGGTGATGACGTGGCTATAGATCCTTCCGATCCGAATACAATCTATGCCACCATGTGGGAAGGGCGTGAAGGCCCCTGGGAAAACGGATCGTGGGCCGGTACGCATGGCGGCATTTTTAAATCAACAGACGGCGGAAACAACTGGAAAAAATTATCTGGCGGGCTTCCAGATAACATTGTGCAGGCCCATATCGCTATCGCACCTTCTTCTCCAAGATTTGTATATGTAACTTTAGCCACTACTGCTCCCAGTGCTTATGGCGGCGGGGGAGGCCTTGGCATTTACCGTTCGGATGATGGCGGTGAGACATGGCATAAGACAACTGATGATGCCAGGCCTGCCGCACGGATTGGTGGCGGTGATGTACCCGAAATTGCAGTAGATCCGAAAGATGCAGAAACTGTTTACACTACAAGTATTGTTTGCTGGCGTTCCAATGATGGCGGCAAGACCTGGACCGGCATCCGTGGCGCACCGGGTGGTGATGATTCTCAAAACATCTGGATCAATCCCGAACATCCTGAAATATTTTTACTGGTAGGCGACCAGGGCGCACTTGTCACGGTGAACAATGGTGAAACGTTTTCTTCGTGGTATAATCAGCCGACGGCACAGGTGTATCATGTAAATACAGACAATGATTTCCCTTATCATATTTACAGCGGCCAGCAGGAAAGCGGTTCGGTCGGAATTGCTTCCAGGGGAAATGACGGTGAAATAAATTTCCGCGACTGGCATCCGGTCGGAGCCGAAGAATATGGTTATGTTGCAGCCGATCCCCTGAATCCGAATATCATTTACGGAGGCAGGGTTACAAAATATAACAAACTAACGGGACAGACACAGAATGTGGCACCTGAAGCCATCCGAAGCGGCAAGTATCGCTTTGTAAGAACACAGCCGCTTTTATTTTCACCTGTAGATAAGAAGACATTATATTTTTCGGGAAATGTTTTGTTCAAGACAACCGACGGTGGTAACAACTGGCAGGTGATCAGCCCCGACCTTACAAGAACCTCTTACGATATTCCGGCAAGCGTGGGAGTGTACACCAAAGATGACATGAAGAATATGCCACGCAGAGGTGTGATCTATGCAGTAGCGCCTTCGTATAAAGACATCAACACTATCTGGTGCGGAACTGATGACGGCCTGATCCACATTACGAGAGATGGCGGAAAAACATGGAAAGACGTTACGCCGGCAGGAGTCACATCTTGGAGTAAAGTTTCCATCATTGATGCAGGGCATTTTGATGTAAGCACTGCTTATGCAGCCGTCAACCGCATCCGTTGTGATGACATGCATCCTCATATTTACAAAACGCATGACGGAGGTAAGACCTGGAAAGAAATTGTGAACGGGCTGCCCGATGATCCTATTAATGTAGTGCGTGAAGATCCTCAACAAAAAGGATTATTGTTTGCCGGAAGTGAGACCGCTGTTTATGTTTCCTTCGATGATGGTGAGCATTGGCAAAGTTTACGATTGAACATGCCGGCATCATCCGTGAGAGACCTGGTCATTAAAGATGATGATCTTGTAGCAGGAACTCATGGCAGAGGTTTCTGGATTCTGGACAACATCACGCCGTTACGTCAATTGAACGATCAGGCTATCGGGCAATCCGTTATTCTTTACAAACCGCAAACCACCTACCGTGTTCGCTGGAATATGAATACCGACACTCCCATTCCGCAGGAAGAGCCGGCAGGTCAAAATCCGCCGGACGGGACTATGATAGATTATTACCTGAAAGAAAATGCCGGGGAAGTGACGCTGGACATCCTGGATTCCAAAGGAAAATTAGTGCGCAGGTACAGCAGCAATGACAAGCCTTATGAAATTCCGAAAGTGAATATTCCTTTGTATTGGATAAGGCCGCAACAAATACTTTCTGCAAAAGCAGGTTCACACCGTTTCCTGTGGGACATGCATTACACTCCTCTGGATCTGCCGCCTTCATTCCCTATGACAGCGATCTACAAAAACACGCCGCCTGCTGCCACTTCACCCTGGGTGATGCCGGGTGTCTATACAGTGAAGCTGACAGTGGATGGTAAAACGTGGACACAAAGTTTCACCATCAAAATGGATCCGAGGGTAAAAACCTCTCTTGCCGGCTTACAAAAACAACACGATATCTCCCTGCAATGCTATGAAGGGAGAAAAGAATACATGGCG
Organism: Sphingobacteriales bacterium UTBCD1; assembly: GCA_002066995.1. Taxonomy (GTDB): domain Bacteria; phylum Bacteroidota; class Bacteroidia; order Chitinophagales; family Chitinophagaceae; genus UTBCD1. The sequence continues at coordinate 147,644 of MWTC01000003.1, forward strand.
ATACAGGAAGAATTGAAAGTTTATCGTGCCAGGCTGCAATCCACAATTACCAATACCGGGGAAGCGGCACAGGCAAGAGTGGATTCATTGGAGAAACAGGCAGGCAAACTGATCAACACTTCCTTTGGTAGTACGGAGCCAAGTTTAGGAAAATCGAACAGCGCCTTTGCATCATTGTTCGGGATGTTGCAGGAAAGCGATACGACGCCGACACCACAGGCCATTCGTGCTTTCAATGAAGCAAAAAAACAATTTGATGAACTGAAGAAAAAATGGGATAAGCTGAAGGTGATGGAGTGATGAATAATTAAGCAATCTTAGCCTGGAAAGTGCTTTTTAAAAATTATTTTATTTTTAAAAAAAGAAAACAAAGAACACTTTGCGGCCTCTGCGGGCGCCTTTGCGAACTTTGCGGTTAAGCTTTTTTTTACCGCAAAGGGCACAAAGTTTTTCACAAAGAACACAAAGAGGCTGTAATAAATTTTAGGGTATGACCGAAAACGAAATTTCAAATAAAATTATCGGGGCGGCCATTAAAGTTCATACGGCTCTTGGCCCCGGATTATTGGAAAGTGCTTATCAGGAATGTTTGTTTTACGTTTTACAAAAAGAAGGTTTGAAAGTGGAAAAAGAAAAACCAATGCCGCTTGTCTTTGAGGAGGTGAAATTAGATTGCGGGTACAGGATAGATTTATTGGTGGAAAATAAAGTTGTCATTGAAATAAAAAGTGTGGAAGCATTAAATAATGTGCATTTGGCACAAGTGCTAACCTATTTAAAACTCGGAGAGTTCAGATTGGGGCTGCTCATCAATTTTAATGTAGCTTTATTAAAACAGGGAATAAAACGGGTAGCCAATAGCATGTAATCTTTGCGGCCTCTGCGGTTAAGCTTTTTTTACCGCAAAGAGCACAAAGTTTTTCGCAAAGAACACAGAGACTGCTTTGCGAACTCTGCGGGCACCTTTACGATCTCTGCGGTTAATTTTTTCTTACCGAAAAGAAAACAAAGAATACTTTGCGGCCTCTGCGGTTATATTTTCCTGACTTGTCCAAATTAGGT
>MWTC01000006.1 GCA_002066995.1 Sphingobacteriales bacterium UTBCD1
CAGAAAAGAATCTGGAGTGATCTCTGCTATATCATTGACTATCTCATTTGCCAGCCCGTTCTGCTGTGAATAGTTGGTGAATCTTGCGCCGTCATAAATGCTAAGTCCTCCGCGGGTGATGAAATACATAAACCCTTTGCTGTCCTGTTTGATACTTTTTACCCGGCTGTTGATTAAGCCGTTATTGGGTGTATAATAAATAAAGGGGTATTGCTGTGCCCGGCAATGCGCACAAATAAAAAAGAAGCATGCAAGAAAAAAGTGATTTCGTTGCATGCTTAAATTTAATCATATTTATCTTATCCTGCTATGGAAGCGGAAACCGTTATTTTTCCTCTCATCATTTCCAGTACTGCAGCTTTAATAGCTTCCGCATCATAATGGCATTCATGGTGCAATTCTTTCAGGGTACCATGTTCAATTACGTGATCTGGTATTCCCAATATTTTTATTTCTGCATGGTAGTTGTATTCATTCATGAATTCCAGGATGGCTGAGCCGAATCCGCCTTTTACGGTTCCGTCTTCCACAGTAATTAATTTAGTGAATTTGCTGAAAACATCATGCAGCAATTCTTCATCCAGAGGTTTGGCAAAACGCATGTCATAATGTGCCGGATTCAAACCATCGTTTTTCAGATCACGGATGGCAGCAGCAGCAAAATTTCCCGGATGGCCTAATGAAAGAATGACAATGTCTTGCCCGTCTTTGATCTTTCTTCCCGTACCGATCTTGATCTCCTTCATTTCTGTTTTCCATTCAGGCATTACTCCTTCACCTCTCGGATATCGGATCACGAAAGAATTCTTTGTGGAATCCAGTTGAGCTGTGTACATCAGGTTTCTTAATTCACTTTCATTCATAGGAGCGCTCACAATCATATTAGGTACACAACGCATATAGGCAATATCATATGCGCCATGATGTGTCGGGCCGTCATCTCCAACCAACCCTGCACGGTCCAGGCAAAATATTACCGGAAGGTTTTGAATAGCCACATCATGTATCACCTGGTCGTATGCTCTTTGCATGAATGTGGAGTAGATGTTGCAGAAGACTTTCATTCCCTGTGTGGCCATACCGGCACTCAGGGTTACTGCATGTTGCTCTGCAATGCCTACATCAAAAGCCCTGTCCGGCATTTTTTCCATCATGAATTTCAGAGAACATCCCGAAGCCATGGCCGGGGTGATGCCAAATATCTTTTCATTCTTTTCCGCCAGTTCAATGATGGTGTGACCGAATACATCCTGGTATTTGGGCGGTTGGGGCAGGTCATAATTCTTTTTATAGATCTCTCCGGTTATTTTATCAAATTTTCCTGTTGCATGCCATTTGGTCTGGTCTTTTTCTGCAGGAGCATATCCTTTTCCTTTGGTAGTGATGATGTGCAGGATCTTTGGTCCCGGGATTCCCCGAAGGTCTTTTAAAGTATCAACAAGTTTATTGATGTTATGGCCGTCTATCGGGCCAAAGTAGCGAAGTTTTAATGCTGCGAATAAATTGGAACTGCTACTGACGATCCCTTTCATTCCTTCCGCCAGTTTGTGTGCCATACCCCGGGTGAAATGAGTCCCTACCGGAAGTTTGCCGAGTAATTTCCATATCTCATCTTTTACCTTATTGTAAGCGGGGGATGTGGTGATATCCGTCAGGTATTCTTTTAGCGCCCCGACATTTGGATCAATACCTATATGGTTATCGTTAAGAATGATCAGAATATCAGTATCAGAAACACCGGCATGATTCATTCCTTCAAATGCAAGTCCTGCCGTCATGGCTCCATCACCAATGATTGCAACTACTTTTCTGTCCTTTTCTCCTTTATATTTCGCGGCAATAGCCATACCGAGAGCAGCAGAAATGGAAGTGGAGGAATGTCCGACCCCGAACGTGTCGTATTCGCTTTCACTTCTTTTAGGGAAACCGCTCAGCCCGTTATATTTCCTGTTCGTGGAAAAATTATCCCTGCGGCCGGTCAGGATCTTATGACCATAAGCCTGGTGGCCTACATCCCAGACCAGCTGATCATAAGGAGTATGATAAACATAGTGCAGGGCAGTGGTCAGCTCAACAACACCGAGGCTGGCTCCGAAATGGCCTCCATGCACACTGACCACATCAATTATATATTGGCGTAATTCATCACATACCTGGTGTAGTTTCTCCCTCGGTAATTTTTTAAGATCTTCTGGTGAATTGATCGTTTGTAAAAGGGGGCCCGGCGTGATTTCCATGAATTTTGTTTGACAGGGTAAAATTAATATTTTTCTGTTGTATAGGAATAGTTCTGTTTTACGAAATTGTGATCGTTTTCAATTGATTTTTTTGGTTTAGATTGTGGCAGTGGTAACAGAGGCAGAATAATTTCCCATTTGTAAAGATTATTGTCCACTGGTATATTTACACAGAATGCAGGGCGTAAGATTGGTTAATTTTGTATTTCATGAATAATTCGAATAAACTTTACTGGTTACTTCAGATCTGTGGCTGGGGCCTTGTCGGGTTAACCATGCTTTTTTTTGCTCATGTTTACCAGGCCAATATTCCTACAGGTATTCTTTTAGGGCGTATTGCTATTGTATTTACAACCGGGATTTTGACTACCCATATCCTCCGCCTTTTCATTAAATGGCGCGGATGGTTGCTGCAGTCAATAGAGAGAGTGATACCCAAACTGATTATTGCTATGGTGGCCACATCTATGATCTATAGCGCCATCATTCTTACGGAAGTGGATTTTTTCGGATTGCATTTAGCGATACCCGGAAGTTACAAACTGAGCTTTATTAACAGGCTGATGGGGTCTACCGTAGATAACGGGCTTTTTATTTTGCCCTGGGTGCTGATCTATTATTTTTATCATTTTATTGAAAAGAGCAGAAAGCAACAGCTGGATACATTGCAGCTGGAATCCCTGATCAAAGAACTGGAATTAAAAACGATTAAATCGCACATCAATCCGCATTTTATTTTTAATTCTTTGAACAGCATCAGGGCTTTGGTAGTGGAGAATCCGCAAAGAGCGAGAGAAGCCATTACGGAGCTTAGCAATATTCTTCGCAGCAGCATGCAGATTGATAAATCAGAGACCGTACCGCTTGAAAAGGAACTGAATATTGTAAAAGATTACCTGGCGCTGGAAAACATGAGATTTGAGGATCGTTTAAAAATCGAATACAATATTGATGATGATACCCTGGACCAGCAGGTACCACCCATGATGCTGCAGACTTTAGCTGAGAATGCCATTAAACACGGTATCAGCAAACAGGTTGAGGGCGGAGTGGTTCGGATCAATTCCGATTTCAAAAATGATTTCCTGGAGCTGACCGTGCAAAATACCGGCCAGTTAAATGGTAAAACCAATGGGGGAGGTTTTGGATTATCCAGCACTACAGACCGGCTTAACCTGCTATACGGTGATAAAGCAAAATTTGAAATAAAACAAGTGGATCCGTTCCTGGTGGAGGCAAAACTGTTATTACCCGTTCACGCATAATCAAAGTAATCACATGAGAGCGATCATAATTGATGATGAACGTTTGGCCCGGGCCGAATTGAAAAAATTATTACAAGACTATCCGGAAATAGAAGTGATAGACGAGGCGGCCAATGCAGATGAAGGTATTGCAAAAATAGAAAATCAACAGCCCGACCTGATCTTCCTGGATATTCAAATGCCGGGGAAAACGGGTTTTGATATGTTATCGGAACTGGAAAGAACGCCCCAGGTAATTTTTACTACCGCTTATGATGAATTTGCCTTGAAAGCATTTGAAGTGAATGCGCTTGATTATTTGCTCAAACCCATAGAGCCTAAGAGATTGGCAGATGCCATTCAGAAACTACACTTTGCCGAATCTAAAGATAACAGGGCCAATACTGAAAACATCAATAATAGTTTGCTGACAGACCATGACCAGGTATTTGTAAAAGATGGTGAGCGTTGCTGGTTTGTAAAACTCAGCGAGATCCGGCTGTTTGAAAGCGTGGGAAACTATGCCAAAGTTTATTTCGGACCGAATAAACCGCTTATATTAAAATCGCTGAATGCATTGGAAGAAAGGCTGGATGAAAAAATCTTTTTTCGTGCCAACCGAAAGCATATTGTGAACCTGCGCATGGTGGAGAAGATAGAACCTTTTTTCAACGGAGGCCTGATGATCGAATTGAAAGGGGGCGAAAAGATAGAGGTCAGCAGGAGGCAGACCGTGAAGTTCAAAGAGATGATGAGTTTATAGTTGGATGGATGGTTAAATGGTTGGTCAGTTTATCATGTAGCCATCAAACCATAAAACCATCGAACAATAAAGCCATAAAACATTCAAGCTATCAGGCAAACGAACAATCAAACATAATATCCACACATGAAATTATTTTTTTTCACAGGAATTCTGACATTCTCAACCTCTTTATTATTTGCCCAGAATATTGATAAGATTATAAACGCCAAAGAAGTTGAGCGGATAGAAAAAACATTGTCCTCTGATGAAATGCGTGGCCGCAGGGCATTTACACCAGACATTGACCGTGCGGCAGATTTTATTGCAGATGAATTTAAAAAGGCAGGATTGCAAACTTTCCTGCCTGCCGGGCAGGCAGGGAATAATCCGGGAAGTTATCTTCAGCAGTTTTCCATGGTTCGTTCGCAGGTGATCAGTTCTCATACCGAATTGGATGGAGATATTTTAGATCCGAAAAATGTATCAATCAACAGCAGCCATAACACTGTGCAGGCAGATCAGAATTCCGGCTATGAGATTGCAACAATAAAGCCCGGTGGTAATCTTTTCAGGGAAGCAACTGCTTTTATACAATCAGGAAAAAATATGCTGGTATTTGTAGATACAAGTTATGCATCCGGTTTTTCAAGATTGTCTTTTGGAAGAAGAGCATCATTCAAGACAGAAAACAATGTCATTTTTCTACTGGCCAATAAGATCCCTCAAAAATTTTCCATTGAAGCCAAACAGGAGATCACCGAACAGAAACTCGCCAATGTTGTCGGTATATTGCCGGGAAAAAAATTGAAAGATGAATATGTGATCTTTTCAGGACATTATGATCATCTGGGTGTAGGCAAACCCGTGAATGGCGATTCAATTTATAACGGCGCTAATGATGATGCTTCGGGAACCACGGCGGTGATTATGCTGGCAAAATATTTCAAACAGCTGAATAACAATGAAAGAACTATTGTATTCGCTGCTTTCACAGCAGAAGAAGTGGGCGGGTTCGGTTCACAATATTTTTCAAAACAATTTGATCCGGCAAAAGTAGTGGGCATGTTCAATATTGAAATGATTGGCACCGAATCCAAGTGGGGAAGGAATTCGGCTTATATCACCGGGTATGAAAAAACGAATATGGGTGCCATCTTGCAGAAAAACCTGGAAGGAAGCGGTTTTACTTTTTATCCCGATCCTTATCCGAAGCAAAGTTTGTTTTACAGATCGGACAATGCCACTCTTGCCAGGTTAGGAGTGCCGGCCCATACAATCTCCACTTCTAAAATGGGTACTCCGCCGGAAGAACCCAGCGAACCCAACTATCATAAAGTGTCGGATGAAATCGGAACTTTGGATATGGATAATATGGCTATGATCATTAACGCTGTGGCGCTAAGTTCAAGAGATATCATATCAGGAAAAGAGACTCCATCGAGAGTGAAAGCAGATGAATTACGTTAGATCTTTACAGGTATCGAATGGATCGCATCACTCATTTCTTTGATCAGCGAAGCATCTTTTTCAATTGCATTACCAACAACGATCACGTCAGCACCGGCTTTGCAGTTCAGGTATGCTTTTTCGGGATGAATGATGCCGCCGCCGATGATAAGGGGAGCTTCAATATTTTCTGCAACTGCTTTTATCATGCTTTCTGATATCGGTCGCTTGGCGCCGCTTCCGGCATCCATGTAAATTAATTTCATTCCAAGCATTTCTCCCGCCATGGCCGTGCACATGGCAATTTCATTTTTATCGGCAGGCACCGGTAATGCATTGCTGATATAAGAAACTGTGGTCGGTGCGCCGCCGTCAATGACAATATAACCTGTAGGTATTATTTCCAGCCCGCTCTGTTTTACAAACGGGGCAGAAACAACATGCTGCCCGATCAATAATTCCGGATTGCGACCGGAAATAAGCGACAGGTAAAGCAATGCATCAGCATATTTACTGACTTGCGTGGGACTGCCGGGAAAAAGAATTACAGGGAGATCACAGTATTGTTTTATATGTTGAACACATTCATCGAGGTAATTGGAAATAACAAGGCTTCCGCCGACCAGGAAATAATCCACTTTTGCAGAAACAGATAATTCGATCAGTTCATCAAGAATATTTGAATTGACATTATCGGGATCTACCAATACGGCAAAAGATTTTCTGCCTTTATTTTTCTTTTCGGTCAGTTCCCTGGTTATTCCTGATTTCATCCGCCTGTGTTGTCATACAAAAATGCAAAAAGTTTTTGTCATTTCAACTGCCCGGGGCTTTTATTCTTTATTGATACGGCATATTTGGCAATATTTAATTTTCAAAGCAGCATTTCTCTTTATTTTTCCTGTGAGATCGCAACCGGATGTAATGAAAGAATAACTTTTTTCCCAATAAAATGAAAAGTTGGTCCGGGCCCGGTGTTTTTTTTATGACATAATTTTCCAGAGTTTACTTTTTTAAAAATTCACCGGAAGATCATGAATCCCCCGGGGAAATTTTGCGGAAACACTTGATGGGAGAGTGTTTTAGAAGGCCGGGATGAAAAGAAGAGATTTTTTACAGTACTCAACTTGATTTTCCAAAAAAAATTTAGCCATAAAATAAACACCGGTTGTGCAGAAATCCCCTAATTCACAACAGGCTTGCACTTCCGCCAATCAACCTGTGTTTATCCACAAGATGTGTATATCTCGGAGTTTGAATTACGGTTTCTTAAAAATATTTTCGTCTTCTGCGTTAACGATTACTTAACCCGACAAATTCTTTAGAGTTATGGCAATGAATCAGAGAGCTTCCGCCGGAGGCGGATTGCAGTTTTCTCGTCGCTTTACCCGAGACGACGTGAATGTATATGATATGTTTGAGTATGACTACCGTACTTCAATAATCAGGAACCCGACCGGTGAGGTTGTATTTGAAATGAAAAATGTGGAAGTGCCGAGGCAATGGAGCCAGATTGCAACAGATATCCTGGCGCAAAAGTATTTCCGGAAGGCAGGCGTACCACAACCAGATGGAAGCATCGGCAGGGAAACTTCAGCAAAACAAGTAGCACACAGGCTGGCAAACTGCTGGAAAGTGTGGGGAGAAAAATATGGTTATTTCGCCAGTGAGAAAGATGCACAGGTTTTCTATGATGAATTGGTGTATAGTATCCTGAACCAGATGTGTGTTCCCAACTCGCCACAGTGGTTTAACACGGGGCTATATGAAAGTTATGGTATCAAGGGAAAACCTCAGGGACATTATTATGTTGGCCAGGAAGATGGGCAACTGAAACGATCTACTTCAGCTTATGAACGTCCTCAGCCCCATGCCTGTTTTATTCTCAGCGTAAGTGACGATTTGGTAAATGAAGGCGGTATCATGGACCTGTGGGTTCGTGAAGCCAGAATCTTTAAATACGGATCGGGAGTAGGTACAAATTTTTCCAATCTTCGCGGGGAAGGTGAGAAATTGAGTGGCGGCGGAACTTCTTCCGGCCTGATGAGTTTTTTGAAGATCGGAGACCGTGCTGCTGGCGCTATCAAATCCGGCGGCACCACACGACGTGCAGCTAAGATGGTTTGCCTGGACCTGGATCATCCCGAGATTGTTGAGTTTATCAACTGGAAAGTGGAAGAAGAGAAAAAAGTTTCTGCATTGATTAATGCAGGCTATCCCAGCGATTATGAAGGTGAAGCATACAGAACGGTCAGCGGACAAAATTCCAACAATTCAGTTCGTATTCCCAACTCATTCTTTGAGCAGTTAAAAAATAATGATGATTGGGAACTGAAAGGAAGAATGGATGGAAGAGTAATGAAGAAAGTGCCGGCAAGAGAATTATGGAACCAGATCGCTTATGCAGCCTGGCGTTGTGCTGACCCCGGAACACAATATAATACCACCATTAATGAATGGCATACCTGCCCTGAAGGAGGAGAGATAAGAGCATCCAATCCCTGTTCAGAATATATGTTTCTGGATAATACGGCATGTAATCTTGCTTCTTCCAACCTGATTAAATTTTTCGACGTTGAAAAAAGTATTTTTGACGTGGAAGGGTATGAATACAACTGCCGTTTATGGACTGTGGTTTTGGAATTATCAGTATTAATGGCGCAATTCCCTTCCAAAGAAGTTGCACAATTAAGTTATGAGTACCGGACTCTGGGTTTAGGCTACGCCAACCTTGGCACAATGCTGATGATGAGTGGAATTTCTTATGACAGTGAAGAAGCAAGAGCTATTTCAGCGGCCATTACAGCAATTATGACCGGAACTGCTTACAAGACATCTGCAGAGTTAGCCTCGGTATTAGGCACTTTTCCTAAATATGCTGAGAACAAAGAACACATGATGCGGGTTATCCGGAATCACCGCCTTGCCGCCTACGATGCTGATGAATATGAGAAGCTAAGTTTGAACCCACAGGGGATCAAAGCAAAATATTGCCCTGATTACTTACTGACCGCAGCCTGCAAAGCATGGGATGAAGCGGTAGAATTCGGAGAAAAATATGGCTACCGTAATGCACAGACCACCGCCATCGCACCTACCGGAACTATCGGGTTGGTCATGGATTGTGATACTACAGGAGTAGAGCCTGATTTTGCATTGGTAAAATTCAAAAAACTTTCCGGTGGAGGATATTTCAGAATTATCAACCAATCTGTACCCGGTGCTTTGAAGCATTTAGGATATAATGAGAAAGAAGTTGAAGCTATAGTGAAGTATGCCGTAGGTACTGCAAGTCTTGCCGGAGCCCCTTTCATCAATCATCAAACCCTGAGTGAAAAAGGTTTTATTGCCGACGAAATAAAGAGACTTGATGCAGCAGTAGCCACTGCTTTTGAAATAAGTTTTGTATTCAACAAATTTACTTTGGGTGAGGAATGCCTGCAACGACTTGGTTTCACTCCGGAACAATACAATGATTATGAGTGGAGTCTTCTGGAATCTCTTGGTTTTTCTGATGAACAGATTGAGGCAGCCAACGATTACGTGTGTGGTACCATGATGCTGGAGGAAGCCCCTTACCTGAAAGAAGAACATTTGCCCGTTTTTGACTGTGCCAACAAATGCGGAAAAAGAGGCCAGCGGTATATACATGCTGACGGCCATATCCGCATGATGGGCGCCGTACAACCATTTATCAGCGGCGCCATTTCGAAAACTATTAATCTGCCCAATGAAGCATCCGTAGATGAAATAGCTGATTCTTATTACCTGAGCTGGGAGTTAGGGCTGAAAGCCTGCGCCCTTTACCGTGATGGTTCTAAATTAAGTCAGCCATTAAGCAACAAAAGTGATAAAAAGAAAAAAGGTGTTGAAGAACAAACCGAAAAAGCACAACAGGCCAGCGTTGACATTTCAAAAGAATCCGGTCTGGTAAACCTGGGCAGCCTGACCATAGAAGAGTTGCTGGATGAGGTGAACCACCGGGTACAAAACAGTGCAGATACCAAATTAAAGCGCCAACTGGCAAGGATCGTGGAGCGCCGTTCATTGCCAGCAAAGCGTCGCGGCTTCACTCAGAAAGCAAAGATCAACGGACAGGCTCTTTTCCTTCGTACCGGGGAATACAGTGACGGCACCCTGGGAGAAATATTCATTGACATGGCAAAAGAGGGAGCTACCATGCGCAGCATGCTGAACTGTTTTGCTATTTCTATTTCGATCGGTCTTCAATACGGTGTGCCATTGGAAGAATTTGTTGACAAGTTTGCCTTTACCAAATTCGATCCGGCAGGACTTGTTGAGCACCCGAATATCAAAACAACGACCTCCATTGTTGATTTTATTTTCCGTGTATTGGGATATGAATACCTCGGGCGTACCGATCTTGTGCATGTATTGGATAAACCCGAGATAGGGAATACCGGTTCTGATGACTGGGATGAAATACCAACGAATCTTGAGTATGAAAACTCAACTAAACTTTCTGATGTGCGTATAATACCTCAGACAGGCGGAGTTGCTTCACAACCGGCAAAAAATCAAAGGACAACCCAACATTCAAAGACGGATAGCGGAACGGGTGCAGTGAATGCTGCTATCAGAAGTATGCAAAGTGATGCACCGGCCTGTAATGTTTGCGGTCATATAATGGTAAGGAGCGGCACTTGTTACAAATGCCTGAATTGCGGTAATCAGGGTGGGTGCAGTTGATTTATCCGAAACTTTCCGTAAGGAAAGTCTGAATTTTAAAGGACGGAAAACCACATAAAGCAGTACCCCTTAAATTCCATCCCGACCGGAGCGTCGGGATGCTTTTTTTGAATAGTATTTTCTGCTATCGGAAAGAGGTGAATTTCCCCGGAGCACAACGAAAATTTCATAAGTATTACCATAATAGATTTTCGGGCTTGCCTTATTAATTTTGTAGTTATAAATCTATATCTATGAAAACAAGAATCCTGCTTTTAATTCTTTTGGCGATAATACTGCAAGCTTGCAGTCATTCGCTCAGCCCTTATGATGCGGCCAGCCGGCATAACAAGACAGTCAGAAGCTTAAAATGATTTTCCGGTTCAGGAACCAAAGACACTGTTCACGGCTCCTTCCAGCATAGGAAATTTTTCGACAACAAAACCTTTGATGGTTTCAATGACTTTCTTTGCCTGTTCATCATTTAACCCTGCTTCCTGTTTGAGGCGTTCAATTAATTCCTGCATAGTTGAAAATTAAAATAGGTTGTAAATGTATAAGGATTATTACAAGTTAATTGAATTGTTGTTGTTGCCGGAAAATATTCAATAAGCATTTTATAATCCATAAAAGTAAAAGGTTTCAAAACAATCTCTGAAACCTTTTTAATACTTTTAAAGTTTGAATTTGTACTATGCAACTTTCAGTAAACTAAGCTTACTCTTGTCGAATTTCCGTTTAGCATAATCCAGGTCTAATATAAACTGGCTTTGTTTGGAAGAGGGAAGCTCAAACATGGCATCAGTAAGAATACTTTCGCAAATACTGCGCAGCCCCCTTGCACCCAGCTTATACTCTACGGCTTTTTCTACCATAAAGGAAAGTACTTCATCCTCGATGAGCAGTTGAATGCCTTCCAGGTCAAATAATTTCTTGTATTGTTTTACCAGCGCATTTTTGGGTTCTGTAAGAATAGCTCTCAGTGTTGGTGCATCCAGTGGATTTAGGTGTGTGACAACAGGAAGACGCCCTAATAATTCAGGTATTAACCCGAATGATCTCAGGTCCTGTGCATTGACATAACTCAAAAGATTATGTTTCATATTTTCCTGCAGCTCTTTGTCCACATTAAATCCGATTGTATTTGTCTGAACCCTCCGGGCTATCACTTTATCAATGCCATCAAATGCTCCGCCGCAAACGAAAAGAATATTCTGCGTATTGATCTTGATGAGTTTTTGTTCCGGGTGCTTACGGCCGCCCTGGGGGGGCACTAATACATCAGTTCCTTCCAAAAGTTTCAATAGACCTTGCTGAACGCCTTCTCCGCTGACATCTCTTGTTATGGACGGATTATCTCCTTTGCGGGCAATCTTATCAATTTCGTCAATGTACACGATGCCCCGTTCTGCTGCTGAAATATCATAGTTGCATACCTGCAATAGTCTTGTCAGGATGCTTTCAACATCTTCGCCTACATAACCTGCTTCAGTAAAAACTGTTGCGTCAACTATAGTGAACGGAACATTCAGTAAACGGGCAATGGTCTTTGCAAGCAGTGTTTTACCTGTGCCCGTTTCACCTACCATGATGATATTACTTTTTTCAATTTCAATATCGCCCGGATTGGTATCAGAAACTTTTTGTTGTAATCTTTTGTAGTGGTTATAAACTGCAACGGACAATACTTTCTTTGCCTCATCCTGCCCGATCACGTACTCATCCAGGAACTTTTTAATTTCCATCGGTTTTTTGACCGATAGTTTAAAAGAGGCGCCGGTTTTTTCATCTCGTACCATCAACTCCTGTTCAATAATCTCCCGAGCATGCTCCACACAGTTTTCGCAAATATGACCTTCCTGACCTGCAATGAGAATCTTAACCTCATCACGGCTGCGGCCGCAAAAAGAACAGTGAAGTGGGTTTTTTGCCATTAAGAAAAAACTTACTAATCAGAAATAGGAAACCTTTCTGCAAAATTATAAAACGATTCTGATAGGACGGCATTATTTGATAAATCTATATTCCTTCTGACAGGTATATAAAAACAATATGTGTTGCCTCCTTATAATCACTTAATTATAACTTATCTACAATTTGGTCAACAATGCCATATTCTACTGCTTCCGGCGCATCCATCCAGTAATCACGGTCAAAATCCTTCATGATCTGCTGAACGGTTTTTCCGCAATTATCTGCAAGTATTTTGGCGCCTATCTCTTTAACACGTCTGGTTTGTTTGGCCTGTATCTCCAGATCAGCGCTGACTCCCTGGATGTATCCGCCTAAGGATGGCTGATGAATCATTACTTCTCCATGCGGATAGATCAGCCTCTTGCCCTTTGTACCTCCACTCAGAAGTATACTACCCATAGAAGCTGCCAGGCCCATGCAGATAGTACTCACCGGAGATTTCAACATTCTCATCGTGTCGTAAATAACCATGCCGCTTGTAACAACGCCTCCCGGGCTATTAATATAGAATTTGATTTCCTCCCCTTGATTATCTGCATCCAGCAGAAGAAGCTTTGTGACTACATCTTTGGCAGACTTATCATCCACAACACCCCAGAGATGTACGATCCTGCGTTCGAAAAAATATTTTTCAATCCTCTTTTTGAATATCATCAGGTCTGATTTAGGCTGTTCCTCGCTTTCTTCATCATCATCTGCTCTCCTTACGGGTGCCATTGGTATGTTGTAAAAAAATTGTTTTGGGTTCATCAGTCGCATTTTTATCTTTAAAAATTTTTATTCTTTTTTGTCCTTTCTTGGATTGGTAACCAGTACTTCATCCACCAGGCCGTACTCTTTTGCTTCGGTAGCGGTCATCCAGTGATCCCTGTCAAAATCCTTCTCAATTTGTTTGATTGATTTCCCGGAATGGTTACTGATCACTTCATACAATTCTGATTTCAATTTCTTTATTTCTGCCACGGTGATCTCGATATCGCTTGCCTGTCCGCCGATGGCGCCGCTTGGCTGGTGCATCATTACTCTTGCATGCTTTAATGCTGCTCTTTTACTTTTTGTACCGGCAGCCAGCAACACCGATGCCATTGAAGCTGCAATGCCAATACAAATAGTTGCGACGTTCGGAGTGACGTATTGCATGGTATCATATACGCCAAGGCCGGAATAGACACTGCCCCCCGGACTGTTTATATACATATTGATATCTCTTGTCCTGTCTGTTGAATCCAGAAAGAGTAATTGTGCTGTTACAATATTGGCTACTTCATCATTGATAGGATAGCCAAGAAAAATAATACGATCCATCATCAAACGGCTGTATACATCCATTACGGCAACATTCATCGGGCGTTCTTCAATGATATTGGGTGTAAGTGCTGTCACAAGATGGGATGCGTAGCTGTGCAGCATATTGCTGGACATTCCACGGTGCTTCACAGCATACTTTTCGAATTCTGATTGAAAACTCATAATCTTAAATTTGTTGAGATATGGTTTGAGGTATCAAATATCCGTCCAAATGCCAAAACCGCAAAATTGGCGAATACCAGCAGGAAAGTTCAGGACGATTTGGCAATGACACTGTTTTGTTTCATGCCAGGAACCGGCCATTCAATTAGTACCGGCTTTAGTGGTGATGATGCTGATGGGATTCCACCAATTTCGTAAATTCTTCAGCACTGATCTCTTTATCTGACGGCCTCACCTGTTGTTCAGTCCATTCAAATATTTTTTGTGTCTGGATCCTGTTATAGGCATCTTCCACATACTTGCGGTCCTTCATCATTTTATCGAGGTACTCTTTTATCCATTCTTGCTGCTCTGCGGAAGCATTCATGCCCATATAACCAAGCAATTGCTGAAGGGCAAAACTCCGGATCTCATCCGGCGATACTTCAATATTATTTTCTTTGACGATTTTGTCTGTGATTACTGTCCACTTGAGCTGATTGAGGAAGACAGGAAATTCGGTTTCTGTTTCTTCATCTGTTTTTGGTTTTTCGCTTTGGGTCCTGATCCATTTTTTTAAAAATGCCACAGGAAGCTTTATTTCGGTGTGATCAAGAAGTTCATGGTAAGCCTGGTCGTAGATCTGGTTACGGGACTGGCTGTCCCAGTGGGCCCCGATCTCTCCTTTGATCTTATCACGGAATTCTTCTAAAGTTTTTAATTCAAGATCAGGATACAACTGGCTGAAAAATTCTTTATCCAATTCTCTTTTTTCCAAAAGACCGATCTTGCTAATGATGATTTTAAAATGCTTACTTGCAGAAATTGTATCTTCTTTACTCAGCCCAAGGTCCTCAGTAATCCAATCTCTTTCCTTTTCTTCAAAAGCAGTATTAAGCTGTACAACAACAAAGTCATTTACTTTTTTTCCCATGAGTTGTTCCCGGAAATCTTCTTTGAAATACTTTAGCAGAAGTGAATTATCTTTTCTGATTCCACCTTCTGTTGCTTCCCCATCAGCACCGGATTCTATGAAGGTAACGTTCAAAACATTTTCAGGGTTATTTACTGTTTCTTCATCTTTCATATTCCCATACCGGTTTTGAAGACGCAGCACTTCATTGTCTATCATTTCATCGGTCACTGTTACTTTATAACGGATGATTTTTGCTTGTGACAGGTCAGCTAACCTGAAATCAGGTTTCATCCCAATTTCAAAATGGAAAACGTATTCAGCCGGGTTGTTCATGTCTAATTGCCGGATATCGTTTTCCAGGGGTAGTGGTTGTGCAAATATTTCCAGCTTATCTGTTTCTAGATATTTGATCAGTTCCCTGTCTACAGAACGCACTACTTCATCAGTAAAAACAGAGGAGCCATACATTTTCTTTATTAAACCCGCAGGTACCATTCCTTTACGGAAGCCGGGAATATTTGCTTTTTTAGAATAATCTTTTAATGCCTTCTCAAATGCCGGCAGGTAATCTGTCTTTTCCAGCTTAACGGTCAGTTTTTCATGGAGTGGACCGATACTCTCTTTAGTGACTGTTGCCATGATACAAGTTTAAAAAAGATTTTAGAAGTTCATTTTAGCCAAGTGTTTCTCCGTGCGGGTGGAGGGACTCGAACCCCCATGCCTTGCGGCGCCAGATCCTAAGTCTGGTATGTCTACCAATTTCACCACACCCGCATATATTTTTGTTTTCATAGGTTATAATATCCCGGGTTTTTCAAATGGCCCGGTTTGTGTGCCAATCAATCCTGATGACAGGCAGATCCGACATACCTGCTCCAGGATTTACTGTTTCAGGTGTAGTTTTGATTACGGATGCCAGCATTTATTGATATAAAATTTAGTCCAATGACGATAGGGCTCTATACCTGAAAATTGGGCTGCAAATGTAGGTCATTTAGCCCGACTTTTTACAAGGCATTTCTTTTGCTTAAATTTGAATGAATGGAAACCATTGCAAAGACTCCAAAATATAATCTGAATGAAGAGCAGGAAAAGAAACTGATCCTCCGGGAGTATCGTTCATTACTGAGGTTATTGAGAACAAAACTGAAAACGAAACCGGGAGGCAAAGAACAGATCCGTGCAGCTTTTCAAATGGCTGCAGAAGCGCATAAATCCATGAGGCGGAAAAGCGGCGAACCATACATATTGCATCCCATTGCTGTAGCAAAGATTTGTGTGGAGGAGATCGGCTTAGGTGTCCGGTCCACCATTTGCTCATTGTTGCATGATACAGTGGAAGACACCGATATAACCCTGGAAGATATCCAAAGGGAGTTTGGAAGTGAGATTGCCAGGATAGTAGATGGCCTTACCAAAATTTCCAATGTAATTGATGTAAATGCATCCAAGCAGGCAGAAAATTTTAAAAAAATATTATTGACGCTTACGGATGATCCCCGGGTGATACTCATCAAGCTGGCTGACCGCCTTCATAATATGCGGACACTGGATAGTGTGAAAAGAGAAAGCCAGTTAAAAATTGCTTCAGAGACTGTTTATGTATATGCTCCATTGGCACACCGTATGGGTTTGTACAATATCAAAACTGAAATGGAAGACCTGGCGATGAAGTACCTGGAGCCGGAAACGTACAGGGAGATAGCAAGAAAACTTGCTGAAACAAAAAGAGAACGTACCCGGTATATCACAGAATTTATTAAGCCGCTCAAAGAGAAGCTGGACCAAAACGATTTGAAAGCAGAGATCTATGGACGTCCCAAAAGTATTCACTCCATCTGGACAAAAATGAAAAAAAAGGGTGTGTCCTTTGAAGAAGTGTACGATCTTTTTGCCATTCGTGTTATTGTGGATTCACCCCCCGAAAAGGAAAAAGAAGATTGCTGGAAAATATATTCCATGATCACCGATGAATATACTCCTTCTCCTGAACGGTTACGGGACTGGCTCAGCAATCCCAAAGCGAATGGCTATGAAGCATTGCACACAACGGTAATGGGGCCCGAGGGTAAATGGGTGGAGGTGCAGATCAGGAGTAAAAGGATGAATGAGATCGCAGAAAAGGGTTTGGCTGCACACTGGAAATATAAAGAAGGCACTACCGATGAAAGCCGTTTTGATAAATGGTTCCAGCAGATCAGGGAAATGATCACCAGCCAGGATACTGACGGCATTGACTTTTTACAGGATTTTAAAACCAGTTTTCTTGCAGAAGAAATTTATGTGTACACCCCTAAGGGTGATGTAAAAATGCTTCCGGTCGGCTCGTCTGCACTTGATTTTGCCTTTTCGATTCACAGCGCCATTGGAGTAAAAACAATAGGCGCCAAAGTCAATCACAAGCTTGTTCCGATCAGTCATAAGCTCAGAAGCGGAGACCAGGTGGAAATTATCACATCTAATAAACAAAAACCATCTGAAGATTGGCTGGGTTTTGTTGTTACTTCAAAGGCTAAAGGCAGGATTCGGGATGCATTAAAAGAAGAAAAACGGAAAGTGGCTGAAGACGGAAAATATACGGTACAAAGAAAACTGGAAGGAATGGATGCGGCTTTTTCACAATATAATATTGATGAACTGGTGCAGTGGTATAAGCTGCAATCACCCCTCGACCTTTTTTACCAGGTGGCTGTAAAAAATATTGATCTTAAAGACCTGAAAGATTTTAAAGTATTGGGGGATAAAATTGAAGTCCCAAAACCAATAAAACCGGTTACAGATCCAAAGACGGAATTTATCCCTCTGCATCAGAATCTGCCCAATAAGAAGGATGCTGAGTTGATCATATTCGGAGAAAGCAGTGACAAAATTGTTTATAATCTGGCCAATTGCTGCAAACCCATTCCGGGGGATGATGTATTTGGTTTTGTTACTACGGGTAAAGGGCTTAACATTCACCGTACCAATTGTCCGAATGCAGCTAAATTATTAGCTAATTACAGTCATCGTGTGGTAAAAACCAAATGGGCAAAGAATAAAGAGATATCTTTCCTTACCGGTTTGAAAATAGTAGGGTTGGACGATGTGGGGGTTGTCAATAAAATCACCAACCTGATATCCGGCGAAATGAAGATCAATATTTCAGCCATTACAATCGAAGCAAAGGAAGGTTTATTTGAAGGAAATATCAAGTTATTTGTTCACGATAAGGAGGAACTGGATGCCCTCGTGCACCGCCTTAAAGAGCTTTCCGGCATTGAGTCGGTGGAACGATACGACACATGAAAAGTTATTTTGAGGAGTCAGATTTCGTGATATGTTTTGCTCAGGAAATAATAGTTTCTCTGGTAAAATTGAATGATTGATTTCTTCCGATAAAAATTGTGAATAAAAATATACTGAAGAGTTGTGTTTTTATTCGCTTGCCGTTTCTGCAAGGATTATTTTTGCGCAGCTGAATCAAAAAAATATGGTAGATGTAATACTCGGGCTCCAATGGGGAGATGAAGGAAAGGGGAAAATCGTTGATTGGTTTGCCAAAGACTATGATGTGATTGCCCGGTTTCAGGGTGGGCCGAATGCAGGGCATACTCTTTATGTAAATGATAAGAAAGTTGTCTTGCACCAGATCCCCTCCGGCATTTTCCATCCCGGTACGGTTAACCTGATTGGGAATGGTGTGGTACTTGATCCGGTTACTCTGAAAAAAGAATGTGAGACGGCGGGTTCTTTCGGAGTGGAACTGAAAAAGAACCTGTTTGTTTCGGAAAGAACACACCTGATACTTCCTACGCATCGGGCTTTGGATAAAGCCGCAGAGATTTCAAAGGGAAATCAGAAGATCGGCTCTACTTTAAAAGGAATCGGACCCGCCTATATGGATAAAACAGGAAGGAACGGATTGCGAGTTGGCGATCTGCTGGATAAAACCTTCACAACTTCCTATATAAAACTCCGGTTAAAACATCAGAAATTACTGGATAATTATTCTTTTTCTGAGGACATTTCAACCTGGGAGGAAGAGTTTTTTGAAGCAGTGGAATTTCTTCGCCAGCTGAATATTGTAAATGGAGAATATTTCATCAACGATAAACTTAGGCAGGGAAAAAAGATACTTGCCGAAGGAGCACAAGGCAGCATGCTGGATATTGATTTCGGAACCTTTCCTTATGTCACTTCTTCCAACACTGTTTCTGCGGCTGTCTGTACAGGTTTGGGAATTGCTCCTCAAAAAATCAGGGAAGTGATTGGGATAACTAAAGCCTATTGCACCCGTGTGGGCAGCGGACCTTTTCCGACAGAACTGACTGAAGAGACAGGTGAGCAATTAAGAAAAACGGGGAATGAATATGGGGCGACAACCGGCCGCTCACGCCGTTGTGGATGGATAGACCTTGTCGCTCTCCGGTACGCCTGTATGATTAACGGAGTAACTAAATTAGTAATGACCAAAGCTGACGTGCTGGACAGTTTTACGGATCTGAAAATTTGTACTTCATACAGGTTAAACGGCAAGGAAAGTACAGAAATACCTTTTCAGATGGAAAAAATCAATATAGAACCGGTTTATAAGAACTTTCCAGGGTGGAATACGGATATCAGTGCAGCGAAAAAATACGAAAAATTGCCTTTGAATATGAAATCATATATTGATTTTATCAATGAGTATCTGGGTGTTTCTATCAATTACGTATCTAATGGGCCGGGCAGGGACCAGATTTTGATAATAGGATGAAATAATCAAATATTTAACCGAAAAATTTCATTTAAAAATTTGGCGAATTAAAAACTTCGCTGAAATTTTACACAACTAATCCTGTTATACTATGGCATCAAAATCCGATAAAGAAAAAAAGCCTTCCGGGAAAACCGGCACCCCTTCCGGTAAAGAACCTTCTAAGAAAGTGTCTTCCAAATCCAGGAAACAACTGGAAGAGGATGATGATCTCGAAGATGATGAGGAAATGGATACTGCTTCCAAAAAAGGAGTTAAAGCATCATCCGGGAAAAGTAAAGATGATGAAGATGAAGATAGTGAAGAAGATGTAGTGGATGATTGGGATAAAGTGGAGGAAGAAGAAGAATGGGATCCTGATTTCGAAGAGTTTGATATGCCTAAATCAAAAGGTAAGAAAGGTGGCGCTGCCAAAAAGGGGATTGAAGAAGATGAAGACTTCAAAATAGATGATGAGTTTAAGGATATGAACCTTTTTGATGATGATAACTATGATGAAGAAGAGGAGGATTTCTGACCGGTTACACTGTAAAATGCTTATGCATTTGTAATTACGTTTCACTTTCAACTGTTCCATCCTGCACTGATTTTAAGCTGAAGAAATTTCCGGGGATAATACATTTACGCCCGGTAACTATGTGGCGTATGTATCTTCATTATAACCCGGTAGGCTTTTCTTTATGAAACGATTTTTCGGTTCATGAGATGATGTGCAGATTGTAACAGCGATGATTCGTTAAATCGCTTTGCCATCAATTGCAATCCGAACGGCATCCCGTTGCTGTGCCGGAAAAGGGGGATAGAGATGGCGGGAATACCAGTTAAGTTTGCCATGACAGTATAAATATCGGCGAGATACATGGTAACGGGATCGTTTGTTTTTTCTCCTGATTTAAAAGCTGTGGCCGGTGCTGCCGGAATGATGATCATGTCGAAGTTTATGAAAATTTCATTGGTTTTATCCACTAATTTCTTCCTGACTTTTTGCGCACGGGTGTAATAAGCTTCATAGTAGCCGGAGCTGAGCACGAATGTACCCAGCATTATCCTTCGCTTAACTTCTTTACCAAAACCTTCAGTCCTGGAACATTTGTAAAGCTCTTCTAAGTCAACTTCTTTCCGGGGAGTCCGGTACCCGTATTTTATTCCGTCGTAGCGGGAAAGATTAGAAGATGCTTCGGCAGTAGTAAGAACATAGTATGCAGGAACGATGTAATCAAGCAGGTCAAATGAAATCGGGTGAACTTCATTACCCTCCTCTCTCAATTCCTGGATAAATCTTTTTATGGCTGTTGCTATCTCAGTGTCAAGAGAGGCATGTTCCAATGCTTCAGGAAAATAGGCGAAACGAATTTTTTCTTTTTTATTTAACGGAACTGAACAGGAATATGAATGTTGGTGACTAACAGTACTGTCATATTCATCAGGGCCGGAAATAACTTCTAAAACTTTGCTGATGTCCGGTATATTTTTTCCAAAGATTCCTATCTGGTCAAATGAAGAAGCATAAGCAATCAGTCCGTAACGGGATATCCTGCCATAAGTAGGTTTTAATCCTGTAATACCACAGAAGTCAGCAGGCTGGCGCACCGAACCGCCGGTATCGCTGCCTAATGATAGCATACAGAGATCCGCCTGCACTGCAACTGCTGAACCGCCTGAGGATCCCCCGGGCACCTTGGTTTCATCCAGGGCATTCAGCACTTTTCCATAAGCTGAATTTTCATTGGTAGAACCCATAGCAAATTCATCGCAGTTCGTTCTTCCGATTATGATTGCATCTTCTGACAACAGCTTCTCAACAGCTGTTGCAGAATAGATTGAAGTAAAGTTTTTAAGAATGCCTGAGGCTGCAGATACCTGGTGATCTTTATAACAGATTACATCTTTGATCGCAATGATGACGCCGTGCAATTTTTTCAGCGGTTCACCGCTTATTCTCTTTTTATCCAGTTCCCTGGATTTTTCCAGGGCCTCGGTTTCAAAAATTTCAATAAAAGCATTTAAATGATTCCTGTCCCTGATTTTCCGGAGATAGTGTTGTACGGCCAATTCACAAGTAATATCTTCCTGCTGTAATTGGGCATGATAGTGCTCAATAGAAGAAAATTCTAACAAAAGCAAAAGCTATTTATTATGAAAAAAAGGTTAGGAAAAAAAGTGGTCAGTTAATTAGAACTGCTTTTATCGCTGGCACTCTCTTCGATCTCTCTCTTCACATTATTCTTGGCGTCATTGAATTCACGAACTCCTTTTCCAAGACCTCTCATCAGTTCAGGAATTTTGCGGCCACCAAACAGAAGCAACACTATAATCAGGATTACAATGATTTCATTGGTACCCAGAACGCCCAGTAAAGTTGCATGTATCATATAATTGGCTTATTAGGATTCAAAGATACTAAGTAACTGAAAATAATGAAACAATAAATTTGGCATTAACTAAAGGACAACCCATAGTAAAAAACCCGGGTAAATTCCGGGTTTATAAATATTTTAATGTATGATGATGAAAACTATTCTGTGGCTGTAGTTGTTTCGGTTGTCATCCTTTTTTCACGGATTCTTGCACTCTTACCACTCCGGGTACGCTGGTAGAAGAGTTTTGCCCTGCGTACATGACCTGTTTTATTTAAAACTATGGAGTCGATATTGGGAGAATAAAGCGGGAATACTCTTTCTACGCCAATTCCGTCAGATATCTTACGGACAGTGAAACTGGCAGTATGACCAACCCCCTGGCGCTTGATCACATCGCCTTTGAATGACTGAATTCTCTCTTTATTTCCTTCGATGATCTTATAGTTCACAGTTATATTATCCCCGGCTTTAAAAAGCGGGAATTCCTTATTGCCGGATAGCTTTTCGTGAACATATTTAATAGCATTCATATCGTATCTTTTTGGGGTCGCAAAGATAGGGTGAAACGGTTAAAAAATTCAGGATTGTATCCTAAAAAGTTTATTCTGAACCGGCAAGGCTGATCAGGAGCTTGAAAACGGGATCCCGTTTTACTGGAAATTCTGAATTTCTTTGACTTTTAAATACTAGCGGGCAATATTTACCGCTCTTTTCTCCCTGATCACTGTCACTTTGATCTGCCCCGGGAAGGTCATTTCAGCCTGGATCTTTTGTGCAATTTCAAAAGAAAGTTTTTCCGAGTCCTGGTCGCTGACTTTATCTGCTTCCACAATTACCCTCAGTTCCCTGCCGGCCTGTATTGCATAGGCTTTTTCAACTCCGGTATAACCCATCGCCAAAGTCTCCAGGTCTTTGATACGCTGCAGGTATTGCTGCATTATTTCACGCCGGGCTCCGGGCCTGGCACCGCTTATTGCGTCACAAGCCTGTACTATGGGTGAAATGACGTACTGCATTTCAATTTCATCATGATGGGCACCGATTGCATTTACCACGGCGGGATTTTCTCCATATTTTTCTGCAAGCTTTGCTCCCAGTAAGGCATGGCTCAGTTCGCTCTCTTCATCCGGAACTTTACCAATATCGTGCAATAGACCGGCACGTTTGGCCAGTTTGGGATTTAATCCGAGTTCAGAAGCCATTATGGCACAAAGATTAGCTGTTTCACGGCTATGCATCAGCAGGTTCTGGCCATAGGATGAGCGGAATCTCATTCTTCCAACCATTCTTACCAGTTCTTTGTGCAAACCATGTATGCCAAGTTCGATAATGGTTCTTTCGCCGATCTCCATTACCTGGTCTTCTAATTGCTTTCTTGTTTTTTCAACTACTTCTTCAATGCGAGCCGGGTGAATACGTCCGTCTGCTACCAGCCTTTGCAGGCTCAACCTTGCTATTTCACGCCGGAGCGGATCGAAACAGGACAACAAGATAGCTTCCGGGGTATCATCTACGATCAGGTCAACTCCGGTAGCCGCTTCTATAGCCCTTATATTTCGGCCTTCACGCCCGATAATCTGGCCTTTAATTTCATCGCTTTCCAGGTTAAAAACAGTAATTGAATTTTCTATTGCCTGTTCAGCAGCGGTACGTTGTATAGTTTGAATGATGATCTTGCGGGCTTCTTTATTTGCTTTTTGTTTTGCGTCGTCAATGATCTCCTGCTGCAAAGCCAAAGCCCGGGTTTGAGCTTCATGTTTCAGGCTTTCTACCAATTGGGTTTTTGCTTCTTCGGCTGAAAGCGCCGCAATCTTTTCCAGCCTGCGAATATGTTCTTCCTGGTGTTTTTCCAGCTCTGTCCTTTTTATATTTACCAGTTCGATCTGGCGGTTAAGATTTCCCTTGATCACTTCGTTTTCCTTGATCTGGCGGTCCAGGTTGCCTTCTTTTTGATTTATAGACTGCTCTTTTTGGCGAATCCTGTTTTCGGTTTCACTGATCTTGCGGTTACGCTCAGAAACTTCCTTATCATGGGCAGATCTCAACTGGACAAACTTTTCCTTGGCTTCCAGTTCTTTTTCCTTCTGGAATGTCTCGGCTCTTAGTTCTGCTTCTTTCTGGATGTTGCGTGCCTGAAGTTCAGCTTCTTCTATTTTTTTACGGGTATTCTTAGCAAAAACCAGCTTACCCGCTATGATACCAGCAATTAAGGCGGATACACCAATGATGATGAATAAAATATTTGGGTCCATGAATTTTTTCGTTTAAATGTTGTGCAATCCTGTAATTTTTAAGAAACTTCATATTAGGGAAGTTTTTATGGTTTACGAAGATACAAAAGGAAACTAAATAGGATCTGCTGTTTAAGTCAAA
>MWTC01000040.1 GCA_002066995.1 Sphingobacteriales bacterium UTBCD1
GCATTTGGACCGGGCGATCAGTTAAGAAACGAAAAAAACTCCGCAGAACGGAGTTTCCAATTTCATTTTATAATTTCCATACTTCTTAATCTCCCCAGATCTCATCTTCTCCTTTCAGCCATCTCTTCACCAAGGCTGTGGTAACTGATTTGGGTCTTTCAATGGGATATCCCAATGCCCTGTCCCAGCAAAGGCTTGCCAATACACCTAAAGAGCGGCTCACTCCGAAAAGAACAGTGTAATATTCATATTCTTCCAATCCGAAATGAACCAGCAGTGACCCGCTATGTGCATCAACATTGGGCCAGGGATTTTTGATTTTGCCCAATGATTGTAAAATAGGAGGAACCGTTTCATAAATATTCCATACGGTTTGTACCAACGGATCATTCGGAGTATGTCTTTTTCCGAATTCCATTTGTGCAATAAAACGTGGATCTGTCTGGCGCAATACGGCATGGCCATAGCCCGGTACCACCCTGCCTTCGCTCAATGTTTTCTTGACGTATTCTGCAATTTGTTCTTTGGTGGGCATTTCTGTTTTTAATTCTTCCCTCATTTCAAATATCCATTTGATCACTTCCTGGTTTGCCAGCCCATGCAGCGGGCCGGCCAATCCGTTCATTCCTGCCGCCAGGCACAAATAAGGATCGCTTAATGCAGAACCGACAAGATGTGTTGCATGAGCGGAAACATTACCTCCTTCATGATCAGCATGAATAGTCATGTATAAACGCATCAGTTCTTTGAACTCTTCATTTTCATATCCCAGCATGTGGGCAAAATTTCCTGCCCAATCCAATAACCCGTTTGGTTGAATATGTTCTCCTTTCTTATACTTACGGCGGTAAATATAGGCAGCCACCCGGGGCAAACGTGCAATAAGATCCATAGCATCATCAAACACCGCTTCCCAATAATCTTTTTTGCTCATACCCTGCCCATACTGCTTTGCAAATTGCGACTCTGTCTGCAGGGCCATAATAGCTACTACAAACTGCGTCATCGGGTGTGTATTTACCGGCAACGCTTCTATAGTGGCAAACACATGATTGGGTACATGACTGCGCCGCTGCCAGACCGATGTAATATGCTGAACATCTTCTTCTGCAGGAAGATCACCGATCAGCATCAGGTAAAATAAACCTTCAGGAAGCGGTTCATTTCCTCCCGGTGCTTTCGGCAGCTTTTCACGTAATTGGGGAATGGAATATCCACGAAACCGGATACCATCCTGTGCATCAAGAAGCGAGGTTTCGGTTACCAACCCGGTCATTCCCCGCATACCTGTGTATATCTGTGATAATTGTACCTGCCCGATCACTTTATTTCCATGTTCTTTCAATAGGTCTTTGATTTCAGCAACTACAATATCTGCTTTTGCCTTAAACCTGTCTTTTAAAATTCCCATGACAATTGATTTAAAAAGAGGGTGAGAAAAATAGAAGTGTAAAGGTAGGCAAAGCTGAAGGAGGAACAAAAATTCAAACTAAAAGTTATTGAAACAGCAAAGGAAAAATCATTGCTGATTTTTTTTCTAATTAATTCCGCAGGTTTTTATTTAGGCGTCTTGCGGTATATCCAATACGCCACAAATGTGAAGGCTACATTAGGTAACCAGGCTGCAATAAGAGGAGAAAAATCTGCTTTGGTAGAAAACACAGTTGAGAACCTGTCGGACAATATAAAAAATGCCGCCATGGAGATGCCAATGGCAAGATGAATGCCACTGCCTCCCCTCGATTTCCTGCTGGCGATAATAGCTCCAATGATCGTGAGTAACAAAACAGTGGCCGGTGTGGCAGTGCGGCGATAACGTTCCACTTTCAATGTATTTAACCCTTCGGTACCTCTCTGCTCTTCCTGTTTTATAAATGAGATCAGTTCAGGAGTAGTGAGTTTATCTTTCAGGTAATCATCTTTCCGTAATTCAGATGGTTTTACAGAAAGCTTTATTGCTAATGTATCATAATAATGAATAACTTCTCCCATGCTGTCCACTTTTCGCTCCACCGCACTATACAGGTTCCAGCCTTTTGCAGCCGTATCCCAGCGGATCAGGGAAGAACGTAAATTGTAAACCACTTTATCTCCTTTCACCCTGTCCAGGAAAAAACCTCTTGCTGTCTTTGTGGTGGTATCAAATTCTTTTAAACCGACAAATGTATTGGAGTCTGTCCGCAGATAATAACAATTATAGCAATTAGTAAAGTTCATATTCCTCGTTGGATCACTGTTATCCACGTATTTCGCCTGAAAATTACCACGGATCACATTGGCCCTGGGAATAAAATACCTGTTGCCATACCAGAGAATCACCGCCAGGAATATCCCTCCTATAAAATAAGGGCGCAATATCCTGTTATAGGTAACTCCGCTGGCCAGTAATGCAATGATCTCCGATCTCATTGCCATACGGCTGGTAAAGAAAATAACTGAGATGAAAACGAAAAGCGGGAACAAAAGGCTCCATATCCAGGGTACAAAACCAATATAATACTGTTTGATCAGCTGCAGTGTAGTCAGCCCGGATTTGACAAAGTTGTCTGTCTTCTCACTGGAATCCACTGCAATGGCAATGACAGTAAACAGGAACATGCAAAAGAAAAAAGTGACAAAAAACTTTTTCAATATATACCAGTCCAGTTTACGCATAGAGGAAAGAGATCAAAAATACTTTAAAAATTATTGCCGGGTTGTGAAAGAAAAATTACAATCGTTGTTTCAATATTTCCACCATATTGGTTTTCCAGCTTTGAAATCGCTTTTCGCTGATTGCTTTGCTGGCTTCTTTCATCAGCCAGGTATAAAAAGCAAGATTATGAATGCTGGCAATGGTCAGTCCTGTTATTTCTTTTGACTTCATCAGGTGCCTCAGGTAGGCTTTGCTGTAATAATTACTGATCGCACAACCAAAGCCTTCATCTATCGGGGAAAAATCCTTTTCCCATTTTTTATTATCAATATTAATGACTCCCCGGGTGGTAAATAACATTGCATTTCTCCCGTTTCGGGTAGGCATCACGCAATCAAACATATCTACTCCAAGGGAAATACATTCCAGGATATTCCAGGGTGTTCCCACTCCCATCAGGTACCGTGGTTTATTTCCGGGTAAATGATCGCAGCATAGTGCAGTAAAATCGTACATCATTTCTTCCGGCTCACCCACACTCAGCCCGCCGATTGCATTGCCGGCAGCATTTTGGGAGCTTATGTATGCACAGGATTCTACCCGCAGATCTTTGTAAGTGCCTCCCTGCACAATCGGAAAAAGATTCTGGGTATAACCATATTTTGGTCCTGTGTTCTTTAATTGCTCTAAGCAACGATCCAGCCAGCGATGCGTCAGTTCCATTGACTTCTTTGCATAACGGTGATCGCTGGGATAAGGAGGGCATTCATCAAATGCCATTATAATATCAGCACCGATCGTACGTTGGATATCCATCACGTATTCCGGGCTGAACAGGTGCCTGCTCCCGTCAATATGACTTTGAAACACCACTCCTTCTTCTTTGATTTTCCTGCTCGCTGCCAGTGAGAAAACCTGGTATCCCCCGCTATCGGTAAGTACCGGCCTTTCCCAGTTCATAAAACGATGAAGGCCCCCGGCCTGTTCCAGGACATCAAGTCCGGGACGCAGGTACAGGTGATAAGTATTTCCCAGGAGCACCGGTGCATGAATATCGTTTTTCAATTGTTGTTGCGTAATTGCTTTTACACTTCCTGCCGTTCCTACCGGCATGAATACCGGTGTGGAAATCTCACCATGGTCCGTTATGATAGTACCCGCCCTTGCTTTGGATTCATTATCTTTTTGACGGATATGAAAAGTCAATTCTGCCATAATTTTTTTTAACGCTGCAAGATAATCCGAAACAGTTTACCGGATTTAAAAACGGTTTTATCCACAATCTGTGAAATCAATTAAGATGCAGTGGTACCAGTTGTAATTATCTTCGCTGCCATGCAATTCGTCAATTGGCAGGAAATTATTTTTTATGCCTTTGTTGTAGCAACTGCCCTGCAATTATTTTATTACCTCTGGTTTTTCAGCAGGGTTGCTTTTTACAGATCAAAACCCAAAGTACAAACACAGCAGCATCCGGTATCGGTAGTTATTTGCGCCCGGGATGAAGATGAAAACCTTGCACGCAACCTGCCCGGAGTGCTGGTGCAGGCCTATACCAGTACCTACGAAGTAGTAGTGGTAAACGATAATTCTTTTGATGATTCAAAATATATTTTACAAGAGCTGAAAAAAACATTCAAATCTTTAAATGTAGTTGAACTGACGCAGGAAGCAAAACTGATCAGCGGAAAAAAATATCCTTTGTCTATAGGGATACGTGAAGCCAAACATGAGATCCTGCTGCTGTCAGATGCCGACTGTGTTCCTGCCAGTGAGCACTGGATCGAAAAAATGCAGAATGCCTATGATGAGAATATAGAAATAGTGTTAGGATACGGTGCATATCATAAGACAAACGGGGTGTTGAATAAACTTATCCGTTTTGAAACCTTTCATACTGCACTTCAATATCTCTCTTATGCGCTGGCAGGAATTCCATACATGGGAGTAGGAAGGAATCTTTCTTACCGGAAAAGTTTGTTTTTAAAAAATAAGGGATTCTCCTCCATCAACAATATTCCAAGCGGCGATGATGACCTTTTCATTAATAAAACTGCAACAAAAACAAATACGGCTGTAGTTCTTGACCGGGATGCTCTCACCCGTTCTGTTCCGAAGAAAACGTTTCCAGGATGGCTGCGGCAAAAAGCAAGGCACTATACTACGGCAAAATATTACAAACCGAAACATAAATTCTTATTAGGCCTGTATTTCATTTCTCAATTAGCTTTTTACGTATTGCTGGCACTTTCCCTGGTCTTTTTCGGCTGGGAATTACCTGTCCTGGTTTTTGGAGTCCGCTTCATAGTGCAGGCCATCATATTTTATAAAGCAATGAAACGGCTTGACGAAACGGATCTCTGGCCGTGGTTTCTTTTCCTGGATCTATGGACGGTTTTTTATTACATCATCTTTGCACCTGCATTATGGAAAAAGCCCCGCAACAGCTGGAACTGATTACAAAATATTTTTCTGACTTCACCGGCCGGCAGCTGGAGCAACTGGCTGCTTTGGGCGCCTTGTACAAAGAGTGGAACGAAAAGATCAATATCATTTCCCGGAAAGATATTGATGCTCTTTATGAAAAACACGTCCTTCATTCATTAAGCATTGCTGCAGCTTTTGAGTTTGAAAAAAATACAGAGATCATAGATATAGGCACCGGAGGCGGTTTTCCCGGTATTCCTCTGGCCATCTTTTTTCCGGAGGCAAAATTTCACCTCGTTGACAGCATCGGTAAAAAACTGAAAGTGGTACAGGCAATAGTAGAAGCTGCCCGTCTAAAAAACGTAACGACACAGCATATTCGGGCAGAGGAGATCAAAGACAGGAAATTCGATTTTGCAGTCTCCAGGGCTGTGGCTTCATTAAAAGATCTCTGGAAATGGAGCAAGCCCCTTTTAAAAAAGTCAAGGGGTTCAAATGAATTCCATCCGGGACTGATCTGCCTGAAAGGCGGCGACCTTGCCCAGGAAATCCATGAGAGCGGCACCAGGCCCCGTATTATCGAAATTGCAGAATTATTTCCCGAACCATACTTCAAAGAAAAGTATATTCTCTATATCACCCGCTAAAAAACTACCGGAAAGTGGTATTGATAAATTCCGATCGAAGCCTGACATTTGCATCATGGCAGAAATCACCGTATGTATAGTGGATGATAACAAGGCTATCCGAAGCGCACTGGAAGAGATCATAGGTATGTCCCAGGGTTTTAAGTCCCTCGGGTCAATGGGAAGTGCAGAGGAAGCAATACAAAAATTACCTTTGATGAATCCTGACGTGGTGTTGATGGATATTAACCTTGGAAGTGAGGAGACAGGTATTGATTGTGTCAGGGAACTAAAAGACAAAATGCCCGGTACCAATTTCATGATGTGCACCGTTTATGAGGAAGATGATAAAATATTCGAAGCTTTGCGGGCCGGGGCAAGTGGTTATATTTTAAAAAAGACTGCGCCGGCAAAATTGCTGGAATCCATCAGGGAGTTATATGGAGGAGGTTCGCCGATGAGCAGCCAGATAGCACGAAAAGTAGTGGCTTTATTTCAGAATAATGTCCCTTCTGCATTACCTGATTCCAATAAAGGCATTGACATTCTTTCTGCCAGAGAAAAGGAAATACTGGAGCTGCTTTCAAAAGGTCTTATGTACAAGGAGATCGCATCCCAGTTGTATATCAGCCAGGAAACGATCCGCAAGCATGTGTATCATATATACGGGAAATTACATGTTGGAAACCGGGTAGAAGCCGTCAACAAGTATTTCGGAAGATAATCCATTCAAATTTTACTGGTTTTTTAGAAACAGGGTAAGAAAATACCACTAAAGTGGTATTGAGCAGGTGAAAAAAGCGGTTTAATTTGCCTTTCAGAAAGAAGTAACCGAGGGTCCCTCCATTGATCATTAAACATGCGCACCCTATAAAATTTTGCGCCATTAAAAGCCACTGCTGATCAGTAGTGGTTTTATTGTTTGCGGCAGTTTACCATTTTAGCTCCAGTCTATTATTCTTCCTGTCAATGTCTGCCATCCTCTGGCTTGGATCTATTTCTGCAGTAATTATATCCGTCAACTTATGATTCGTTTCGATCACATAAGTTTCATTTGTCCAATTCCAGGCAGGATATACGATCCGGTTAATGGCAGCATCTTCATTGGGCTTTTCCCCGAACATAAGATCCATGGGGATGTAATGGAGTTCTTTACTGCCGTCTTTAAAAGTGATGAGAAAATCCACAGGCATCGGCATCAGGCCAATACGCCGCAAACGGACTTTTGTTTTATTTCCCTCCTGCCAGAGGCTGTCAATTCCATAATCAATTGTTTTGGTCGAGTTGATCCAGTATTCATAATACCAATCAAGTTGCAACCCGCTCACTTTTTCGGCTATCCTTATAAAGTCATGCCCGTTCGGATGCTTGAATCTCCAGTTCCAGTAATAACTCAGTAATACCTTATCCCGTACAGAGTCGCCGGTTATATAACCTAATTGTTCTACAAAAACTTCTCCTTTATTGTACACTGCATTACTGTAAGCAAAGTTGGTGTTGTAATGATCCGCATGCGTAGTTAAAGGTTCTTCTTTCCCGCTTTTTGCCAGGCTAATATATCCTGAATAAGCGCCGGCATAAGGGAAGCCCGTTTCATTGTGTAAAAAAGCGGATATCCGGTCATCGGCATAAGAAGCAAATCCTTCATCCATCCAGGCAAAAAGAGATTCATTGTTGCCTAATATACCGTAATACCAGCAATGCATCCATTCATGAATAGCTGCTCCCGGAGTGAACAATAAAGTGGCCATTGGATATTCCATACCGCCATCGCCGCCATGAATAAATGAATATTGTTTGTAAGGGTAAGGCCCGAAAGTTTTTTCAATGAAAGGCATTGCTTTTTCTGCCATATCCAACAGCGCTTCCCACTGGCTGGCTGGCACATTGGTATATTTATACAATACATTGATGGTTACGCCATCTTTCAGCTTTCTTGATATATGAATATAATCGGGATCGGCGGCCCACATGAAATCATGTACATTGGGAGCAAAGAAATGCCAGGTTAGTTTGTTACCTGCAGGGCGTACCACTTTGGTGCCCGGCGTTTCATATCCATACCCGATCTGGTTGGCATTTTGCAAATAACCGGTTCCCCCCAGTATATAATTTTTGTCAATGGTGATATGCACATCAAAATCGCCCCATACACCATAAAACTCTCTTGCTATATAGGGGTCGGGATGCCAGCCTTCATAATCATACTCACACATTTTAGGATACCATTGACTCATGGAATAACGGACCCTGGTGGACGGATTATCTCTTCCACTACGCCGTATCTGTATGGGTACCTGTGCCTCAAATTCCATATCAAAAGTCACTTTTGATCTGGGAAGTACCGGCTTATCCAGTTGCACTTCAAGTATGGTCTCCAAAACCTGGAATTTTTGCGGTCGGCCATTCATTTTTAAAGAAAGTACCTTTTGATATCCGATCTCATCGGGCTTCAGGTTTTGAATACGATCTTTTACTCTTGAATCCCAATCCCGGATCGGATTGCCGTTTCTGTCCGTTCCTAAAATGATTGTCCCCTGCCTGCGGCTGCGAACATCCATCATACTGTTGGGTTGAAAGGCGTTCCAGTATAAATGATAGAATACCTTATTTAATGTATCAGGAGAATTGTTCCAGTATTCAAGCGCCTGCCTGCCGGTAAACCGGTTTGTCTGAACATTCATGTCTATATTCATCACATACTTCACCCGTTGCTGCCAGCGTTCGGGCTGTGCAAATATTGCTACTATAAGAAAGCACCCGGAAACGGTCAAAAAGGCTTTTTTCATCATTTCTGTTGAGTTTGATTTTTCAAATTTCGTGAAACCAGCGTTAGGAGAAAAGTAAATTTGAATAAATGGCCACCGATACAAACAACAATACCGGAAAAAGTATTTGAAAAAGAGCTTTCCCTTTTGTAGAAATTGCTGAGTCCTGTAAAATTATTTTCTTCACTCACTCCGAAATGAGAATTGAGCCGTCAAAACCGGTTTTCGCTCCCGTATTGAAGCTTTACAACTATCCTTGCCGTTAAATCGTAATTGCCTCTCTCAATAAGCGGCCTTGTGTATTAAAGAAAAGATATTTTTTCTGAAAATCATTTTTCTTAACAAGTATCCGGTATTGCTGGGTGCCTCCGGGAAGTAATATCACTGATACACCATCAGAATCCCAATCGGCATATTTACTTTTTGAAAATCCATCTTTGACAGCATCAGAAAGTTTATCAAAAGCCCATTCTTTCTCACTGCCCTTCCAGGCACCTTTATTATTATATGATGCAATATAATTTTCTCCATCCAGCGTAAACTGAACATTCACTTTTACCAATTGGTCTTTGTACGCTACATCATCAGCCTTGGGATATTGATGGGTAAATGCGTCTTTTACTGCCTGCGGGATCTCACGAACCTGTGCTTTTACAAATAAAAAGGAAAAAAGAACTGCCGAAAGGATCATTATTTTTTTCATAACAAATATTTTTCCGGAGTGGCGAAAAAAATATGCCAGATATTTTATGAGTTACCTTCCACTACAATAACTATCTCGCCTTTCACTGTTTTTAGTTTAAAGTAATCATAAACTTCCTGTAATGTTCCTCTTTTATTTTCTTCAAAGACTTTTGTCAGTTCTCTACTGACAGAACAGAGCCGGTCACTGCCAAAATATTGAATCATTTCTTCAAGCGTTTTTATCAATCGCATGGGTGATTCATAAAATATCATGGTCCGTTCTTCCGTGGCAAGCTGCACCAGCAAAGTTTGCCTTCCTTTTTTCTGGGGTAAAAACCCTTCAAAGGCAAACCGGTTGGAAGGGATGCCACTGTTGATCAGGGCAGGAACAAAAGCTGTGGCACCGGGCAAACACTCCACCTGCACCCCTACTTTAATACATTCCCGTATGATTAAAAAAGCCGGATCTGAAATACCCGGTGTGCCTGCATCGGTGACCAGCGCCATTTTTTTACCCTGCAATAACTGATCAACAAGATGATGAAGCACTTTGTGTTCATTATGCTGATGATAAGGAGAAAGAGGTTTGATGATCTGGTAATGATTCAATAAATGTGACGTGGTCCGTGTGTCTTCTGCAAGGATAAGATCCACTTCTTTCAGGACTTCCAATGCTCTTAATGTGATGTCCTTTAAATGACCAATGGGAGAAGGAACAATGTAAAGCATGAATTGAAAAAATGCGCAAATTTGAAAATGTACAAATTTGAAAATGATGATAGAGAAGCAGGTTCAATTTTCAAATTCCCCAATTGTCACACCTGCTAATTAACATTGATTTCAAAATATTCCATCACAGGATTAGCTAATAATTTTTTACTGGCATTTTCCGCAATTTGTTTAGCCTGCACCGGGTTTTTTGCATCAACCAATAGTGTGATATTTTTACCGATTCTTACATCTTCGATTCCATCCAGCCCCAGGCTTTCCAGACTGCTCTTAACTGCTTTTCCCTGCGGGTCCAGAAGTTCTTTCAAAGGCATCACTTTTATCTGCACAGTGTAGGTCATGCTATTTTATTTTTGAAAGACAAAGATACAAGAACATAAACGATGAAGATTACCGGAACAGACAGCCACCTGAGCAAAAGGACAGCCGCCACTGCAATCAGAATCAGGAAATACTTAGGCCAGTTATCATTCAATGAAAAATTTTTAAACTTCAAACTCATGATCGGCAGGGTTGAAACCATCAGGTACGAAACAAAAAAGATGATTCCGAAAAGAAACCATTTGTTTAATAATAATTGTATCACCCATGCCTCATTTACATTCCAGTATATCAGGGGCAATGATGCGATCAATAAGCCTGCTGCGGGTACAGGTACTCCTTTGAATGAATATTGTTGCGAGCTGTCCAAATTGAATCTTGCCAGGCGGTAAGCTGCTGCCGCAGGAATTATGAATGCAGCATACAGCCAGACAGAAGAACTATCCAGTCCGTCCACCTGCTGTGCATAACTTAACCGTAAAAACTGAAAAACGATCATAGAAGGAGCCACCCCGAAGCTCACAACATCTGCAAGAGAATCCAGTTGCTTTCCCATATCGGAAGCAGCTTTGAAAAGCCTTGCTATAAAACCGTCGAGGAAATCAACAACTGCTGCCAATCCGATAAACAATGAAGCCATCCAAATTTTTTCAGGTATGTCTATCAGCTGGGCGCCTTCTTCACTCGTAAAAGTGATGATCCCGTTTTGTAAGGTGAACACAATGGCAACACAGCCAAAAATAAGATTCAGCAGCGTAAATAAGTTAGGGATTTGTTTCATGAAAGATTTTGTGAAAAATATTTATAAAGACTGCGGCAAATTAGCAATTTATTTTTTCATCAATGCCTCAATTTCTTCCACAGTAACCGGGATCTTTGACATCAGGTCTTTATTTCCATTCCGGGTGATCCACAAATTATTTTCTATGCGAACGCCCATTTTTTCTTCTTCGATATAAATACCCGGCTCTACAGTAAATACCATTCCTGCTTTGATAGGTTCTGTACGGGTACCCAAATCATGCACATCAATACCAAGATGGTGCGAAATGCCATGGTACAGGTATTTCCTGTATGCCCGGTTTTCTGGATCTTCGTTTTTCACATCGCTCTTCCGGAGCAGGCCAATCTTCAGGAACTGTTGCGTGGCTTCTTCTCCCACTTTTTCTGTATAATCGGTCATTGTGATACCCGGTTTCAGCAGGCCCCTGGCATAGTTATGTAAATGCAGGCAGGCATTGTAAACAGTTTTCTGTCTTCTTGTGAATTTCCCGTTTACCGGTACGGTTCGTGTAAGATCGGCACAATAACTACCATACTCTGCACCAAAATCCATCAACACCAGTTCACCATCTTTACATTCCTGGTTATTGAAAACGTAATGCAACGTCCTTGCCCTGTCACCGCTGGCAATGATACTACCATAGGCCGGACCGGTAGATCTCTGACTCAGAAATGAACGATAGATCTCCGCTTCGATCTCATACTCCATCACTCCGGGTTTGATAAATTTCAAAAGATTGTGGAACGTGTTGTTGGTAATATCTATCGCCTGCTGCATCAACTCGATTTCTTCCGGGGTTTTAATAGCCCTCAGTTCCTTCATGATCTTAGCCGTTCTCTGATAGCTATGCAGGGGATAACGGGTTTTCATTTCTTCGACAAAACGGTATTCCCTTGTTTGCAGCCAGCTTGACTTACGGTCATTCTCGTTTGTATCCAGGTAAATGGTATCGGCCAAATGGATCCATGTCTGCAGCAAAGCGTCAATACTATCCAGCCATACAACGGTTTTGATCCCGCTCATTGCCTGTCCTTCATTGCTGCGCAATCTTTTACCATCCCATTTTTCCTTGAGTTCGTTGGGCCTTACCAATACCAGCACTTCCCTGTATTTGGGATCGGGGTTGTCCGGAAAAAGAATGACCATGCTATCTTCCTGGGTAATACCGCTCAGCCAAAACAAGTCGCTGTTTTGTTTATAAGGATACAATGCATCACCATTCATGGATACCTCATCATTGCTTACAAAAATGGCGATTGAATTTCTCTGCATACTTTTTAAAAAGCGCTCTCTGTTCCTGGTAAAAAGTTCAGGAAAAACGGGTTGATATTTCATGTGCTTTTATTTGAATAATTATATACAACAATCAATCAGGGACGCAGGTTTGGATTCTACTCAAAGTTACCGGTACGGTTAAGTTTTATTTTAAAATTTTCAGGCAATGCCAAAGATCGTTCAAAATCATGCTTCGCAAACAATTATAAGCCTCACATCAGAGCATTAACCAATCATTTTATGCCCCAAAACTAACACTTGTTTGCACAAAAGAAGCTTTCTGTTTACTTTTGCTGCAATCAAACGCTTGCCTTTTTATGTCTGTGCCAACCACCGCTATTCGAAAAGAAAGCTTACTAAATTTAGGTTTAAAAAATACAGAATCTGTACACTACCAGCTTTTACCGGAAGAATTAGTACAGGATACCCTCCGCCTCGGCGAGGGTATTTTAAATGATACCGGCGCCCTGGTGATCCGAACAGGCCAGTTTACGGGCCGCTCTCCTAAAGACAAATTCACTGTAAAAGATGAAATCACGGCCAGCAGTATTAATTGGAATGAATTTAATATCCCGATAGACCCGCATTATTTTGACATCATTTTCAAAAAGATCACAAACTATCTCTCAGAACGAAAAGAAATATGGGTACGGGATTGCTATGCATGTGCCGATCCCCGTTACCGTTTGAACATCCGGGTAATCAATGAAAAACCATCGAGCAATCTATTTGTGTATAATATGTTCCTGCGCCCCCGGCAAGAAGAACTGCATCACTTCAAGCCCGACTGGCATCTGATCACTGCCTCCGAATTGAAACTGGATCCCAAAGAATGCGGCATAAGGCAGCAAAATGTTACAATAGTTTCCTTCAAACATAAAATGATCCTGATCGCCGGAAGCGGATATACCGGTGAAATGAAAAAAGGCATTTTCGGTATCCTCAACTTTGTCCTGCCGCATGACAAGAATGTATTAAGCATGCACTGCAGCGCCAACATCGGTAAAAGAGGCGACACTGCTATTTTCTTCGGGCTTAGCGGAACAGGAAAAACAACACTAAGCGCCGATCCCGAACGTAAACTTATTGGCGATGATGAACATGCCTGGACCGATGATAATATTTTCAATTTCGAAGGCGGATGCTATGCCAAAACCATCAACCTGACTGAAGATAAAGAACCGGAAATCTATCGTGCAATCCGGCCTGGCGCTTTAGTGGAAAATGTCAGTTTTTTCCCGGGAACCAACCGTATCAACTTTGAAGATGCTTCGGTCACAGAAAACACAAGAGTATCTTATCCATTGTATTTTATCAGTAATGCGCAAGAACCTTCTGCCGGAGGATTGCCAAAAAATATTTTCTTTCTCACTTGTGATGCATTCGGCATACTGCCGCCCATATCAAAACTGACAGCAGGCCAGGCTATGTACCAGTTCATTTCAGGCTATACAGCAAAAGTAGCCGGAACTGAGGTCGGGGTGACTGAACCAAAACCTACATTCAGCGCCTGTTTCGGAGCACCGTTCCTGCCTTTGCACCCCGGTAAGTATGCAGAAATGCTGGGAGAAAAAATGCTCAAAAACATGGTGAGTGTCTGGCTGGTAAATACCGGATGGACAGGAGGCCCTTATGGAACGGGCCGCCGAATAAAATTAAACTTTACCAGGGCAATGATCGCTGCTGCATTGGAAGGAAAGCTTACTAACGTAGCCTTTGACAAGCATCCTGTTTTCGGTATTGCTTTTCCTAAAGAATGTCCCGGAGTACCTGCAGAAATTCTGAACCCGAAAAATACTTGGGCTGACCCGAAAGCCTATGACGAAAAAGCCAGATATCTTGCAGGACTGTTTGTAAAAAATTTTGAAAAATATGCTGCAGGAGTAGGAAAGGAAGTTTTGGCTGCAGGTCCCTGTTATTAAATTTTATAAATCTAATTGCTTAGAACCCTTCCTTTCGCCGGGAAGGGATTTTTGTTTATGAAAACCCGGCTTTATTGTCATATCAATAATAATTATTCCGTTGCCCCGTTTTTAATTGATGATGCAGTCAATGAAAAAAAAATTGTGGATCACCCTCATGTTTCTTCCTTTTTTATTGAACGCTCAAACTATAAAAGAAGATCTTATAAAATGGGATGCCGGCAGGAAGCTTACCTGGAAAGATTATAATGGGAATCCCGACCCTTCTTCTGATGCAGCTGCAATTACTGCTACTTATATAGGGCTGCACAACAGTTATACGGACAATTCATTTGAGTTCAGGATTACCTGTGGCTTCTCTAAAAACAGATCATGGGTGCGTGCCCGCAATGATCATGTTCTGTTACATGAACAGGGGCATTTTGACATTACCGAAATTTTTGCCCGGAAATTGTACAAAGCCCTGAGGGAGTACATATTCAACGTAAACACTGTTGATAAGGATATAGATAAAATATATGATGCTGTACTGAATGAAAAAGATGAAATGCAGAATCTCTATGATCATGAAACGGATTTCAGCCGTAATAAGGAAAAACAACTTGAATGGTCTTCAAAAATCGAAAAGATGCTGGATGAATTGAAAAACGGTATAATACTCAAAAATAGTT
>MWTC01000008.1 GCA_002066995.1 Sphingobacteriales bacterium UTBCD1
AATACTTAGAAGCCAAAACAATCAATGAATCAAATTTTGTAGAATCGTTCGTTAAAAACGACCATTTGAATTTTGTGATTTACTACAATTACCAAGGCGTAGTAAGACGTTTCTTCCCTGACTTTCTTATCAAATTAAAAACGGGCGAAAACTTAATTATAGAAACCAAAGGACAAGACAACGAACAGAATAAAACAAAACGAGCATATTTAGACGAATGGTGTAGAGCAGTGAACGAGCATGGTGGATTTGGAAAATGGAGTTGGGCGGTATCATTCGATCCTAATGATTTACAAACAGTGATTGAGAATAAGTATAATGATAAATAACCAACCAACTTTATAAATTATCGTTTATAAGATATTTGTATTTTAGGGATCCTTACACTTTCGGTTACTAACGAAACCATGATGCCCGGTTCTGACGTCAATATCCTAACGAAGTGCTTACATTGTTAGTTCAACTAAAAATAAATCTTAAATCACTATTCACATCTTCAAATCTTTTATCTCAAATTTATCCCTCAGCTCCATACAATCTGATAGTGATACGAAGCAGTATATCCCTCAAAGCTGAATTTTAAATCGCTTCTATCAATCCTTTGAAGATCGCCGCAAATTTCGGCTCGGCAGCTTTGGCAGCCTGCAGCACTTCTTCATGTGATATGGTAATGGTTTCTTCACTCAGCCCGAGGTCGGTGATCACACTCATGGCAAAGACGTGCATGCCCATGTGGTTGGCAATAATGGATTCCTGTACCGTGCTCATGCCTACCGCATCACCGCCCAGGATATGTATCATCCTGTACTCTGCCCTGGTTTCAAAGGTCGGGCCCGTTACCGCATAATACACTCCTTCCTTCACATCTATGTTCAGCTTTGCCGCCACTTCTTTCGCTTTGGCAATAAGATATTTTTTATACGGCTCGCTCATGTCAGGGAAACGGGGGCCCAGTTCATCCGGGTTTTTTCCTATCAGCGGGTTGGCTGTATCCATGCTGATATGATCCCTGATGATCATCAGGTCGCCGATCTTTAAAGAAGGATTCACTCCGCCGGCTGCATTGGATAATAATAAAATTTGCACGCCCATCAGCTTCATTACCCGTATCGGGAAAACCACTTCCGCAGCGCTGTATCCTTCATAAAAATGAAAGCGCCCTGCCATGGCCACTATTCTTTTGCCGGCCAGTTTTCCAAAGATGAGTTTTCCTTTGTGACCCTCAACCGTTGACACAGGAAAATGCGGAATGTCATGATAGTCTATTTCTTTTTCCACTTCGATGGCGCTGACAAAGTTTCCCAGCCCGCTGCCTAACACAACACCGACCTGAGGTTTATGATCATATTGCTTTTGTAAAAATTCTGCTGCCTCTTTTAATTGCGCCATCATTTCCATAGTAAAAATCATTGGGGCGGCAAATATAATCTTTGTTAGCCACGAACTACATGAATGGGCACGAATGGACATAAAAAATATTGGCTACAGATTACACAGATGAACGCAGATCAAGAAAACATATTTCTGTGCAAATCCGTGTAACCTGTGGCAGCCTCAATAACTATACCTGTAAAAATCGCAGAACTCTTCATCGCATAAAAGCTTTTGAAGAACGGGATCTTTTAAAACATCCACATAATCCATCCATTTTTTTCCGACTTTGATCTTGCGATAGATCAGCCGTATGCCCTGGCTGTAATCCACCCACCAGAAAACATGTCCGGTATATAAAGGCTGTATGGGAATGCCATCCGGTTTGTGCCAGCCATAGATCGCCACCCTGTCAGGCCTTGGGTCTCTTGAAATCTTTCCGCTGATGACGACATCTTTCTGAATGCCGGCGATCAGCCCTCTCCTGCCCCGCCGCTGTCCTTCAATGATCAGATGATGCTGCCACATGGTGGGCGTGCTATCCCGAAAGGCATACATGGGCACCGGTTCTAATTTTACTTTTGCCGCTTTATAAATATCATCCACCATTTTCCTGGTTGGTAAAAAACATTGAAAACTGTCGGCAATCAGTTGTGCCGCTTTTGGTGTGATATTGACCCTTGCCCAGTCCTTATCCGTTCCCACACTTAAATAATCCGGCGCTGCATAATAAGTGGCTTTAATTTTTTTTCCGGTTGAAGAATCTATGACGGAAACATGAATGGCCACAAATTTTTTCAGGAAGGAAGGAATATTTCCTGCCAACACTTCCCTGAGCACAAATGAATCCCTCGCCTGCCAGTTCATAGGAAATACCTCGTGATAAAATTCATTGCCGGTCAGAAAAGAGCTGCGCTCCGGCCCATGTATTTTTTTGACGGAAGTGCAGGAAAGAAATAACATGCTTAAAAAAGCGGAGAGGAATTTCATTATAGAAAGTTAGTTAAATCGGGTGATACGCATGCAGGTATATAATGAACGCCGTTACAAATACAAGATAAAAGATCAACTGTGATTTGCATAAACCGTCCGGATCATAAATAACCGGACAGCGTACGGAACGATGACAGAAGTAACCGGGCCGGTTCAAAAAATTATTCACCATTCACCTTTGACAGTGCACTAATCTTTATCTTCGCAAAAATTTTTAAGATGAATCTTCACGAATACCAGGCCAAGGAATTATTGAAGAAATACAATGTGCCGGTGCAGGATGGTTTTGCCTGCAGCACGGTGCATGAAGCCGAAGATGCTTACCGCCAGATCAAAGCTTTGTACGGAAGCAATTTTGCCGTAGTGAAAGCACAGATACATGCCGGCGGCAGGGGAAAAGGAACGATCAAAGAGAACGGCATCAACGGTGTGAAAGTGGGAAAGTCTCTTGAAGACATCCAGGATATTGCCAAGAAAATTTTAGGCGGCACATTGGTGACCAAGCAAACAGGTCCTCACGGGAAAGTGGTGAACAAGATACTGGTGGCACAGGATATGTATTATGACGGGCCGCATGAAAGAAAAGAATTTTATTTATCCGTTTTGCTGGACCGCAGCAACGGCCAGAAC
Organism: Sphingobacteriales bacterium UTBCD1; assembly: GCA_002066995.1. Lineage (GTDB taxonomy): Bacteria > Bacteroidota > Bacteroidia > Chitinophagales > Chitinophagaceae > UTBCD1. The sequence goes on from MWTC01000008.1 coordinate 2,995, forward strand.
GTGATCATGTACAGCACCGAAGGTGGAATGAACATTGAAGATGTGGCTCATGACACTCCTGAAAAGATCTTTAAAGAATGGGTGCATCCTTCCGGCGGGTTGTTGCCCTTCCAGGCAAGGAAGATCGCATTCAACCTGGGCCTGAGCGGCGATGCATTCAAGAACTGCGTGAAGTTTGTCACCAACCTGTACAATGCTTATATCGGGTTGGATTGTTCGATGGTGGAAATAAATCCGTTGTTCAAAGCGGCAGACGATAAGATCGTGGCAGTGGACTGCAAAATGAAATTAGATGACAATGCACTGGTGCGTCATTCCGACCTTACTTCACTGAGAGATACAACGGAAGAAGATCCCACCGAAGTGGAAGCGGGAAAATACAACCTGAACTTTGTGAAGCTGGATGGCAATGTAGGCTGCATGGTGAACGGCGCCGGCCTTGCCATGGCCACAATGGATATGATCAAACTGAGCGGAGGCGAACCGGCCAACTTCCTGGATGTGGGCGGCACTGCCAATGCACAAACTGTGGAAGCGGGTTTCAAGATCATTCTGAAAGACCCGAATGTAAAAGCTATACTCATTAATATTTTCGGAGGCATCGTACGGTGCGACCGTGTGGCACAGGGAGTGATTGATGCTTATAAGAATCTCGGCAATATCAATATCCCGATCATTGTGCGTTTGCAGGGCACCAATGCCGAAGAAGCCAAGAAACTCATTGATGAAAGCGGGTTGAAAGTGGAATCTGCGATCTTGCTGAGTGAAGCAGCTTCGCTGGTGAAGAAAGCGGTGGCGTAGAGGAGGGAGGAGGTTGAGGTTAAGATTGAGGTTAAGGTCGAGGTTGAGGTTGAGGATGGTAAAGTGAAGTTTTTACTGTAGTATTTCCGATTCATTTTTATTCTGCTTATCGTCAGACAAGTTTTGAACTTTGAATTTTGAATTTTGATCCTGCCTGCCGACAAAAAGGTTTTGAATATCGAATTTTTGACTTTTGGCTTTTGATTTTTTGAATTTTTAATCTCCCCTCTCATGTCAAAGACGGCAACTTTGGTCGGGGCCTCCGGGTTAATCGGCAGCCATCTTTTGCAACTGCTTCTTGACGATCCTTATTTTGATACGGTAAAAATTCTTGTACGCAGGTCCCTGCCGCTCACTCATCCTAAGCTGGAAAGAAAACTGGTTGACTTCAACGACAATGATTCATTGCTTGTGGCCATTGATAACAGTGATGTGTTGTTCTGCTCGGTGGGCACCACTCAGAAAAAAGTAAAAGGAGATAAAGATGCTTACCGCAAAGTGGATTTTGACATTCCGGTGAAGATGGCCCGGTTTTGTAAGCTTACCGGCTGCGAAACATTCATCCTCGTTTCCGCCGTAGGAGCCGACAACCGTTCAAAAAATTTTTATCTGAAACTGAAAGGCGAAGCGGAAGAAGCGGTGAGAACGACAGGAATCGGTTCCGTTTATTTCATGAGGCCTTCGGTTTTACTCGGTAAAAGAAAAGAATTCCGTTTGGGTGAAAGGATATTTACTCCTCTTGCGAGAATATTTTCCTTTTTACTTCCTCCAAAATACAAGCCTGTACAGGCAAATGTTGTTGCCAAAGCAATGGTAGCTGCTGCAAAGAAAGCCGATGAGGGAGTGCATGTATGGGAATACAGGGAGATGAGGGAAGAGGTTTTAGGTTGAGGTTGAGGAAGGAATTAGTAATTTGTAATCAGATTAAATTTATGTAATGAAAAAATTATTTCTTTTATACATCAGTTTAGTTTCATCATTCCTTTTATCGGCTCAATCACTGACCGAAGCCGAAGCAATCCGCCTGGCAAGAATGCCTTTGAGCTGCATCCCAACTGAGTTTCCCAATAAAACTTCACATACTGCCGACGGACCGGAAGATGCAGTGCTGTTACCCGAACAACTGCATCCCGCTTTTCACGGTTGCCTCGACTGGCACAGTTGTGTACACGGCCACTGGCTGCTGGTGAAAGTGCTGAAGACATTTCCCGGTATTTCAATCAGGGACAGCATCATTCAGACATTGAGCAACAGTTTTCAGCCCGGTAAAATAAATGCCGAAGCAGAATATTTTTCCAAATACAAAACATCCTCCAGTTATGAACGTACTTACGGCTGGGCATGGCTGCTGAAACTCGATGAAGAACTTTACACCTGGAATGATCCCTTAGGAAAAAAATGGCACGAAACACTCCAGCCGCTGACACAAAAGATCGTCTCGCTCTGGAAAGCTTATCTGCCCAAAGAAACTTATCCTAACCGAACCGGCGTTCATCCGAATACGGCATTCGGGCTGGTGTTTGCACTGGACTGGGCAAGAACATTAAAAGACACCGCTTTTGAAAACGGTATCATACGGAATGCAAAAAAGTTTTATTTAAACAACAAAGCCACGCCTGCATACCTGGAGCCTGACGGAACCGATTTCCTGAGCCCCAGCCTTGAAATTGCAGACCTGATGCGCAGGGTGTTACCAAAACAACAATACGTCAACTGGCTGAACCAGTTTTATGAACCCAGAAGCATTAAAAGAATTACGGAACTGCCTGTAGTCAGCGACCGTACCGATATGTACATCGTTCACCTTGACGGGCTGGCGCTGAGCCGTGCCTGGTGCCTGAAAGGAATTGCATTGACATTGCCGGCATCGCATCCATGGAAAAAACTTTTCAGCAACACGGCAGATAAATTTTTGAAAGAAGCCTTGCAATATGTCACCAGCGGAAATTATGGCGGCGACCACTGGCTGGCAAGTTTTGCCTTGTATGCATTGAGTTTGAACTGAGGAGCATCAAGCCTCACCCTCTTATCCCTCTCCTGTAGGAGAGAGACGGTGCAATAGTGCATATCCAAACAATAGTAACTAACACATCATCTTTAGTACATTTCCAAACAGTAATTGAAATTTCAACTTTTAGGTTTTGTGCGGTTGCTTCTCCCTCCCTTTGGGAGGGCGGGGGTGGGCTTTCTACATAGCATCCACATCAGGGATCACTGTCACACTCCTGAAACTTTTTTCACTGTGCAGTATGGCGGTCTGTTCCAGCAGGTCCCTTTTACATTGTGCTATTGTCCGTGAATCTCTTGGTAATTTCACCAATAACTCCATCAGGTACTGGCCGCGGATACGGTTGATGACCGGCTCGGCAGGGCCTACCAGGTATTGGCCATATTTATTTATTAGCGAATCAGAAAAATGAACTGCCGCCCTTTCCACAATATCTTTCAGCTTATGCTTAAAGGTAATGTGAATGATCCTTGAGAAAGGAGGATAAAAGAATTGTTTCCTGCTTTCCAGTTCTTCCGCATACATTTTTTTGTAATCATGCTCCTGCACATATTTCAGCACAGGATGAGAAGGATTGGAAGTCTGGATCAGCACTTTTCCTCCGGGTGTCTTGCGGCCCGCTCTGCCGCTCACCTGTTCCATCAGTTGAAAAGCCCTTTCATTCACCCGGAAATCTGCAAAGTGCAACAAGCCGTCTGCATCCAGTATCCCTACCAGGTCCACATGATCGAAGTCGAGGCCTTTCACCACCATCTGGGTTCCCACCAAAATATCAATACGTCTTTGTTCAAACTGGCGGATCAGAAAATCATGGGCATTTTTTCCGCGAACGGAATCCACATCCATCCTGGCCACTTTTGCTTCGGGAAAAATTTCCTTTAATTGTTCTTCTATTCTTTCTGTTCCGAAATTCCGCTCAATGAATTTATGGCTGCCGCAAACCAAACAAGTGTGCAGGGGCGGATAGGTAGCGCCGCAATAATGACAAACCAGTTTGTTTTTCTGCTTGTGATAAGTCAGCGACACATCACAATTTTTGCATCTCGGTATCCATCCGCATACGGCGCAAACCTGGTAAGGTGTGTATCCCCTCCTGTTCTGAAACAATATCACCTGTCTTTCCCTTGCAATCACTTCTTTCATTTCCTCCACGAGATTCGGAGTCAGCATGAGTTTTGCCTTGTCATGATGAGGAAATTTCTTTGTATCAATGATCTCGATCGGCGGCAACTGCATATCACCATAGCGCTGCATCAGTTCTGCCAATCCATATTTTCCCGCCAGGGCATTATGATAACTTTCCAGTGCGGGAGTGGCGCTTCCCAAAACAGCTTTTGCACCAAAAAGGGAAGACAGGTAGATGGCGGCATCACGGCCATTGTATCTTGGCGCAGGGTCCTGCTGTTTGAAAGATGTATCGTGTTCTTCATCGCAGATCACCAGCCCAAGATCTGAATAGGGCAGAAAAACAGAAGACCTTGCGCCGAGCACAACTTTCATTTCACCCGAACGCACTTTATTCCAGATCTCCACTCTTTCATTCTGAGAAAATTTGGAATGATAAATCCCGATATAACCGCCAAAATGTTTTTGAAGCCTGCGTATGATCTGTGAGGTCAATGCAATTTCAGGAAGCATGTACAAAACCTGTTTCCCGGTTCGGATCATTTCTTCGATCAGCTTGATGTAGATCTGTGTCTTGCCGCTGGAAGTGACCCCGTGCAGCAAACACACTTGCCTGGATTGAAGCGATGACTTAATTTCTTCAAAAGCTTTTTTCTGCGCTTCGGTAAGTTCAAAATCAATTTGAATATCCCTGGGAAGATAATGCAGCCGTTCTATATTTCTTTTCTCTATGCGCAGGATATTCTTATCCACCAATCCTTTCAGTTGTGCATCGGAGGCTCCTGATTTTTTCAGCAGTTCTGACCGGGTGACCTCTCCTGTTGTTTTCATAAAATGAAGATAGCTGAGCAGCAGTTCCATTTGTTTTTCTGCCCTCTGCAGTTTCTTGTCTTCATTCAGCAACTCCGACAATGCTTCTTCATTGTCGTATTTCGGATCCAGCAAAACATAAGTTTCTTTTTTGGGAGAATAGGTCTGCTTCAATGACTCCCAGACAAAACAAACTCTTTTGTTGATCAACTGATTGATGACCGGATATACATGCGACGAATCAAGAATCTGCTGAATCTCGGAGATCTTCAATTCTTTCTTCAGCGAGAGTGCATCTGCCACAAGGTATTCATCATGATCCAGGGAAGAAAGGTCCTCACCGAATTCTTCGTTGAACACCACGATCGTTTCGCTGGAAAGTTTGAAATGAGAAGGTAATGCCGCAGCCATCACTTCCCCTTCGCTGCACATATAATAAGATGCCATCCATTCCCAGAGAAGAAGTTGCTGTTCATAAATGACAGGATCCACATCCAGTACATTCAGCACTTCTTTCGGATCAAATAATTCCGGCTTGTCATGATGTAACCGTTTTACTATGCCCGCATACTTTTTATTTTTTCCGAGGTTCACTTCCACCCTGCAGCCCTCATGTATGGAATCTGCCAATCGTACGGGAATAGCCCATGTATAATTTTTAGGCAATGCCAGCGGAATGATGATCTCAGCAAACAGATCCTTATCTCCCGGGGGCGGGTGCCCTTTCTCACTATCAAAATTCATTACTTCCATGGAAAAGTAAAGTTAGCAAGGAATGTAAACGGATCTTCATAATTCTCTTTCATAAGTCCCCTTTTATCCATGTTGCTTTGTAGTCACGCAACTTTTCAGACATGATCTGATAAACTTTCTTTTTAAGCATGGATGTGTCATGTGTGGTCAGTCCTGCAACCGGGATCTCATTTAGATAAACAATCCGGCAGCGGCCGGGGTTCAGTGTAAACACATGATGATATTTCATCCGGTCATAGTCATCAAGAAAAAGAACGGGCTTTATGGGAGTCTGTGTTTCTATTGCGATACGAAATGCACCGTCATAAAGATCTTTCAGAGGCTGGCCTGTGGTGTTGAAAGTCCCTTCTGGAAATACTACTACCGAAATTCCCCTTATGATAAGCGACTTTAATACCCTGACACTTTTTACCCGGTCTGCTGCATTGCTCCTGTTCACTGTGACAATAGCTCTTTTATAAATATATCCGAAAACGGGGGTTTTGCTCATTTCCGCTTTTCCCAGCGGGCGTACCGGCCGGCGGTATGCTTTTACTATTACAGCAGCATCAAGCAAAGAAATATGATTGCTGATAATAATGTAAGGTTTCTTTTTATCATACGGCGACTCATAGATTCTTTTGATGTAAATAAATACAAGGGGAAACCACAGGTCTGACCAAAATACACAAAGGCGATAGATCATATTTCCTCCCCGTATCCTGCCCAAAAAACCTGCAAGAATCACAAAAGGAAAAATAAGAAGCATGATCCCTACAAATAAGGCAATCGCATAGATGCAATAAATCCATCGGAAAGGTTTCATCAGGTAGTGCATCAGGTTCTTTGAAAATTAATTAGTTTTTATCTCCCGGGCAATCGCACTGCCACTCCCTGTCAAGGTCAATACAGGTTACCACTTTTGTTTCAGGATCGCATTGCGCAAATACAATTCTCAACCGCTGGCCTTCCGATGTAGTTCCTTCTAAAGCAAATACAGGGCAAGGTTTTCCCTCCATATCGCTTTTTCGTAAATTGATCTTCCCGTTACGCAATATCTCCTGAACTTCCGGCTTAGTGATATGCCTGCATTCCATCCTGCATTGGGCATGCTCTGTATATTTAAGGTGTGATACATCCCTGTTTAAATTCAGATTTCGGGTCTGTACCTGCGAAGGATCATTATGCGTAGTAGAATTTTTATTACCCGGTACAGTCCGGGGATCACGTTTCAGAAGCAGCAAGGCAACAGTTGCCAGCAGTAATATTATAAATGAGATCGTCTTTTTAGTCATAAACCCGGATGAAGCGGTTAAATATCCGAAATGAAATCTACACTCAAAAATCTTAATTTTGCCGCCCATGGAAGAAACAAGAACAGTGGCATTTCATACATTGGGTTGCAAGCTCAATTTTGCAGAAACATCTTCTTTTAGCCGAATGTTGGTAAAAGACGGGTTTGAAAAAAAAGAGTTTGAAGACAATGCTGATGTATATGTGATCAACACCTGTGCAGTCACTGAAAATGCAGTGAAAGAATTCAAACAGATGGTCCGCAGGATCCAGAGAAAGACTCCGGAGAGCCTTGTTGTTGTCACCGGCTGCTATGCACAATTAAAACCAAAAGAGATCGCTGAAATACCGGGAGTGGACCTGGTGCTGGGCGCTGCCGAAAAGTTCAACATCGTTCAGCATATAAGAGAACTCTCCAAAGACGGCACTGCAAAGATCTGCTCCTGCGATATTGACGATGTGAACAGTTTTCATTCTTCCTACTCGGTGCACGACAGGACAAGGACTTTTTTAAAAGTACAGGACGGTTGCGATTACAACTGTTCTTACTGCACCATCCCGATGGCGAGAGGAAAGAGCAGGAGTGATTCCATTGAAAATGCGGTACGCAATGCAAGAACTCTTGCCGAGCAGGGAGTGAAAGAGATCGTATTGACGGGAGTGAATCTTGGGGATTTCGGCCCTCATGATAGTCAAAACGGAAATTCTGAGAATTCCAAGAAAGAAAATTTCTTCAATCTCATACAAGAACTTGAAAAAGTGGAAGGCATTGAGCGGTACCGTATCTCATCCATAGAGCCTAACCTGCTGACCAATGAGATCATTGAATTCGTTGCCGGCAGTAAAAAGTTCATGCCCCATTTCCATATTCCGTTGCAGAGCGGGAGCAACCGCATCCTCGGATTGATGCGCCGCAGGTATAAAAGAGAATTGTATGCAGAAAGGGTTCAGCACATCAAAGAACTGATGCCGCATTGTTGCATCGGCGTGGATGTCATTGTGGGTTTCCCTTCGGAAACGGATGAAGATTTCAAAGAAACAAGAGACTTCCTTCATTCCCTCGATATTTCTTACCTGCATGTATTTACTTATTCTGAAAGGGATGATACGGCAGCGCTGAATATAGAACCGGTGGTGCCCATGGATGTACGCCACCAGAGAAACAGGATCCTGCGCAACCTCTCTTTTATGAAAATGCAGTACTTCACCCATCAGCACAGAAAGGAAACAAGAAAAGTGTTGTTTGAAGGTCATGCAAAAGACGGGATGATGGAAGGATATACGGACAATTACATTAAGATAAGTACACCTTACCGTGGAGAATTAGTGAACGAGGTTGTTGACTGGATGATATGAAGGAACGTTAGCTCAGTTGGTTTAGAGCGCTGCTTTGACAGAGCAGAGGTCACTGGTTCGAGCCCAGTACGTTCCACTAATATTCAAATCTTTTGCTTAGCCCGGTCAATGTTCTTTCATCATGACAAGGCGCTTGTTTATAAATTCACCGATCTGTCTCCCCTGTTGGTTGCTGACAACGCAGGAATTGTGATAATGTATCCCTCCGTAAAATCTTGCCCAGATATTTTCTTCTGCTGCCTGCCTGAAAGAAGTAAAAGAACGGCTCTTAATACCAAATTCCAGTTCTGAAGTATCTGTATATGCAACTTGATCGCCCAATACGCTTGACAAGGCTTCAGCTGCCGCTGCGGAAACGGTCGTGTGTCCGCATGTGTATTCGGGAAATGGTGGTGTTTGCAGGAAAGGTCTCCACTCCGGATCGAAGTATTTATTGATCACTGTTTCCGGCCGGACTGTATTATAAATATATTTTACTTCCCAGCATTGGATGAAGGCATCAAACTGAGCAATAGAAGTTTTAGCGTAGGCACAAACTGTTTTATCAAAATCGGCATTGGTGACTTTTGCTGCTATTCCAACTATGTTTTGCCAGTGTCCTGTTGGTGAAAACTTTTTGCTCATAAACATCACATGGCCGTTCTCAATCAGTTTTGTATTCAGGTCATCCCAGAAATCGGCAATATGCTGCTGTTCGGGAGTCAGGTTTTCAATTGCTATTTTCGAATACATCACATCTTTATAATACAAACTGTTTTTATCTTTTATATCATAAGTTGGTGGAACAGGCGGCATAATTTGATCGGAAGAATCCAGCACCATTGTCCTGATCTCTCCCCAATGCGGTTCCAATGCAGGTGCATAGGCTGGCGGTGTAGGTATCCATCGTCCGGGTGTATCAATGACGGCATATCGTTCCGCTGATCTTGTTTCCGCATAATTATCCTTCTTGCTCCATTCCATGATAGCATTGACGATCAGATCAGAGAATTCGACTGTATTTTTCAGTACAGAAGCCGGCATACCCGCACTATCAGCCATTCTCGTCAGGCTTTTATAATAATCCATCATACTGCCTTCAGGAAAAGTAACGGCATTCCCTATTTTGGTGCAGGCCAGCAATGCTGCAAGATGAAAGTCAATATTTTTTTTCGGATCGGGCTTAGGTATAGCTGATAAACCTTTAAGCTGGCCGGCGAGGCTTACATAGTTACTATCCCCCGCCACTATACATTCATAAGCTCCGATATTGGCATAGGCATAATTGCGGCTGGCGACCATAGGCGGAAAATTATTGCCCATCACCACATCATTGAGCTTTTTTACCGTTTTACTGTAAAGAAAAGGATCGCTGAAAACTTTTTTATAGTCACCTGATCCCTGCTGCCTGCAAGAAGTAACCGAAACAACTATAGCAACGATCCAAAAAAGCTTTTTCATTTGATGTGATTTACAGTTAAAAGTTCTGGATTCAATTAAGTATTTTAAAGAAAGTTAAAAGGTTAAACGTAATAAGAGAAGAAAATTACAACTCTTCTTAAATTCTCCAATATTTTTTTTCAATAACCAAATTTAAAAAGAAATTTTACTCAATGGAATAAAAGAGTAAGCAAAGAAATGAAGCTCATTTGCATCCCGGGTGTCCGCAATACCATTCATCAGACAAACCGGCACATCTCACTTATGACATTATTTTTTCCGGCCGGCTACATTGAATAATCAGCCGGAAAACTCATGGATACACCATCAGGTTCATGCAGTTGCCGGGCATTACTTTATTGTAAACTGAATTTGTTTTTTCTGAAAAAACATATATTTATCTCCAAAATTAAAAACCAATGCGATCGTCTAAAACTCTTTTTCTTATCTGCAGCAGCCTGTTGCTGTCACTATTATTCTTCCATGTTCATGCTCAACCTTCCTCAAAAAAACCTTCTGAAAAAGGATGGAGACAATTATTTAACGGGAAAGACCTTACCGGTTGGAAACATGTTGGGCCCGGCAGCCATTTTGTTGAGAACGGATTGATCGCAAGCAAAGGCGGCATGGGATTGTTATACCGGACAAAAGAGAAATTCGGCAACTGCAAAATAAAAGTTGTTTTCAAGATGCAAAAATTCAATAGCAATTCCGGTGTCTTTATTCGCATTCCCATCGAACCCCGTGAAGAATGGATGCCGGTGCATTATGGTTATGAAGTTCAGATAGATAATCATCCCGAGACCTCCAGTGAAGATGACTATCATATCACCGGCGCTTTATATTCTCTCACCAAACCGCTTGCAAAGCCCGGGAAGCCCGGGCCGGAATGGAATACCATGGAAATTACATTGGACGGGCCAAGAACGATAGTGTATGTAAACGGTGAAAAAGTTACGGATTATAAAGAAGGCGACCCGGTGCCGGAACGAAAATTTGACTTTGAACCCCAGCGGGGTAAAAGGCCCAATTCGGGTTATATCGGTTTGCAAAATCATGGCGATGACGATGTCGTGTACTTTAAAGAAGTTGCCGTAAAACCATTACACAAAAATTAATCTGCGGTATTATGAAAAAGAAAAAAGAATATTCCGCAAAGAAAACAATCAGCCGTAGTGATTTCCTCCGGACAACTGCATTGGCTACTGCGGGTTTTTATATAGTTCCAAGAAGCGTATTGGGCGGCAAAGGGTATGTGGCTCCCAGCGATAAATTATATATTGCCGCAGTAGGATGTGGCGGAGAAGGAGAAAATGATATTCGCCATTTTGCCACTGCTCCTAAAAAAAATGCGGTGATTGCATTTCTTTGTGACGTAGATGAAAGGCAATCGGCGCCGCGCCGGAAAGAATTTCCACAGGCAAAATTTTATCATGACTGGAGAGAGATGTTTGAAAAAGAGCATAAAAATTTTGATGCGGTCACCGTCGCTATTCCCGATCACAACCATGCGATCGTAGGCCTCGGCGCCATGCAACTAAAAAAACATCTTTATCTTCAAAAGCCGCTTACACATGATATTTATGAAGCCCGCATCTTAACGGAAGCATCAAATAAATACAAAGTGGTAACACAAATGGGCGACCAGGGAGCATCCGGTGACGGCATGCGAACTTTGCGTGAGTGGTTTGAAGCCGGACTTATCGGCGATATAGAAAAAGTTTACTGTTGGACCGATCGGCCTGTTTGGCCACAGGGAATACCCTGGCCCAAAGAAAAATCTTCTATTCCATCCGAATTGAAATGGGATTTGTGGTTAGGCACTGCTGACTTTGTTGATTATATTGACAACCTGGTCCCTTTTAACTGGAGGGGTTGGTGGCAATTTGGAACAGGCGCTTTGGGGGATATGGGATGTCATATCATGGGACCTCCTTTTAAATTACTTGGCTTGGGTTATCCTACAGAAATTTCCGGAAGCGCCAGCACAGTTTACAGTGGAATTTTCAAAGAAGCAGTTTATCCGGAATGCGGCCCGGTATCAAGCTCATTAAAATTCAGGTTCAAACAAAAAAACGGAAAAGACCTTGACCTGTACTGGATGGACGGCGGCATTACGCCTGAACGAATTTCCGAGATTGATCCTGATTTGAATTCCAACGAAGCTCTTTCGGATTGGCCGGGTGAAAACGATTTTGAAGGCGGCACTTTATTTATCGGTACAAAAGGAAAAATTTCCTGCGGCTGGGGAGGCGGTCATCCAAGACTGTTGCCCATGTCCCTGAATAAGGACATACATATTCCTGAAAAATATCCAAGAGTTGCAGGAGGAATGGATGGCCATTGGTGGCAATGGGTGGATGCCTGTTTAGCAGGTTATGGAAATATGGAAGTGGATTCGCCCTTTGAAGGATATGCAGGACCGTTGACAGAAACGGTATTATTAGGCAACTTGCTTCTGCGAAGTTTTAATATACAGGAAAAGGTCACGAGAACGGATCCTGTTTACGGGAAAATGGAAGGATATAAATACAGCGGAAGATACATTGCATTAAAATGGGATGGCGAAAATATGAAAGTGACGAATTTTGACCCGGCAAATCAATTTATTAAAAGAGAATACAGGAAAGGCTGGGGGCAATTATCACCCTGAACAAACCACGAATTCGATAAAGCTTTTTCGCAAAATATTTACGGATTACCGGAAGAGGATCTTTTCTATACAATATTCACTTAAACTATCTAAAAGGCATTGAAAATTTTATTGAATTATGCAATAAGAAAATTCGCTTCTATGTATCGCTTCAGGGTATTTCTCAGCCAGTGTGTAATAAACCCGGCAGATAATCCAGGTTGAATAAGGTGTAATACATCTCTGCAAAAAACCTGAACTACAAAATTTAACCTGGAATATTTATTTTTTATTTAATTTCAATTTTGAATATACTGCTTTTTTTATATGAACAGTGAAGAAGAGGATTTAAACCATGGTGGAAAATCAGAGGCTAAAACGACTGCTTAAGCTTATTGCTTATGATGATGATCAGGCTGCATACAAGGAATTGTTTATGTTGCTTTATTATCGGTTAAAGAAATTTGCTTATTCCATCCTGAAATCAAACGAAGAAGCTGAAGAACTGATACAGGATGTCTTTTTATTGATATGGGAAAAGAGAAACCAGCTTACTACAATAGAACTTCCCAGATTATATTTCTACACCACCACACGCAATCTGGCCCTGACAAGGATCAATCAGAGAAAAAAGCATATAAGAACAGCGCCGGAAGACTGGCTGGTAAACCTCAACAGTATCTATTTTGAACCGGAAAAGCTTTTCATCAGCGAGGAAACCCTCCGGAAAATCAACGGGGCAATTAATGGTCTGCCTCCCAGATGCCGCCTGATATTTAAACTGGTAAAAGAAGACGGGCTTCACTACCGGGAAGTGGCCGAGCTCCTGGATCTTTCTATAAAAACCATTGAAGCTCAAATGGCTATAGCATTCAGGCGTATCGGAAAATGCATGCATCTTGAGATCAAACTTCCCATGCCCGCAGTAAAAGAAAAGAAAATCTGAAATTCTTTTAGGGGTAAAGCAATTGTTTTATAGTCTTAAATCTTTATTATAGTAATTACTAAAATGGGGGTGCAGGAAAATTTCTGGATCTTATTTTCAAAAAAAGTCGCCAAAGAAGCAAGCGCCGCTGAATTGGAGGAATTTGAAAAACTTATACTCGAAAACCCCGAGTGGCAATATGCTATTCAAAATATTGAGGATTTATGGGCAACTAAATCCAAAGAAAACCTGATGGAAGGAGAAGATGCTTTTATGCTGCTTCTGAACCGGATCGAAGAAAAATATTCAACGGATAATGAAGATCAGGAGATACCTTCCATAGCTCCGGCTAAACGAAAACAAAAATGGTATTGGGCAGCTGCATCAATTATTGCAATTGCAGGAGCTATTGGATTGGCAGTCCTGTATTGGAAAAACGGGAATGACACATTGAAATACCGGGAGGTCAGTGAAATAACCACCAGGTTAGGATCCAAATCAAGGGTCGAATTACCGGACGGCTCTGTTGTTTGGCTTAATTCAGGAAGTAAACTAACCTATGATAAGAATTTCGGAAAGGACATCAGAGAAGTATCCTTGTCAGGTGAAGGCTTTTTTGATGTCACCAGGATGAAAGAAAAACCTTTTATCATTCATACTTCCAGCATTAATATCAAAGTATTAGGAACCGTATTTAATGTAAAAGCATATCCACAGGACAAAAGGACCGAAACCAGTTTGATCAGGGGGAGAGTGGAAGTAACGATCAGGAGCCGGCCCAACGATAAGATCATTCTGAGCCCTAATGAAAAACTGGTAGTGGAAAACAATGAGATAGTAGAACCGGGGAAAAATGAATCAGGTTTACGAAAAATTGATTCTCCGGCAACAGATAGCATGTTGCCGTTAATGTCAATAAATAAACTTAGATACGGTGCAGAGGATAGCTCGCTGGCTGAGACCGGTTGGATCAATAACAAACTGATCTTCCGGGATGAAACATTTGAAGATCTTGCCATACAAATGGAACGCTGGTATAATGTAAGCATAGAAATCAGGGATCATGAATTACAACAAAAAAAGCTGAACGGGATTTTTGAGTCGGAAACAATTGAAGAAGCACTTACGGAATTAAAAGAAATGATTCCAATTTCTTTCAAATTCGAGCATACCGGTAATAAAATTATTATTCATAGAATAAACGAAAACTGATGAATGCAAAATATAACACTTCATAGAAATTAAAAAGGGGAAACCGGTGCTACGGTCCCCCTCGATAATTAATGGTCGTAAACCGGATACCTGAAAGTATCCGAATTATTAACTATCTATACTGTAATTTATGGAAAAAAATGGAACAGTTACTGTTTCTGCCAAAAGTTTGACGTACCAACAGATTGCCAGAGTTATGAAATTGACTATTGCTTTATTGATTTTTGCCAGCCTTCATGTATCTGCAAACGGATGGTCCCAGGAAAAGATCACAATCAAGATGAATAGCACTGAAATAAAAAAAGTGCTTTTTGCTATTGAGAAAAAAAGTAATTACCGGTTTTTATTTACCGAAGATGCGGTTAAGGATAAGCCTCCTGTATCAATAGATGTGATTCAGGCATCAATATCTGAGGTTTTGGACAGGTTATTGGTCAATACCGGTATTACTTATAAAGTACTGGGCACAAACCTTATTGTTCTAAAAGAAAGGATGACACCAGAAGACATCAATCTCCGGGAACTGAAAATATCCGGTAGGGTTACTTCTGATAAGGGTGACCCATTAGCCGGAGTCTCAGTTGTAGTGAAAGGCAGTACAATCGGAACTGTTACAGATGGCTATGGTAATTATTCTCTGACGGTGCCTGATAATGCTGTTGTAGTGTTTAGTTATGTTGGCTACGAGCCTGTAGAGGTTTCCGCCAAAGGTAAAACAACAATCAACATTACTTTACAACAGTCTGAAAAAGTACAGGAAGCAATAGTGGTTATTGGTTATGGTACAGCAAGCAGAAGAGATTTGACCGGCTCCATAGTAAAAATTTCCGGTAAAGAAATTCAGGACAAACCGAATACCAACCCTATTGCATCTCTGCAGGGAAAAGTTGCAGGCCTTTCTATTGTTAATAATGGTACTCCTGGTGCCTCACCGGACATAAGGATCAGGGGAACCGTGAGCATCGGACAGGTGCATCCGCTTTATGTGGTTGACGGAATTTTTAATGACAATATTGATTACCTGAATCCCAATGACATCGAATCCATTGAAGTGTTGAAAGATCCTTCTTCACTCGCCATATTCGGTGTTAAAGGCGCCACAGGTGTCATTGCCATTACCACAAAAAAAGCTAAAGCAGGAGAAGTCCGGATAAATTTCAGCACATCTTACGGATTTAAAAAACTGGTAGATAAGATCAAGATGGCCAATGCCACTGAATTCAATACTCTTTTCGATCAGGAAAATGCAAACAACGGTGTGCCTACTCCGGATTATTCTGTATTAACTGCCAATACGGATTGGATCAGCGCTGTTACCAGAACAGGCAGGCTCAACACAAATAATCTGAGTATGTCCGGGAGTACTGAAAAAAACAACTTCACACTCGGACTCGGCTATATCAGCGATGAAGGCATCATCAGGCATGAAAAGCTGGAGAAAATGCTTTTAAACTTTGGTGATGAATACAGGGTGAACAAAGCTATCAAAGTGGGGATCAACCTTAATGTATCCAGGCAGAAAAACCCATACAACGCAGGCGGTATTTTAGATCAGGCCCGGAAAGTTATGCCACAGGTTTCAGCAGGAACAAAACCTTTCCGTGTAGCAAATCCATACGGAGGCGACAGTATTGACGCCCAGATCTATTCCGGATTGGATATCGCTTTGCAAAATTCAGGTGTTGTAAATCCAATACTAGAGCTGGAGAATACATGGAATAAAACGATCAGTATTGAATACAGGTCCGTAGGTAGTGTATATGCCGAAATTAATTTCCTGAGGTATTTCAATTTCAGATCAACATTCTATGCTGATATAAGTACATTAAACAATCGCCAGTATTCACCGCTCTATTATGCTTATGATCCTCTTACAAATACTCCCTACCTCTACAACCAGGTCACACAGGTCGGTGAAAATGATAACACCTGGAGAAAATTCCAGCAGGATCATATCCTGACATTCAAGAAGAATTTCGGTGAACATAACCTAACTGCAACCGCAGGTTTTACCACTTATTACTTCGGAAACTTCAATCGGTCAGGTGTTGCAAAACCTTATACAAGCGGAAATGCACTGCCGATTCCGGATGATCCGAGATTCTGGTATATGACCAATGGTTTTGAAGATCCTACGACATCTCTTGCCTCTTCATCGCAAAATGAATATTCCACAGTCTCATTCCTGGCAAGAGCATTGTACAATTACAGAGGCAAGTATTTTCTGACCGCTTCTATTCGTGATGATGGATCTTCCCAGATCCCGACAAAAAACCGTTATCAGCAATTCTGGGCTTTGGGTGGAGCATGGGAAATGACGAAAGAAAAATTCATGGAAAATCAGCATATATTTGATTTCCTGAAATTAAAAGCTTCCGTTGGTGTATTAGGAAATCAAACAGCATCCTATCTCGATGGTACTCCGATCAACTATCCGTTCTATCCTAATTTGAATACGGGAATTGCTGCAGTTTTCGGAACTAATATTTACGGCGCTGCCCAGCCTTCTTATATTCCTAACCCCAATTTAAAATGGGAAACAGTATCTGCGCAGGAAGTGGGAGTTGAACTAAATGCCCTCAACAATGCTTTACATTTTGAAGCCAACTATTTCAACAGGACCACGAATAACCTCATGACTTATGTAAGCAGGCAATCATTGGGAGTACCGGATGAATTGATTAATGGAGGGAAACTGAGAAACTGGGGTGAAGAATTATCGGCAAGCTGGAACCATAATGTTTCAAAAGACTTTTCGATCAATGTAAGTGGGAATATCACTTTCCTTAAAAACAAAGTACTTAGTTTGTCTTCTGACTTGCCCACTGGATTCCTTTCAAGAGCGTTTCAGAATAATGGAAGCGCAGAAAGCAGAACTCAACCCGGATTACCTATCGCTTCTTTTTATGGTTATATAGTAGAAGGTTTGTACCAGAGTTATGCCGACATACTCAGATCACCTCCTGCAGGTTCTATTGGTTCGTACAGGCCCGGAGATTTTAAATTCAAAGATGTAAATGGTGATGGTGTGATCAATGCTGAAGACAGAACAGTGATCGGCAATCCGACTCCAAAATTCACTTACGGTACTTCGATCAATCTGAACTACAAAAACATAACACTGGGCGTTGATTTGGGCGGAGTATATGGCAACCAGATATTCAGGACATGGGGATCACTGGAATCACCATTCCAGAGAGTCAATTACCCGGCATTTAAAATCAACAGCTGGCATGGTGAAGGAACTTCAAACTGGGATCCTATCATCAGCCAGGGCGACAGGTTTAATTATAACGGCTCTACTTATAACATTGAAGACGGAAGCTATTTCAGAATCCGTAATGTACAATTGGGATATAACTTCAGTCAGCGCTTAATTTCAAAAGCAAAAATCAAAAACCTTAGGATCTACGCAAATGTTCAGAACCTGAAAACGTTCAAGAACAATTACGGCTATACTACTGAGTTCGGCGGTGATGCAACAGCTTTTGGATATGATAATGCCGGAGGAGCCATACCGGTTGTAGTCACTTTTGGATTAAACGTAACTTTTTAAAACTATTAAATTCATTGATATGAAACGATGCAAATTTTTATTCTGGAATTTAATAATTGTACTCCCTATATTGGTTTCCGTCATGGGATGTAAAAAATTCCTGGACCGCAAACCACTGACCGCAACATTGGATGATCTGCACCAGGGTACATTGGAAGCACAGAGTTTCGGCTTGTATAACACCTTGCAATATGCAGGATTTTCCACTCTGCCATGGCTGGATTTTCACAGTATTCGCGACGATGATGCGCAAAAAGGTAGCAGCCTGACAGATGGTGCAGAGATCAATACTGAGTTTGAAACTTTTCAATACACGAAAGATGACTGGGCTCCCAACACTTATTGGAACGATCACTACTATATGATCAACCTGGCTAATAAAGAATTATATTTTGCAGATTCTTTAAAAGCTACCGATCCTGCATCACTGAGAAATGTGGGAGAAGCACTTTTCTTCAGAGCGTATTGCTTTTTTGACCTCGTCAGAACTTATGGTGATATTCCATTGATTAATTTTTATTTTACAAATCCAAAAGATGGAATAAAACCTAAATCATCACAGGATTCAATTTTCGCACAGATAGACCGTGATCTTGAAAAGGCTATTCAATACTTACCACAGAACTGGGAAGTTGCAGGAACAAATATTTACCCCGGCCGGGTCACATCAGGCGCTGCTAAAACATTATGGGCACAAGCTTATCTTTGGAGAGCAAGTCCCGGTTACTATCATCGTGATATTTCCGGGTATGCAAAAGTTATAAGCTTGTGTACCCAAATAGAAGGGACTAATGAATATCATTTAGCCACTAATTTTCCAGATATCTGGAAAGATGGCATGGGTGGCGCTGGCAAAAACGGTCCCGAATCCATTTTCGAAGAGCAAAACTATGTAGGACCTAATCAAACTCCGTGGAAAGGAACACAATGGGGAACAAGCCAGAATGTAAGGCAGGGAGGAGCCAGCAACGTTTGGAACTTAGGGTGGGGATGGAATACTCCAACTCAAAAATTGGTCACTGATTGGACAAATGCTGATTCTACAGATCCACGTTTACAGCAAACAGTTTTATTTTCCGGACAATATGATGGGGGTTCTGCAGCCGGTGGATATGGTGCTACATTACCGCCTTATAATCCGGGTGTAGCATTGGATCAACCTTACTGGAATAAGAAAGTATATTCTGATCCTCAAATGCGTCAATGGACAGGCCAGATCTTTGGAAGTGGCGGGGCAGATTGGATCAATCATAGAATATTCCGTTATGCAGATGTTCTTTTAATGCATGCGGAGGCAGCAAATGAAACAGGAGACGGAGCCACTGCTGCTACAGTTTTGGAAAAGATCAGATTCAGGGCAAGTGGAAATCTGGACAGGAATTCACCTGAGCGCACCACCGGTGTAGGCGGCAAAGCTCCCATTGTCCCTTACATACCCTTTACTAATCAGTCCCAGATGCGCCAAGCTATCAAGAATGAACGAAGGTGGGAGTTTGCAATGGAGGGTTATCGTTTTTACGACCTGGTTCGGTGGGGTGATGCCATATCTGCATTGTCACCGCTTGGTTATACCAATCGCTGCAGATTCTATCCAATACCGCAACAAGCTATCAATCTGTCAGGAAATGTGTTAGTTCAAAATCCTGAATGGTAACAGTGCAATTGCCGGCCCAGTCCGGGAATTTTAAATCATATTTAAAATAAAAATACGACCATGAATACTTTGAATAAAATAGGCAGGCTTGCTGCTATTATCCTGATAACTTTTATTACAGCGTCAGGATGTAAGAAACTTTCCAGGCCTGCCCTGGGTGACTATCCAAAAGACGACAATCCGCCGGGAGGGCCATTAAAATTTTATGCGGCTTTTGATGGCACTTCTTCAAGCCCTTTGATGAATGCCGTGGATAGCATACGGGCCAATTTCCCGGTTGATAACCCGTTGAAACAGGTTACAGGTATTTCAGGTAAAGCAGTACAGGGAGATGGTGTAAAATATATTAAGTACTCAAGTGCTAATGATTTTGTTTCTGCTGCACAAAGTTTTACTGTGTCTTGCTGGGAAAAGCGTAATGGAGCTCCCCAGGGAAATGCTTCATTCTTCTTTGCCATTCCTTCATCAAACGGTTATTGGGCGCAAGCGTCCATGTTTGGATTATTTGATTGGGGTACAGTAAATGATTCAGCAATTATAAAGGTTGATGTTGTTGATAAAAATTTAGGAGATAATTGGTTTCAGTGGCAAGGCAATCAGAGAATTAAAGGTATCATGGATAATAACTGGCATCATCTGGCTTTTGTATATGATGCTACTACTTCTACCATGACTCTTTATGTAGATGGTGTTGCAAATCCCAATACTCAAAAATGGGGGACACATGGTGGTGCCAACATGGATGCATCAAATGCTACAGGTTTTGATATTGGAGGAAATGAGAAAATTCCTGATTTAGGTTGGGGGCAATCCTGGGACGGCAGCTTAGACCAATTCAGACTGTATAGTAAAGCATTATCAGCTGCAGAAGTGGCAGCATTGTTTACAAACAAGCAATAAGTTCTCTTCCATATTAGGGAATCAAATTAAATAATTAAATAGGGCTGCCTGTAATGGTTCAGCCCTATTTAGATTTTCGTACATTGGGTAATAGTATCGTAATACCGGGATTTCATAGTTACTATTATGATAAAACATCATTCTGCTGTCATAACCATTTCACTCATTTTACTGAGTGTATTCTTTTTCAATGAGTGCATCAGTAATGAAAAGAATGATGACGGGACTGTTACAGGATTTTCTTATCATGAATACTCGGGCTCTGCTTCCTGCATGAAATGTCATAGAGATGTTTATGATGCTCATGTAAAAACCGCTCATTTTAAAACCTCGTCGATTGCATCAGGGAAAACCTTATTGGGAAGTTTTAATGACCCTTATAATAAATACCTCTTTCCTACCGGCGCTATGGTAGTAATGGAAAAAAAAGGAGACAGTTTTTATCAGGTTGCTTATATAAATAGTATCGAAACGAAAAGGCAACGGTTTGATCTTGTTATTGGCTCAGGTACAAAAGGCCAGTCCTTTGCATCATGGGCAGGCGATAAACTGGTGCAGATGCCGATCACTTATTTTACCAGCGCTCATCAATGGAGCAACAGTCCCGGATACCCGGGCCGGATCGCTTTTAACAGGCCGATCACTTCCCGCTGCCTGGAATGTCATTCCACCTATGCAGAAAAAATTTCTGCTGAAGGCATAGAACCTGAGAGCTTCGATAAAAATAAAATTCTGTTAGGCGTGGATTGTGAAAAATGCCATGGCCCCGGAGCAGAGCATGTGAAATTTCAGACAAATAACCCCGATGTAAAAAACGGTAAGTTCATCATCAATCCTGCAACATTCACACGGCAGCAAACGCTGGACCTTTGTGCTTTGTGCCACGGAGGGAGATTAGACAAGATCAAGCCTTCCTTTGAATTTACGGCAGGTGACAAGCTGGCCGATTATTTCAGGATCGATACTGCAGGCAGAAACATTAATGCAATTGACGTCCATGGAAATCAATTAGGCCTTCTTCAGGCAAGTAAATGCTTTCAGAAGACCACTACCCTCTCCTGTATCACCTGCCATAATTCTCATGAAAATGAAAAAGGGAATGTTTCTCTTTTTTCACAACGGTGTATCAGTTGCCATAATTCTGATCATACCGGGATTCCTGTTTGCAAAATGACAGCGAGCCTGGGAGAAACTACAAAGAAAGATTGTATCAGTTGTCATATGCCCGAGCAACCATCTATGGCAATATCAGTACTGCTCCAGGGGAATCCACTGCCGGTGCCTGCTACCATGCATACCCATTGGATTACTATTTACCCGGACGCAACAAAAAAAATGTTGTCACAAATTAAAAACAGGGTCATTGAGAAAAACAAATAGAAACACTTGATTACTTAAAGAGGTCTTGATCATGCGTATTATTAAAAATATCTTCCTTTACTCAATAGCCGTTTCCGTAATGGCAGTTTCCTGCGGTGAAAAAAAGGATACTCTTTTTACACAATTATCTCCTTCTGATACCCATATCAGTTTCAAAAATACTCTGGAGAAAAGAAAATTTTTAAGCATCCTGTATTACCTCTATTATTATAACGGCGGCGGGGTTGCCATCGGAGACATCAATAATGACGGCTTACCGGATATTTATTTCACCGCCAATCATAAAGGAGGTAACAAATTATACTTAAACAAAGGCAATTTTACATTTGAAGATATAACTGAAAAAGCGGGGGTAGCAGGACTTTCTGATTGGCCCACCGGAGTCACCATGGCTGATGTGAATGGTGACGGATTACCTGATATATACGTTTCCACTGTCAGTAACCGATATGGACTCAAAGGGCATAATGAGTTGTACATAAACAATGGTAATAATTCTTTTTCCGAAGAATCAGAAAAGTATGGATTGAACACTTCCTGTTTTACCACGCAAACCGTATTTTTTGATTATGATCATGATGGCGACCTGGATTGTTTTATCCTGAATCAATCTCATAATCCTCATTCAAATATTGTAGATACCGGCTTCAGAAGAAAATATGATTCGCTCTCCGGTGACCGGCTTTACAGAAATGACATCAACACAACCGGTAAATTCACTGACGTTTCTGCACAGGCCGGGATCTATCAAAGCAGTCTTGGCTATGGTTTAGGAATATCGGTCGCAGATTTCAACAATGATGGTTGGGATGATATTTATATTGGTAATGATTTTCATGAAAATGATTATTACTATCTCAACAATGGAAATGGAACTTTCACAGAAAGCGGGGCCAAACATTTTAAGCATTACAGCCGGTTCAGCATGGGCAATGATGCTGCAGATTTTAATAATGACGGGCAAGTGGACGTTGTAACCGTTGATATGCTTCCTCCGGACGAAAAGACGTTAAAGACGTACGGCAGTGATGAAAATCCCGACATATACAGGCTGAAACTGGGAATGCATGGCTATCAAAACCAATATTCCCGGAACTGTTTACAACGGAATAACGGCAATGGTAACAGTTTCAGTGATGTGGCATTGCTGAGCGGAATTGCCGCCACAGACTGGAGCTGGTCTCCATTGTTTGCGGATTTTGATAATGATGGGAAGAAAGATCTTTTCATTTCCAGCGGCATAGTAAAAAGGCCGGTAGATCTCGATTATATCCGGTTCATATCCGATCTGGATATCAAAAAAGGAAGACAGGAAACTGATAAGTACGATGACATTGCCATAGACCATATGCCTGATGGAAGTTCTCACCCTTACTTTTTTAAAAATGAAGGAGGCATCAATTTTAAAGATATCAGCAAAGAATGGGGAACGGCCGGCATGAAAGGATATTACAATGGCGCTGCTTATGCCGATCTTAACAATGACGGAAATCTTGATGTAGTGATAAACTGTATAGACGCCCCGGCAATGATCCTGAAAAATAACTCTTCCGGAAAATCCAATCTGGAAATTTCTTTTAAAGGTGAAGGAATGAATAAATTCGGTGTAGGCGCAAAAGCCTGGCTGTTTTCCGGAGGTAAAATACAATTCCAGCAACTGATGCTCACAAGAGGTTTTCAATCCTCCTGCCCTGCTCAACTACATTTCGGAACAGACAGCGCAGCCACTCTTGACAGTATATTAATCGTGTGGCCTGATCAGAAATTTCAAATACTGAAAAACATTGCTGCCAAAGGAACCCTGAACGTCAAACAGGCAGATGCCGCAGGTGCTTTTGAATATGCTAAGTTCTTCCCTCCTCCTCCGCAAATGTTTGAAGACATCACAAAACAAATTGATCTCAAATGGACACACCGTGAAAATTTTTTCTGGGATTTCAATAAGCAATATCTCATTCCTCACATGGAATCTACCCGTGGCCCCAAAATAGCAGTGGCTGATGTAAACAAAGACGGGCTTGATGATTTCTTCGTTTGCGGTGCCTCGGGCCAACCCGGGCAATTGATGATACAAACCGCCAATGGAAAATTCGTCAGCACAGATACAACCGTATTTTCCAAATCATGGGAAAGTGAAGAAGTGGATGCGGTATTCTTTGATGCCAACAATGACGGATATCCTGATCTTTATGTGGTAAGCGGAGGCAATCAATTGAACGATGGGGATGTCCGGCTTGCCGATCACTTCTACCTGAATAATGGTAAAGGGCACTTTGTTGAATCACCGGCGGCAATACCACTGCTATTAAAAAACAAATCTTGTGTCAGTGCGGCAGATGTAAATAAGGACGGAAAGATGGATCTCTTTGTCGGCGGTTTGGCTGATGCAAAGCAATTTGGTATTCCACAAACTTCTTATTTATTAATAAATAACGGAAAAGGAAATTTTAAAATCGCAGACCCTTCCATACTAAAATCAGACAGCCTGGGAATTGTCACGAGCTCAACATTTGCTGATATCAACAATGATGGCTGGCCCGACCTGATCGTGACGGGAGAATGGATGCCGGTAAAAATCTTTATGAATCATAATGGCAAATTTTCGGAAACAGATATTCCACATTCATCCGGCCTGTGGCAAACAATTTATGCTGCTGATGTAAATGGTGATGGTACCCTTGATCTGCTGGCAGGAAACTGGGGACACAACTCAAAACTGTATTCCGGGAAAAACGGCCCATTGAAATTATATGTAAAAGATTTTGATAAAAACGGTTCGGTGGAACAAGTCATGGCATACACTGTAGATGGAAATGAATATACATTCCTTTGCAAAGACGAACTGGAAAGAGAAATGCCTGTTTTGAAAAAAGCTTATCTCACCTACACGGAGGTAGCAGGAAAAACAGTGCAATACCTGTTTTACGACCTGTTCAAAGACTATCTGGAACTGAAAGCTGAAACACTGGGTTCTGCTTGTTTTATTAATGATGGAAAAGGAAATTTCCTGAAAACAGATATGCCTGATGAAATTCAATTGTCACCTGTTTTCTCTTTTACATCTTTGCAAAAAGCCGGGAAACAAAATTTTCTTGCCTCAGGAAATTTTTATGGCGTGATACCGTATGAAGGAGAATACGACGCTTTATTACCAACGATATTCAGCTATAATAAAAATTTACAAAATTTCGAAACGACAGGAAATATTCCGACTGTTGATGGTGAGATCAGGGATGCTAAATGGATCAACTTTGCAGGCGGGCAAAAAGTTCTTGTACTTGCAAGGAATAACAACAGTTTGCTGTTCTTTAAGCAGAATCCATAAATATTAGCTTATTTGAGTCATTAATAAAATATAACCAGGCATGATGCATTTAAAAATCAAAATAATTTGTTCCCTCATATTTACCATCTTTGTTTGCGGAAACTGTTCAAAAAAGAAAACAACCGGAACGGACACTTCCCCGGGTGGTAGCGTGGAGATGTGGTTGACAAAATCTGATCAATCTGTCCTGTTACAAAAGCAAACCACGTCAATCTCTTTTAATAATAATTCCAATGGATATCCATTTCTGGAAATTGATTCCTCAGTAACATATCAAACAATTGACGGGTTTGGTTTTGCCCTGACGGGCGGCAGCGCTTATGTGATCAATAAATTAAGCTCTTCGGACAAATCAGCGTTGTTGAATGAATTGTTCGGGAGCGGGCCAAATTCCATTGGTGTTAGCTATTTACGCATCAGCATCGGGGCTTCCGACCTGAATGCATCCGTGTACAGTTATGATGACATGCCCCCCGGTCAGACAGATCTTGCATTGGACAATTTCAATCTTTCACAGGACACTGTAGATCTGATCCCGTTATTAAAACAAATACTTACCATCAATCCCAATATTAAAATATTAGGATCACCATGGAGTCCACCGGTATGGATGAAAGACAACGGGAATTCCATCGGAGGCAGTTTACTTCCGCAATATTATAATGTCTATGCAAATTATTTTGTCAAATACATCCGTGCCATGCAGTCAAAAGGGATCACTATAAATGCCATTACTATTCAGAATGAACCCCAATATGGCGGCAACAATCCAAGCATGGTGATGTCTGCTGTACAGCAAGCTGATTTTATAAAAAACAGCCTGGGGCCTGCATTTCATAATGCAGGTATCACAACAAAGATCATTATATGGGATCATAATTGTAATAATCCCGGGTATCCGATCACTATCCTGAGCGATCCTGCTGCCAATTCATTTATTGACGGGTCTGCATTCCATTTATATGAAGGCGATATCAGCGCCCTGTCAACAGTGCATACTGCTTTCCCCGATAAAAACTTATATTTTACAGAGCAATGGACCGGCGCTAACGAACCCTTTGACGGAACATTAAAATGGCATATAAAAAATGTGATCATCGGGTCTGTTCTTAACTGGAGTAAAGTGGCGCTGGAATGGAACCTCGCAAGTGATGCCAATTATGAACCGCATACACCCGGAGGTTGTTCTGAATGTAAAGGAGCTGTCACTGTAAGCGGCGGATACACCCGTAATGTCGCTTATTACATCATTGGTCAGATCTCAAAATTTGTTCCGCCGGGTTCTCTTCGCATATCAAGCACCATCGTCAGTGGCCTGTCAAATGCCGCATTCTTAAGGCCTGACGGGAAAAAGGTGTTATTGGTATTGAACGAAAACAACGAGACGGGATTCAATTTGAGATACAAAGGGAAATGGGCAACGATCACCATGCCCGCTTCTTCTGTCGCTACCTTTATATGGTGATCCAAAATAAATTTTATGAGAAAAGTGCTGTCAACTGTTTCCTGCTTTTTAATTACCGGGTTTACTGTTTGCACCTGGGGGCAAAAAAAACAGAACGATAAACTTTCGGGCAAAAACGTGCTCGTTTACACCACTGCTTATAATACCCGATATCGTTTATCGCTGACAGACAGCATCGGTTTTCAAGCCATGGCTCAACCACTGGAAACCCAGATCTGTGTATTTGTGGACCCCGACAAATCTTTCCAGACCTTTTTGGGCATCGGTGGAGCCTTGACAGATGCGGCTGCAGAAACATTTTACAAAATGCCGGCAGAGAAACAGAAAGAATTAATGACAGCTTACTTCGATAATAAAAACGGAATAGGATATACAATAGCAAGAACGAATATCAACAGTTGTGATTTCAGCAGTGATAGTTATACCTATATTGAAGAAGGAGATAAAGAACTCAGCACTTTTAATATCGCTCATGATAAAAAATTCAAGATACCCTTTATAAAAGAAGCAATCAGCACCGCCGGTAGTGGCAGGCTACATGTATATGCCAGCCCATGGAGTCCTCCGGCATTCATGAAAGATAATAATGACATGCTCCACGGTGGAAAGCTGAAAAAAGAATTTTATCAATCATGGGCAAATTATTATGCAAAATTCATAAAAGCATATAAAAAAGAAGGGATCAATATCTGGGGGATCACCATTCAGAACGAGCCGATGGCCACTCAAAAATGGGAATCCTGTATTTATACTGCGGAAGAAGAAAAAGATTTTTTAAAGAATGCACTCGGGCCTGTAATGACAAAACAGGGATTAAGTAATGTTAAGATCATAGGCTGGGATCATAACCGTGATCTCTTATATCAGCGTGCCTCCGCTTTGCTGGAAGATCCTGTTGCTGCAAAATATTTATGGGGCATCGGTTTTCACTGGTATGAAACCTGGAGCGGAAGCGGGCCGGGTTTTGAAAACGTCAAGCTGGTACATGAATCATTTCCCGGCAAAAATTTATTTTTTACGGAAGGATGTAAAGAGTCTTTTGAACTTGATAAAGTAAATGACTGGCCGCTGGGTGAAAAATACGGATACAATATGATCAATGATTTTAACAACGGAAGTGTGGGATTCACCGACTGGAATATTTTACTGGATGAGCGTGGAGGTCCCAATCATGTCGGGAATTTTTGTTTTGCCCCGGTTATCGGCAATACAAAAACCGGAGAGCTCATTTATACCAATGCATATTATTATATAGGGCAGTTCTCAAAATTCATTAAACCGGGTGCCAAAAGGATCGCTTCGTCTGCCAGCCGGACCCAGCTACTTACTACCGCATTCAGGAATCCTGATGGCAAAATAGTGGTCATTGTCATGAATCAGGGAGATAAAATTGTCCCGTACTTTTTATGGATAAAAGGAAATGCCGCTAAACTCAATGCATTACCCCATTCAATAGCAACATTGATTTTTTAAAGACCCCCGATGAGAAAGATCGGTTTTAATATTTTTTTTATCCTGCTGGTTTCATTTTTTTTTGCTGCAGATTGCAATAAGAAAAATGATCAGCATCCCTCCACTCCGCCGGTATTGAAATTGGTACAGGCCAAACTGGATAATACCGATGCAATAATTCCCGGCATTAATTACAATGTACGGACTGCAGCAGCCATATATTTAAAATTCAATAACGCCCTGGACAGAAATTCAGTGGTATCATCCGTTTCCCTGAAAGACAACGGCAGCCTGCTAAACACTGTAAATTATTCTTATGTTGATCACGACAGCGTTCTTGTAATTACACCTTCTCCTGCTCTGAAAAACCTGGCCCAATATAATATTACAGTTACCCCGGCATTGAAATCAGTGCAGGGAGGATCCCTGGTAAACGGATTTGCCATCTCTTTCATTACACAGATTGACTCAACTGATAAATTTCCGATAATAAGCGATAGCGCTTTATTAGATCTCGTTGAGCAAAAGACGTTCAGGTATTTCTGGGATTTTGGCCATCCTGTCAGCGGCCTGGCAAGAGAAAGAAGCAATGAAGCTCCTGAAACTGTCACAACAGGAGGTTCCGGATTCGGGATCATGGCAATCCCGGTGGCCATTCACAGAAATTTTATAACAAGGGACCAGGGGCTAACAAGAATGCAAACCATTGTGGCATTTTTAAAAAACACTGCACAAAAATTTCATGGAGCTTTTCCTCATTGGCTCAATGGCACAACCGGACAGGTCATACCGTTCAGTACAAAAGACAATGGCGCCGATATTGTTGAAACATCTTACCTGATGGCCGGCCTTCTTACCGCCCGCCAGTTTTTTGACGGTATGGACGCTGCCGAAACAAATTTGCGTAATGACATAAACAGCCTGTGGAATGCAGTGGAATGGACCTGGTTTCAACAAGGCGGACAGAAAGTATTGTATTGGCATTGGAGTCCTGATTACGGCTGGGCCATGAATATGAAAATAGAGGGATGGAATGAATGCCTGATCACATATATCCTTGCTGCATCTTCCAATACCAACTCCATCACCCAGGAAGTGTACACACAGGGATTTGCCGGAAATGGCGCCGAAGTGAACAACAACAGTTATTATGGTTACCGGTTACCATTAGGCCCTGCTTTCGGTGGCCCACTATTCTGGTCGCACTATTCTTTTTTAGGAATTGATCCTTTCGGTTTATCAGATGCCTTTGCTGATTATCAAACGCAGGTAATCAATCACACCAGGATCAATCATCAGTACTGTGTCGTCAATCCAAAAGATTACTTTGGATACAGTGATTTTTGCTGGGGTTTGACAGCCAGTGATGTGCCTAATGGGTATAATGCCAATGAACCCAACAATGATATAGGTGTAATCTCCCCTACTGCCGCTCTTTCCTCTTTTCCCTATACACCGGCAGAAAGTATGAATGCCTTAAAATTCTTTTATTACAAACTCGGCGATAAGATATGGGGTCAATACGGATTTGCAGATGCATTTTCTTTGAAAGATCTCTGGTATGCCAATTCCAACCTGGCAATTGACGAAGGCCCGATCATAATAATGATAGAGAATTACCGGAGTAAGTTGCTCTGGAATCTTTTCATGAGCTGCCCGGAAATAAAAGAGGGCTTAAAGAAATTAGGTTTCAACAGTCCGCATTTACCATGACAGGCTAATTAATATTGCGAAATGAAAAAAATGATCCGGTTTTATATTTTCATGATGCTAACGGTTGTTTCAACAAACAACTTTGCCCAGCAAAAGACTTATTGCAATCCTGTTAACATTGATTACGGGTACACTCCCATTCCTGACTTTACAAAATGGGGAAAACACAGGGCAACTGCCGATCCGGTCATCGTAAATTACAAAGGCGATCTTTATTTGTTCAGCACCAATCAATGGGGATACTGGTGGAGCAGCGATATGCTGAACTGGAATTTTATCTCCCGGAAATTTTTAAGGCCATGGAATAAAACATACGATGAACTCTGTGCCCCTGCTGTCGGAATTATCGGCGACACCATGATCGTATTCGGCTCCACTTACACCAATAATTTTACCATCTGGATGAGCACCAACCCAAAAGCCAATGAATGGAAACCGTTGGTGGATTCATTTGCTATCGGAGGATGGGACCCCGCTTTCTTTACCGATGATGATGGAAAACTGTATATGTATAACGGAAGCAGCAATGTATTCCCTCTTTACGGTGTGGAAATAGACCGGAAAACATTTCAGCCCATTGACGGAAGAAAAGAAATGCATACACTGCATGCCTGGCGGTACGGATGGCAGCGCTTTGGCGAGTACATGGATAACACTTTCCTGGATCCGTTCATTGAAGGTGCATGGATGACAAAACATAACGGAAAATATTATTTGCAATACGGTGCACCGGGAACCGAATTCAGCGGATATGCCGACGGTGTTGCCGTTGGTGACCAACCCCTGGGAAACCCGTTCGAGAATTTCACCGATCAGTCCGACCCGTTGAGCATGAAAGCGGGAGGTTTTGCAAGAGGCGCCGGGCATGGCTCCACTTTCCTTGACAATTTTAAAAACTGGTGGCATGTGAGTACGATAAGAATTTCAGTTAAAAATAATTTTGAACGTCGTATCGGGATCTGGCCTGCAGGTTTTGATAAAGACGATGTGATGTGGTGCAATACTGCCTTCGGCGATTATCCGCACTATTTGCCACAGGCATACGATTCCGTTCTTCTTTCCGGATCTGTAAAACAAACTTATGGCGATGGCTTTACAGGCTGGATGTTGTTGAATTACAAGAAACCGGTGATAGTATCTT
The DNA here is from genome assembly GCA_002066995.1 of Sphingobacteriales bacterium UTBCD1. Classification (GTDB taxonomy): domain Bacteria; phylum Bacteroidota; class Bacteroidia; order Chitinophagales; family Chitinophagaceae; genus UTBCD1. The sequence continues at coordinate 33,894 of MWTC01000008.1, forward strand.
CTACGCTGGGAAACTACAATGCCGGCAATGCAGCAGATGAAGATATCAAAACCTATTGGAGCGCTGCCAGCGGAAATAAGGGAGAGTGGATACAGACAGACCTGGGAGCAGTCTCCACTGTGAATGCCATTCAGATTAATTATGCAGATCAGGATGCGGAATTCATGGGAAAATCATCGGGAGTTTTTCATCAGTACATCCTTTATTATTCTATGGATGGTAAAAAATGGAATATCCTAGCTGATAAAAGAAATAATAAAACAGACGTTCCGCATGAATATGTAGAACTTGCTTATCCGGTGCAGACAAGGTTCATCAAGCTTGAGAACATTCACATGCCTACCGGAAAATTTGCTATCAGCGGTTTCCGTGTTTTTGGTAAAGGCAACGGTACTGTACCCTCAAAAGTCGGACAATTCATGGTGCTGCGTACCGAAAAAGATAAACGAAGCGCCTGGATCCGGTGGAGTCCGGTTGACAACGCTTATGCCTACAATATTTATTATGGTATTGCACCCGATAAATTATATAATTGCATCTTGGTGTACGATGACAATGAATACTGGTTCAAAGTGATGGACAGCCAGAAAGCCTATTATTTTACCATTGAAGCCATCAATGAAAACGGAGTTTCAAAAAAATATGAAATAATTAAAGTCGAATGAACCTGAAAATAACCCAATTATTTTTTGCCTTTCTCTTGTTATCCTTCACGGGAGTTGCACAAGTGCAGTATCCGCCCTTCCGGAGCGACATTCAGTTATTTAAAAAACAGGACAGCCTTCATTTTCCCGGTTCTGGAAAAATCCTTTTCATCGGAAGTTCTTCTTTTACCAAATGGACCGATGTGCAGGATTATTTTCCCGGACATCCTATTATCAACCGCGGCTTCGGCGGATCCACCCTGCCGGATCTGATCCGGTACGAGGATGATATCATTTTTCCTTACAAGCCGGAACAGATCGTGATCTATTGCGGTGAAAATGACATTGCCGCTTCCGATACCATCACAGGAAAAATCGTGTTTCAACGGTTTAAAAAGCTTTTTGAAGACATCCGCTCAAAGTTGCCTGCTGTGCCGATCATCTATATTTCCATGAAACCAAGCCCTTCCCGCTGGGAAATGAGAGACCGGTTCATTGACGGAAATAAAAGGATCAGGAAATTTTTACGGAAGCAAAAAAACACCCGCTTTGTCAATGTATGGAAGCCAATGCTTGGCAAAGACGGAAAGCCTATGGAGAATATTTTCACTGCTGACAAGCTGCACATGAATGCAGAAGGGTATGCGATCTGGAAAAAAGAACTGGACCCATTTCTTTTAAAATAAATTTTTACATCATAAAATATTCAGAAGATGTTCAGGAAAATAATTAGTGCTGTGATGATGATAACTGCCTTACATGCCCATGCACAACAAAATGCAGATATGAAGATGAAAACATTCATTGATGTATTAATGAAAAAAATGACACTGGAAGAAAAGATCGGTCAGCTTAATTTACCTTCTGCAGGAGACATAACCACGGGCCAGGCGAGCAATTCCGATATTGCTATAAAGATCAGGGAAGGGAAAGTGGGAGGATTGTTCAACATCAAATCAGTGGGAAAGATCAAAGAGGTACAAAAGATAGCAGTGGAACAAAGCAGGTTAAAAATCCCTCTTCTGTTTGGGATGGATGTAATACATGGATATGAAACTGTTTTCCCGATCCCGCTTGGCCTGAGTTGCACCTGGGATATGAATCTGATCGAGCGGAGTGCAAGGATCGCTGCAACAGAAGCAAGCGCTGACGGTATCAACTGGACATTTTCTCCGATGGTGGATATATGCAGGGATCCCCGCTGGGGAAGAATTGCAGAAGGCGCCGGTGAAGATCCGTATCTCGGATCGCAGGTGGCAAAAGCAATGGTAAAAGGTTACCAGGGTGATGATCTGAAAAAAAACAATACGATCTTGGCATGCGTAAAACATTATGCACTGTACGGCGCCGCCGAAGGCGGACGTGATTACAATACTGTTGACATGAGCCATCAACGTATGTACAATGACTATTTACCGCCTTACAAAGCTGCTGTTGATGCAGGTGTGGGTAGTGTGATGACCTCTTTCAATGAAGTGGATGGTATTCCCGCTACTGCCAATAAATGGCTGCTGACAAACGTCCTGAGAAAGCAATGGGGTTTCAAAGGTTTTGTTGTTTCAGATTATACATCCGTAAATGAAATGACCGCACATGGTATCGGCGACCTGCAAACTGTTTCCGCAAGAGCGCTGAATGCCGGCCTCGATATGGACATGGTGGGAGAAGGTTTCCTGACGACATTGCCAAAATCACTGAAAGAAGGAAAAGTGTCGTTGGCTCAGATCAACGCAGCCTGCAGAAAAATTCTGGAAGCAAAATATAAACTGGGATTGTTTGATGATCCTTATAAATATTGCGATGAAAACAGGGCTAAGACTGAAATATTTACTTCAGAAAACAGGAAAGAAGCAAGAAGCATTGCAGCACAAAGTTTTGTATTATTAAAAAATCAGGGCAACCTTCTTCCATTGAAAAAAAGCGGAACCATTGCACTGATCGGGCCATTAGCCGATAACAAGTCAAATATGAACGGGACCTGGAGCGTAGCTGCCGATTTTTCAAAACCCATATCACTTTACACAGGTTTGAAAGAAGCAGTAGGTGATAAAATAAATATCTTACTGGCAAAAGGTTCTAACCTGGAAGAGGATAGTCTTTTAGAAGAAAGAGAAACCATGTTCGGCAAATCATTGGGAAGGGATCATCGCCCGGCAGAGGTCATTTTGCAGGAAGCTTTGAATATAGCCAATCAATCGGATGTGATCGTGGCCGCCCTGGGTGAATCCGCAGAAATGTCCGGGGAAAGCAGCAGCCGTTCCATGATAGGTATTCCTTCCATTCAGGAAAAATTATTAAGAGCGTTGTTAAAAACAGGTAAGCCGGTGGTACTTGTTTTATTTACCGGCAGGCCATTGACTATAAAATGGGAACAGGATAATGTTCCGGCAATATTAAACGTTTGGTTTGGCGGAAGTGAAGCAGGCCATGCCATAGCAGATGTATTATTCGGTGAAGTAAATCCCTCGGGAAAACTGACCGCAACCTGGCCGCAAAATACAGGACAGATACCTCTTTATTACGCTCATAAAAATACAGGCAGACCGCTGGAAGGGCAATGGTTCCAGAAATTCAGAAGCAACTATCTGGATGTAAGTAATGATCCTGTTTATCCTTTTGGCTACGGATTAAGCTATACAACATTTAATTACAGTGATATCACCTTAAGCACTTCTTCGATCAAGCAAGGTGAATCCCTGACAGCAAACATAACAGTTACCAATACGGGCAGCTATGAAGGCAAAGAAGTGGTACAGTTGTACATAAGAGATATGGTGGCAAGCGTCACAAGGCCGGTAAGGGAATTAAAAGGATTTCAGAAAATAGATCTGAAGCCCGGTGAATCAAAAGTGGTCACTTTCACGATCAGTCCCGAAGATCTCAAATTTTACAACTATGACCTGAAATACGTTGCCGAACCCGGGGAGTTCAGAGTGTATATCGGGGGAAATTCAGATGCTGTAAAAGAAGCATCCTTTACACTGAAATAAAAATGATGTATTAAGGTTTCCCGGATTTATCGGGGAAATATTTTTTTACCAAAGCTTCATAAGCCGGATCATTCCAGATTATGGAGAGATCTTTATCATTGGTGAGCATGAAATAATTGCCAAAGCCGAGTTTGAGTGATTTTTCCAGGCTTTCCAAAGCGCCCGCTTTGTCTTTTTTCATGGCTTTATAGCATGCATTATGATACCAGGTAAGATCATCATGCGATTTATAAGTGAATAGCTGATTAAAAAGGTAGTTTATTGATGCTGTACTGTCAATGAAGCCGGGTACTCTTAAGTACATATACAGTGCAGAGAGGTATGATATATACTGCATATTGAAAGTAAAGGTCTGCCTGGTAAATTTTTTATAAGCAGCAATATCTGTTGTGTCATAAGTTTTCCCGAAATATAACTGCATATTGGTAATAAAACCCTGCAATGATGAAGTAGAATTATCTACCGTAGCAAAAAATTCTCTTATGGCAGAAGAAAGATCACCTTCTTTCAGATAAATAGTGCCCAGGTTAAAATGAGCAAACGGGTATGTGCTGTCATGATCCAGCACTCTTTTAAAATATTTCCGGGCTGAATCAGTCTGGCCGGTTACAAAATATATCTGCCCGGTATTATTATCGCACAGGGAACAATATACCGGAGAATATTTCCTGCTTTTTTCATAATAATAAACGGCACTGTCCACATTAATCTGCGTAGAATAGATCACCCCCTTGCTGAAATAACCCTGCATTCTAGTACTGTCCACTGCTATTAACCGGTCGGCAAGGGAAATGGCCTGCAGTGGTTTATTACTTTCCCGGTAAACTTCGATCAATTGCAATGTAAAATCCGGGATGCCCGGGTATTCCCCCATTAAAGATTCAAATACTTTTTCAGCTTTGTCATATTGTCTCAGTTGTCCGTAGATGACGCCCAATGAATATTTAGCAAACAGGTCATTGGGCCGGAGCGATAAATATTTTTGGAAAGCGCTGTCTGCTTTACCATATTCAAATAAGAAAGTATATAGTTGACCCAAAGCAGACCATGTATAAGAAGCATTTGGCTCCAGTGCAGCAGATCTTTCCAGCTTATCCACGGCATACAACAAAGTTGGTTTCATGCTGACATTATATTCATTATCATTAATGGCCCAGGTATAGGTCATCGCATCCATGAACAATTTTCTTGCTTTAAGGTTCTGATACATGTAATGCTGCTCTCCCAACAGATGCATGCAACTGTCCAATTCCAGGGAGGCATAATAACATTCATCACGGGTGGAATAACTGGTTTCGCCTTTCAGCAAAGGGGCAACGATTTCATTGAACCGGTCATTCAGGCTGGCGGCAAGATTACGGCGCATGGTGATAAGCAACTGGTTGTCCGGGTACCTTTTTTCAAATAAACGGTAATCTTTTAAAGCATTGGTATCCTTAGGCCAGATCAGTTGTTTTTCTGAAACATGCTGCCTGAAGGATACATATAATCTTTTCCCTTCCGGGTCCAGAGAATCCACATACCTGTCTTCTATGCCTTTTGTATTCGCACTGGCCAGCAAGGGGAACTCGCCTTCTTTTTCTTTTTTAAGAGCTGCCAGTACCGAGGGAATAACTTTTACAAAAGGTTTGCTGAGATCGCCGGTGATCATAGGTATCTGTTTCCCTTCACTGTATTTGGCTACATTACTCTGAATGTAATTTTGCAGTTCATACATGCTCACCACTCCGTCATTATTCAGGTCGGCCAATCCTTTCATCCCATCTTCCAGTTCGTAGGAGAAGAGCCCTCTGCCCCCACCCCATTCAGCGCTTTCCAGAGAAAGCTGATTAGGTTGACAGGAAAGTATTTTGTATTCTTTACCCCATGCTGCAGCCAGTGCCGACGCCGTCTGCTGAATGCCTTGCACCCCGCCCTTTAAGTTTCCTGCATGGCAGGCATCCACAATGAATATCATTTCCACTCCTTTTTCTGATAAGGGCGAAAGATATCTTTTCAGGTTGATGATCTCCAGCACATCATCGTTCATGCCAAAATAATTTCCGTTCGGGCTATTATATAAAAGCAACAGGCCATTTTCTATCTGGGTCAGGTCTTCCATGTCGCCATGGCCGGCAAAGAAAAAATAAACCCGGTCACCCGGTTTTGCTTTGCGTGCAATTTCCGAAATGGCATCACCTACATTGGTACGGGTGGCATTGCCGTTTAAAAATGTTTCAATATTTGCAGAAGGGATTTTTCCTCCCGCATCGCCCAACAAAAAATTCTGGAAAGACTGTGCATCCTTATCGGCATATTGCAGCGGCGCTATGTTTTTGTAATTGCTGATACCAATAATGATGGCGTATGTAGTTCCTTTAGATACCGAGGAATCTCCTTTTTTGGGAACACCTCTTGCATTACTGTCCTGCGCCTGGCCGTCAACAATAAATAAGAAGAAAAAAAGAAGTGCAGAGGAAAAATATAGAATCGTGCCGTTTCTTTTCATAGTGGAAAAAGAAATGAATGTACCACTAAATTACAACAACAAACAATACACATTTTTATGTATGTGCATTTTAACAATATCCGGCATCAACAGTCATAATCCCGGTACCGGCAGGAACAGGGAACATGAGATGGCAGAAGTTTTTGCAAAGGAAAAGTTATAGTTGACCTGCAAATTAAAATCTTTGAATATTTTATAAAAAAGTAAATTAGCAAAAGAAAGATTGTTATATAATTTTGACTTCACTCCCCTTTCACCTAATTATGGTAACCATGACTACAAACTATAAGATGCCGGCAGCCCTGGCATTGATTTTCCTCCTTCTTTTTTCAATTCCCTGTTTTTCCCAACCTGGTAACGGAAATGGCACAGGCGAAAAGCTGGAAATGAAAATTGACACAAGCAATAACATGCTCTCCTTTGAAAGGATTGCATACCAAAAAGCATACACCATGGATGAACGGGGGGGGCGGGGTGCCCTCACCACCTTTCTTATCAACAAAGGTGTGCAGGGCATTCAGAGCCTGATTGAAAACCATAAAAAGAAATACGCCGCTGATTATTCGTTTGCCATCAAAGATGAAAGTTTTTATGACCAGGTTTCCACAGAAGGCCCGTTCGATCCTACAGGCATCCGCTTCAAGGGTTTTACCGTAGCCAGGGTGCAAAGAGGAGAAAACAATCAGCGGGATACGGTTTTCGTCGCCAGGTTCAGCATAGACACCAGCGGTGACAAGATCACCAACATTATGAATAACGGCATTTTCAAACTCAGGCTGGATACGTTTGCAATTAAAAGTTCACGGGTGAGGCTGCCAAAGAAATTAAAGACACTGAATCTTGATTTTGAAATAAGCTTCCTGTCTTCTTACATCAGCAGTACCGGCCAGATCTTCCAGGATGTGCCCGTAGGAAAATTTATCTATTCTATCAGAAATGCTCCTATGGCCCCGGAAGACCCTTCCTATAAAGAATATTACAGTAATCTTATTAAAAAACGTTCCGAATGTACCGGCCAATCCTTTTTGATACCAAGGTCAGCAGGATATTTCAAGAATGATGAATCTAAAAAAATTGAACAGTGCTGGGGAGAAGGTATCTATTCTGTGAAGGTTGCTGTGAAAGAATGCTCACGAAACAGTTTTATAGACAAGCTGATCATTTACAGTTCCGGGGATGTATTATCCCTGGGGAGTTCTGCTTTGCAAAAAAAATTCGGCAATCCCTCAACAACCGGCAACAAGCCTTCCGCAAGCAAACCTGCTTCTGTAAAAGAAAGGCAATGATCAATAAGATAACATCATGAAAAAAGTATTTTCTTTTTTCCTGTCATTCATCTTTATCATTACGGCATTTGCCCAGCAACAAAGAGCTTTGCTGGTTGGAATCGATCAGTATAAACCTCCTCCGGGATACTCAGCTATCAATACTGACGGAAGAACGGATTACCCCAATTTATCCGGTTGTAAAAATGATGCTGCAGCCATTTATTCTATCATAACATCCAGGTTCGGTTTCCGTCCAGGAAATATTGACACGCTTTTTGACCATTCAGCTACCCGGGACGGAATATTAAACGCAATGAAAAAACTGCTTGGTGAAAGTAATGCAGGCGACATGGCATTTATCTATTATGCAGGACATGGCAGCGAAGTGAAAAACAGTTTATCATTTGAACTGGATAAAAAAGATCAGACTATTGTTCCTGCTGATACATGGAAAGAAGGTGTGAAGGATATAAGAGATAAAGAATTATCAAAAATTTTTAACGGCTTCCTCGATAAAAAAGTAAAACTTACCGTCATCTTCGATTGCTGCCACAGCGGTTCCCTTTCCCGCGGGCCCAATATAATTACAGATAAAGCCCGCTATATGCCTATGGCGGACTGGGATTCAAAAGATGCAAGCAAACCTTTGATACCGGAAAAAAGAGAGGGAAATGATTTCCTGATTTTTTCTGCAGCACAATCCGATGAAAGAGCTGCAGAACAGACGGATGACAATGGCATGCGTCATGGAGCATTCACCCTCGCACTGATTCAGTCCCTGAATCAACAAAGTGTTGATGCAAGCGCTCTTACTATTTTCACTTCAGCCCGGGCCATCCTGAAAAGCAATGGCAAAAGCCAGGAACCGGTTATCGGCGGCAGCACCATACGCCAACAGGAAACTCTATTCGGAATAAAAAAAGGAAAGCTCTCAGATTTCTCATTGGTAGCCGTGTCGGGAATAATCAAAAACAAAGTACAACTGCAGGCCGGCTTTGCATTAGGACTTGCCAAAGAAAATGAACTGGCAATGTTCAATGAAAAACAGGATACCGTTTTCAAACTTAGAATTGACACGATACTCGGCGTCACTAAATCGCTGGCAACCGTAATCAAAGGAGATATCAAAGAAATAAAACCGGGTTACCAGTTCAGGGTAGTCAACTGGGTATCTTCCGGGCGACCGCTGATAAAACTATTTATTCCGGTATCCGGTTTACCGGATGCCGCCGATGTTTTCAAATATTCTGCAATCGCAAATGAGCTAAAAAAATCTCCCCTGGTCAAATGGGTTCCCTTTATCGGGAGAGGAGAAAGCGCCCCCTATACTTCAGTATTCTGGATTAATAATAAATGTTTCATTAAAAACGGGAAAGGCCTCCCTGTAGAATTAAAAAATATCACTACGCAGAATATCCTAAAACTATGCAGCAAAGATTCCACTTTGTATATGGAATTGCCGGTATCGAAAGAGAATGCTATTGCCTGTTATAAAATGCTTAGCCAAAACAAAAGTTTGCAATTAGTTGACAGTATCAATACTTCCGCATATACTTTATTCGGGCGGCTGGGAGTTCATGGCCTTCCTGCATACGGATTCAGGAAAACACAGGTAGCAGTGAGTGACAGCCTGGAATCTATGCCTGTCGAAACAGATTGCTTTGAAATTCCTGCGCTATCGGAGAAAGATAACAGGAATATTGCAGATAGTTTATTCGGGATGGCTCTGAAGCTCTCCAAATTAAGAGGATGGCTGAATCTTTCGGGGCCGGATATCAATCAAAAGAATTTTTCATACCGCCTGGAAATTTATAATGAAGATAAAAGACAACCCATCACCGATGGTCATTACCGTATCGGGGATAAGCTTTCATTAAAACTGGTAGCTAATGAAGATTACCCTAAAAGCATGGGAGCGCCAAAATATGTTTATGTTTTTGCAGTGGACCAGTCAGGCTCCATGCAATTGTACTTCCCCGGTGATGATGGAAACGTAGAGAACAAATTTCCCAGGTTTGAAATCAACAGTATCATCAAAGAAGTCACGATCATTTCTTATACTGTTCCGGCTCCCAGCGGTACGGACAACTTTTTTTTACTGGCAAGTGATGAGCCGATTCCTGATGCTTCTGCAGCTTTAAACCAGGAAGGTGTTTACTCCGGGATCACTTCAAGAGGATTACCCGGCAGGGATAACCCGCTGTCCGGTCTGCTGGACATGGGAAATGCGGGAAGCAGGGGGCTTCCTAAAAAGCTCCCGGCAACATGGAGCATTCAAAAATTCACTTTCCGCTGTACCTATTAAATGAAGGAGTCAAAGCCAGGGATTATTGAACCGTTATCCCTTTAAAGTTTTTCTGCCCATTTCGGTTTTTTCTTCAGCACATTTTTATAAACGGGGCATGATTCATCATGTGCACCCGGTAAATACCCGGTGCTCAATAAAAATTCATTGACGATCTCCCCGCCGGTAAACCGGAAATTCTTTTTGAAAATTTTCACCCATTCTTCTTTCGTTTTCGGATGCTGGCCATCCAGCCAGTTTTTAAAAGAGCCAAATTCCTTCTGAATGGACTTAATCGCCCTGGCATTATAAATAGCAGCTTCAATTTTCAACCTGTTCCGGATGATTCCTGCATCCAGCAACAGTTTGTTTATTTTTCTTTCAGTGTACCCGGATACCTTCTCAATTTTGAATCCATCAAAAGCTTTGAAGAAATTATCTTTCTTTTTTAAAATTGTATCCCAGCTCAAACCGGCCTGGTTAATCTCCAGTACCAACCGTGCAAACAGAAGGTCATCATCTTTGACCGGGAAGCCATATTCATGATCATGATAGTATTGATGAACCGTATTCTTTCCTTTAGTCAAAATAAAATCACAGTAAGACATAATAAAGAGGGGCCGTATCAAAAGCAAATTTGATGCGGCTTCTTGATTTTTAGTTTCTCAAGTGATTTGTTAGAGTTTTGATTTTTGGGATACCTTTTAAGGAAGCTGATAGCTAAAAAAGATTGTTTTAAGCGGCCCTTTTTAGTTTTTGTGGGGTGTTTTTTTGTTTTGTGA
>MWTC01000018.1 GCA_002066995.1 Sphingobacteriales bacterium UTBCD1
TCAACCTATTTCAGGACTATACACATCAAATCAAACCAGCCGGCTTTATCTATTTCAGGGAATATTTGTTTTTTCCCGGAATGCGGTGGCCATTCCAGTTCAAACAAATTACTGTGAATTTCTTCAGGGCCTTTATTCGATAGTGCAGCCCATGCAAATATCAGCTTACCGCTTTTTTGTTTCAAAGGAGTAAGCGCCAATAATTTTTCCGGTAGTTCCATTCCGGTCTCTTCTTCAAATTCCCTTTTGGCTGCTGCCAACGGATCTTCGTAATTGAATTCACCTTTCGGAATTGACCATGCCCCCAGGTCTTTATTTTTCCAGAAGGGACCACCCGGATGAACAAGGAAAAATTGAAACAGATTTTCCTGAACCCTGTACAATAATATGCCTGCGCTTTTCTTACTCATTGTTCTTGAAATTTTGTTCACCACGTTCTTCAGGCAGATTTGCGATGAGAAATGTGGCCACGTTCCACTGCAACCCGCAGTGTCTTATTGAAGATCACCTTTTTGAATGATAGCGGTCATTGCTTCAGTATGAATATAAGAGTAGCTTTGTCCTGGTTGCATGTAAGGACGGTTTATATTTATGGAAGTTAAATACAATATCTCACGTTTTAACGAAAGATCGAAACTTGCTGCCTGGGCTGCATGGCTCGTAACCTTATTCCTGGCAGTGACAGGTTTTCAAAGGATCAGGGAAGTGATTGTGTATGTGATGATGAAAGTATATGAATTTTTTATTCAACGAAATACTGTTAATATATGATCCTGGAAATTAATGATGCAAAAACAATTGCAGATATCCGTGAAGAGTTCACGAAAGCTTACCCTTTTCTTTGCATTGAATTTTATGATGCTCCTCATGATGTAGGAGAAACAACATCAGGCAGGCATCTCTTGCCACATGAAAAAATGATTGGCGAGGTCCGCAGGCAGCAGGCACCGGGAATACTTGAAATTTATCCTCAGTACAAGACCGGGGATGTAGAGCAAAATTTTAAAATGCTTCACGGATTGCATGTGCAGATATTCCGCCGGCGGGGTGATTCATGGATTCAGACAGCGGGAACGGATGAATTGACCCTGGAAGAGCAGAATGAAATTGGTTATTCTGCCACACTTGAAATACTGCAAAGCGAAAGCAATCATTTCAAAAGTGAAAAGTTACTTTAAGAATTCCGGTATTATCCTGTTTTCTTTTTGTAAATATATAGGAAGATTAATCTTTCCGGTGCAGGATTTTATCAATAAGGCTTTCAATACCTTCTGAAGCCCGGTCAGCCAGGTGCCCGATGATCTTGTCAATACCGCTTCGGATCCTTTCGTTCTCCCAGATAGAACTGAATATTTTTTCCTTGATCCTTTCTTTTCCTGATTCTTTATCCGGTGACCGGCTGAATACTGTGTTGAAGGTCATGGAAGCATAGTTTTTTTGTAAATGATCTAAGTTTTCTTCCAGCTTTCCTTCATAATTTTTCGCTTCCAGCCTCAGCCGGTATATTTCTTTTTCCAGTGAATCCAGGTTTTTGATCTTAGTAGCCATGAATATTTCTTTATAAAGTTAAAATTGGTCTTCTTCTGAGTCTTCTTCCGACCGGCTGATAAATGCTTTGATGATCGGGTTTACAAATAATGATTTTCTGAATATTGCCAGCAGGATAATCATCAGTAATATAATACCTGTGGTGATACTGAATCCTGCAATATAACTGCCGGTTATTTTGCTGAACCACAGGCTAAGCACTACACCGAAGAAAATAATGAAAAGAAAAAACAGGAATATTGAAATAATGATCCAGAAAAAATAACCTGCAGATTTGGAAAGTAACCGGATGGCACGCAGCCGGTATATCTTCATCCTGGTTTCAAAGTATTCCTTTAAGAGTTTTGAATTTTCCTTAAAAAAGGAGCCAAGGTTTTCCTGTGTATCACTCATAATTTGCTTTTTATAAAAGTAAAGAAACAGGTGAGCCGGAAATATGACACTGCTCATCTGCCCGGTTGATATTATTTGGCATTTTGACGGGAACGGCACAAATTACTTGAATAACAGTAATGCACGGGCCGCCAGATCCACAGGCAAAAAAACTTTCTTCGATGCTCCTGCAATTCGAGGCCGGTCACAATATTTTTGCTGCATTATTTTTTTTCTTCTTTTTGAATTGCTCAATTATCTTCCACGATCTCGTGTTTAAAACGTTTTTTGCTGTACACCAGCCTCTCCTTGCCACCGCTACACCTAATTCCATGTTGTCGAATTGAGATAATGCATGTGAATCGGTACTGATGGTTATGGCAACTTCTCTTTCGATGGCGCTTTTTACAAGATCATCCTTAAGATCGAGGCGGTCAGGCTGTGCATTGATCTCGATTGCCGTTCCGGTGATGGCTGCTTTTTCAAAAAGTTTTTCCCAATCCACCGGGTAAGCTTCCCTTTTGCCGATCATTCTTCCGCTGGGATGACCGATGCAATGAACCGAGGAATGTTCACATGCTTTCAGCAGCCTGCCCGTATTATCTTTATTGAACCCGGAATGGATGGATGCTACCACCCAATCAAACTCTTTCAGCAGATCATCAGGAAGGTCTAAAGATCCGTCCGCAAGTATATCCACTTCCACACCTTTCTTCAAGAGATCTTTCCCGGTTTTTTTATTCACTTTATCAATTTCCGAAAACTGTTTCCGGAATTCAGCGGGCTTCAGCCCGCCGGCAATTCTTTCACTCTGTGAGTGGTCTGTCATGACGATATATTCGTATCGGGGAAATTTATTCAGAATATATTTTGCAATAGTTTCAATATCTTCAGTTCCGTCGCTCCAGGTGCTGTGCATTTGCATGTCACCTTTTATATCTTTCAATTCAACCAGCCGGGGCAGTTCTCCCTTTTTTGCTGCTTCCATTTCTCCCCGCATCTCTCTCAGCTCAGGAGGAATGTATTGAAGCCGGAACATCCTGTATAGTTCTTCTTCTGATTTTCCTGCCAATCGCTTTGCTGTTTTCTCATCAAACAAACCATATTCATTCAGTTTCCATCCTTTGTCTTTTGCCATTAACCTGAGCTGGATATTATGTTCTTTTGATCCGGTGAAATATAAAAGGGCAGAACCGTATTCCTGCTCGCTGACCAATCTTATATCCACCTGTGTGTTATTTCTTTTCAGCAGGAAACTGGCTTTTGTTTCTCCGCTTGCCAGCACTCTGTTGCATTGAGGAATGGAAACGAATTTACTGATGATCTTCTTCCTGCCTTTCCCTTCTGCTATAGTTATAATGTCAATATCGCCAATCGTTTCTTTTCTTCTGCGCAGGCTGCCGGCCAGTTCCGCTTTTTTAACACCCGGGATTTTTTGGATCGTACCGAGAATATCTTTTCCTGTTTTCAAAGCATCGGGCAACAACATTCGGGAATAAGATTCTTTAAATAATTTTAATCCCCGTTTCATGTTCTCTATTTTCCCCGGGCCGAATCCTTTCAGTTTTTCCACTTTCCCTGCTTCTATGGCTGCGATTAATTCATCACGGTTATTAATTTTTAATTCGTCATGAAGTGTTTTTATGGTGGCAGGGCCAAATCCGTTTATATCCATGAGCTCCAGCAATTCCACCGGAACTTCTTTTAATAATTTTTCATAAGTTTTAATGCTGCCGGTTTCAAGGAATTCAATGATCTTTTTACCGATGCCTTCACCTATGCCGCTGAGTTTGTCTAAAGATCTGAGGTCAGTGGCGTACGTACTGACATCTTCTTGGAGATTTTTCATTGTTCTTGAAGCATTGTCATAAGTCTGGGCTCTGAATCTTTCAGCCGGCCCCATGTAACGGTAACAGGATGCCATGCGGTGAAAAATATCAGCCAGCACGATATTGTGGCTAAGGTTTGTTTTTTCTTCTGGGGATAAATGCTTTTTCATATACATGCAGCAATTGATCGGAAAGTATTTCAAAGAAATTCGATACCTGGTCTCGGAATCAATGAGGACAATCAAAATTTCGGGTGATAGCCGTCAGTAATTCCGGGAGTGCCTATTAATAATTTTGAATAAAATCCTTACTTATGAGCCCAAAGTTAGTACCGGAAATTGAAGAAATGCTACAGGCCGTCACGTATGCGCCCTGCATTTCCATCATCATGCCGTTTGAACCCAAGATGTTGCAGAAATCTGAACTGGAGCGCAAACTCAAAAATGCATACGGTAAAGCGGAGAGCGAAGTGATGGAGAATTATAGCCATGATCAGGCCCGGCTTGTCCTGGAAAAGCTAAAGGCAGCAATTAAAAATCTTGACTACAGCACATACAAAAAGAGCATTGCAATTTTTATTTCATCTTTAAAGGAGAAAGTTTTTTATCTCGATATGCCGGTAGAAGAAAAAGTCATCGTTGATAAGTCTTTTGAGATACGGGATCTTGTTTATAGCAAAAAAGAAATGCAAAAATACCTTGTCCTGGTACTGAGCGCAAAAAAATCAAGGATTTACCTGGGAAGCAATGCTGGTTTTGTACGTATCGTTTCGAATATACCTGATTACATAGCCGCATACCAGAATGACATTCCTGAAAGAGTGGGGAATTTTTCGGATCCTTCTGACCGTAAAGAGATCATGCTGGATAAATTTTTACGTCACACAGATGGCGGCCTGAGCATTATCCTGAAAGCATATCACCTGCCGCTATTTGTGATGGGTGCTGAACGTGTGATCGGCCATTTCAACAGTATTACAAAGAATAAAGAGAAAATTTTAGGTTATGTACATGGTAATTATGAAGATGCTTCAGAGGAAGAATTGCACATAGCACTGGAACCCCAGGTTTCGGATTGGAAAAAAGTGAGACAAAAAGATATTCTTTACCAGATGACTGAAGCGGCCGGGAATAAAAAACTGGTAGCGGGTATGGAGAAAGTCTGGAAGGAAGCTTCTGGAAAAAAAGGAAGATTGCTGATAGTTGAAAAAAGTTTCAGCTACCCGGCCCGGCTGAGAGAAAACAAGAGCATAATTTATTACGGTGAAAACAAAGCCGAAGAGGAATCTTATATTAAGGATGCGGTGGATGATGTGATCGAAAAAGTATTTGAATATGGCGGGGATGTGGAATTTGTGGACAACGGCGTATTGAAAGATTTCGGCAGAATAGCTTTGGTACTCTATTATTAACTAAAAAAATCCATTTTGAATTCAGCTAAAAAAAATATTCCTGCCTACCGGCAGGCAGAGAGAAGTACATTTTTAAAATTTTAAATTAAATACACATGAAAGGAAATGACAAAGTAATTGAACAGCTCAACAAATTATTGGCAGATGAACTTACAGCGATAGGCCAGTATTTCGTTCATGCAGAAATGTGTGAAGACTGGGGCTATGGGAAATTGCATGATGCGATCAAAAAAAGAGCCATTGAAGAAATGAAACATGCGGAAAAACTGATTGAACGCATCCTGTTCCTGGAAGGAGCGCCTGATGTAACCGGAATGGAAAAAGTAGTGATCGGCAAAGATGTGGCCCAGCAATTCAAAAATGACAGGGATGCGGAAATTGAAGCAAACAGGGCATACAATGAAAGTATCATCCTCTGCTCCGATGCCGGAGATCACGGCAGTATGGAATTACTTAAAACAATTTTGGTGGATGAAGAAAAGCACCTCGATTGGCTGGAAACACAGCTCAACCTGATCGAACAGATCAGCATCAAAAATTACCTGGTGGAACAGATGGGCTGATTTTACTAATTGACAATAATCAACTATATTACTGACTGTATTCATTGTGCCCGGAATTTAAATATGACAGGTTTGTAGTCAAATCTATACTATGGTATTGCCGGCAAAAACAGTTCAGTTCCTCCGGGAGACAGGTGATGTTGCCAGATTCACAGGCCGTTTTTTTTCACAATGGCTCCGGCCAAGGTATGAGATTTCGGAGTTTGTCCGGCAGTGTTTTATTATCGGTTATAAATCATTACCGCTAATCGGGCTTACGGGTTTCATCATGGGTCTAGTACTTACCATGCAGCTACGCCCATCGCTGGTGGAATACGGCGTAGAATCACAATTACCGGCAATGGTCGGCATTGCAATAGTCAGAGAGATCGGCCCGGTAATCACTGCCCTGATATTTGCAGGAAAAATAGGCAGCAGCATCGGTGCCGAGTTAGGCTCAATGAAAGTGACAGAGCAGATTGATGCCATGGAAGTGTCCGGCACCAATCCCTTTAAATATCTCGTGATCACAAGAGTACTGGCAGCTACGCTGATGTTACCGGTTTTGGTAATGCTGGGTGATGCAATCTCTTTGTATGGTTCTTACATGGGAGTCAATATCCGGGGCATTACCAGTTTTCGTTTATTCTGGACACAGGTTTTTGATAATCTTGATTTCAGCGATGTATTGCCGGCATTCATCAAATCTTTTTTCTTTGGTTTTGCTGTGGGCATTATCGGAACATTCAAAGGATATCATTCCAGTAAAGGAACAGAAGGGGTGGGGCGGTCAGCCAATTCGGCTGTAGTGGTTTCTTCCATTTTGATTTTTATTATTGACCTGATCGCTGTACAGATCACTGACCTGTTAGGTTTTAATTAATGACTATGATGGATGAATTGTCAATACGGGAACCGGGGCTTAAGAAAGGGGGAGGTGAAGAAATACTGTCTGTTCGCAACCTATATAAATCGTTTGGTGAAAATAAAGTGTTGAATGATTTTAACCTGACATTGTATGCCGGGGAAAATGTAGTGGTTCTTGGCAAATCAGGTTCGGGAAAATCGGTGCTTATAAAATGCATTATCGGTCTTTTAAAACCTGATCAGGGCGCTATTAAAGTATTGGGAAAAAATATCCTGGAACTGGATCGTGAAGAACTGGATAAAGTGAGAGCAAAAGTGGGATTCCTGTTTCAGAGCAATGCACTCTATGATTCCATGACCGTGAGAGAAAACCTGGAATTTCCTTTGCGCCGTCATTGGATCAGGGTATCACATCAAAAAGTAGATGAACTGGTGAAAGATGCTTTGGAAGATGTGGGCCTGGTGCATACAATTAATATGATGCCGTCAGAACTTTCGGGAGGAATGAGAAAAAGAATTGCCCTGGCACGCACACTGATACTGAAGCCTGAGATAATTTTGTATGATGAGCCGACAACCGGGTTGGACCCGATCACCGGCAAAGGAATTATCGAACTGATGGTGGAAATTCAGAAGAAGTACCATTCTTCTTCGATCATTATCTCGCATGACATGAATTGTGTGAAAACAGCATCGGATCGTGTAGTTATGCTGATAGACGGGAAATGCTATGCTGAAGGAACTTATGAAGAGCTGATAAACATGACCGATCCGAAAATAAAAGAGTTTTTTGAATGACCTCTTTTCCTTTTCAAGAACCTGATGTTTGATGACGCCACCTTCTTCCTTTCCGGTTGGAGAAGAGGAAATCGGAGATACCGGAACCAGGTGCGCTGATAAGGAGGAGAAGTAAATAAAAGTATTTATGGGAAAAAGAACATCATCGAATTTTAAGCTGGGCATTTTCGTACTGAGCGGATTGGTTTTCCTGATCCTGTTGTTATACATGATTGGCAAGAATCAAAGCCTGTTCGGCTCCTCTTTTGAATTAAAGGCGAGATTCAGGAATGTACAGGGTCTCCGGGCCGGCGATAACATCCGTTTTTCGGGAATACAGGCAGGCACCGTAAAGGAGATTAAAATTCTTAATGACTCAACTATAGAAGTGGTGATGATGATAGACAGCAAAATGAAAAAATATATACATAAAAGTGCAATAGCTTCCATCAGCACTGACGGATTGATAGGGAATAAACTTTTAAATATTATTCCTTCAGAAGAACCTGCGGAATTGGTGGAAGACGGGGACATTTTAAAAGTGAGGAAAACAGTTGACACCGGTGAAATGCTGCAAACTCTGTCCAAAACCAATGAGGATGTGGCAGTGATCGCTGCTCATTTAAAAACTACTGTGGAACGGATCAATAACAGCACTGCTGCCTGGAAGATTTTAAATGATGAAAGCCTGCCTGAGAATATACACAGCCTGGTTGCGAATATCCGCACAGCAACCGATAAAGCCAAAGAGATGGTCAATAACCTGAACACGATAGTCTCCGATGTAAAAGAAGGTAAGGGATCGCTGGGCGCTATTCTTACCGACAGTTCTTTGGTCAAAAACCTGAATGAAGCAATTCTGAAAATTAAATCAGTGGGCGAAGATGCAGATTCTTTGTCGGCAGAACTGAGCAGGGCAACGCTTCAGGTACGTTCTGAAGTTACTGATGGCAAAGGCCCGGTTACTGCTTTGCTGAAAGATTCCGCAATGACAAAAAATATCAAAGAAAGCCTGTACAATATTCAAAAAGGAACTGATGGTTTTAATGACATAATGAATGCGATAAAAAAAAGTTTTCTGTTCCGCGGTTATTTCAAAAGACTGGAGAAGCAGAAGCAAAAGGATCCGCAATAACCTCCCACTCCCAGGCGATCTTTCCCCTGATATAAATCACTTTTATATTTGACAGGTGTCATTTCATGGACTTACCAAAAGAATCAAATTTGGTATCTATGAAATCCGGAATCTTCATTAAAAAATTTAATGATACCGGTATCAATGATACCGGCATCGTTGGCGGTAAAAACTCTTCACTTGGAGAGATGTTTACCCGGCTATCCAACAAAGGAATTAAAGTGCCCGATGGTTTTGCAACTACTGCTGATGCATTTACTTATTTTCTTGAATTCAATCAGCTGATCAACCCGCTGCATGAAATAGTGCAACAGCTGGATCGGGAAAATTATTCAAATCTGAAAGAGACCGGAAGGAAGGCAAGGCAAATGTTGTTAGCTGCAAAAATGCCGGATGATTTAAGAGCTGAGATCATCAAAGCATATAAAGAATTATGCGGGCAGACTTATTTTGAAGTAGCGGTGCGCAGCAGCGCCACTGCAGAAGATCTCCCGCAGGCAAGCTTTGCCGGCCAGCATGAATCGTACCTGAATATAAAAGGAGAAGAAGAGTTATTAACTGCAGTTCAAAAATGTTTTGCTTCTCTTTATACCGACCGGGCTGTCAAATATCGTGAAGACCATGGCTTCCGTCATGAACAGGTCCAACTGTCGGTGGGAGTGCAAAGAATGGTACGGTCTGACCTGGCCTGCTCCGGTGTCGGCTTTACTTTAGAACCTGAATCCGGTTTTCGTGACGTCATTCACCTGAGCGGAGTATGGGGTCTTGGTGAAAATATTGTTCAGGGTACTGTAACCCCGGATGAATATTTTGTTTTCAAACCAACTTTAAAACAAAATAAAAATGCAATCATTCAAAAAAGGCTTGGCGCAAAATCGAAAACAATGATCTATGCACAGGAAGATGATGCAGGCACTTCGGTAGTTAATATTGATACGCCTGAAGAGAAAAGAGTGCAATTCGTCCTGGAGGATAATGAGATAACACAATTGGCCCGGTGGGCATTGATCATTGAAGAGCACTATGGCAGGCCTATGGATATAGAATGGGCAAAGGATGGAGTGAGCAATGAAATATTTATTATCCAGGCAAGGCCGGAGACAGTGCACTCTCAGCAAAATCCTTATGTCGTCAAAGAATATAAATTACTTGAAAAAGGAAAAGTGATCGCTAAGGGGAATGCTATCGGGAATAAGATTGCAACAGGCGTTGCACGGCTATTGAAATCGCCGGCGGAATCTGATCAGCTGACCGGCGGTGAAATTGTAGTTACTGACAATACCAGCCCGGACTGGGATCCGGTTTTGAAAAAAGTATCGGCGATCGTTACCGATAAAGGGGGAAGGACAAGCCATGCGGCTATTGTTGCACGGGAATTGGGAGTACCCGCAGTAGTAGGTTGCAGTGATGCAACAAAAAAAATTGAAGACGGGAGCCTGGTTACTGTTAGCTGTGCTGAAGGGAAAACAGGATTTGTATATGAAAAGAAATTAAGATTCAAAGAAAGGGAATATGATTTCAGGGAAATAAGCAAACCAGTTCGGACTCAGGTCATGCTTATTGCAGGGGATCCCGACCAGGCATTTAAGCTTTCATTCTATCCCAATGACGGAGTAGGATTGATGCGGATCGAATTTGTGATCAGTCATTCTGTGCAGATACACCCGATGGCGCTTGTAAAATTCAATGAATTGAAAGATGAGCAGGTAAAGAAGAAGATTGAAGAGCTTACCCGTCATTACAGCAATAAAGAAAAATATTTTGTTGACAGGCTGGCACAGGGAATAGCCACTATTGCTGCAGCCTTTTATCCGAAAGAAGTGATCGTACGCATGAGTGACTTTAAAACGAATGAGTATGCCAACCTGGTCGGGGGAAAAGATTTTGAGCCCAAAGAAGAAAACCCGATGCTTGGCTTTCGCGGTGCGTCAAGATACTATAACGATTTATATAAAGAAGGATTCAGGCTGGAATGTGATGCTATAAAAAAAGTACGTGAAGATATGGGATTGGTAAACGTGAAAATCATGATACCTTTTTGCAGAACAGTCGAAGAAGGAATAAAAGTGATAGAAGTAATGAAAGAAAACGGTCTGGACCGCAGCAAGGATCCTTCATTGGAAATTTATGTTATGGCGGAAATTCCGAGTAATGTATTGCAGGCAGAAAGGTTTGCTAAAATATTTGATGGTTTCTCCATCGGTTCCAATGATCTAACTCAATTGACTTTGGGCATTGACAGGGATTCTGCTGTAGTCAGCCATTTATTCAGCGAACAAAATCCTGCTGCAAAACAAATGATTGCAACTATGATCCAAAAAGCCAAAAATGCCGGCACCCGGATCGGGCTCTGCGGCCAGGCGCCGAGTGATTTCCCGGAGTTTGCAGGCTTTCTTGTTCAAGAGGGTATAGACAGCATATCATTCAATCCTGATGCTTTGCTGAAAGGAATTGAAAATATCACTAAAGTGAGCAGTGTTGTCCGCAAAGAAGTTTTGTTATAATGATGGATCCGGTTCATCCATAATTTTTAAAAATCAGGCTATGGAAAAAATATTCGGAAATAAAGTTGCTATTGTTACCGGAGGAAGTTTCGGTATCGGAAGGGCCGCAGCAATAGCTTTTGCAAAAAGTGGAGCAAAAGTGGTGATAGCTGACTGGAAAGAAAATAGTGAAACATTGGATCATATCAGGTCTGCAAAGGGTGATGCAATTTTTGTCCAATGTGATGTATCCAAAGAATCGGATGTACAAAAACTTGTTGAACAGACCATCGCACATTACGGGCGGTTGGACTATGCATTCAACAATGCCGGTGTAGAAGGAGCGCCTGCAGTTACGCATGAGTGTACCAATGAAAATTGGGACAGAACTACGGGGATCAACCTGAAAGGAGTGTGGCTATGTATGAAATATGAGATTCCTCAAATGCTGAAGCAGGGCAAAGGTGCCATCGTAAATAACGCTTCTATTGCAGGACTTGTAGGATTTCCCAACATACCCGCCTATGTGGCGTCCAAACATGGAGTGATCGGCCTTACTAAAAATGCGGCATTGGAATATGCCAGGCAAAATATCCGTGTAAATGCGGTATGCCCCGGTGTAATCAAAACTCCTATGATAGATAGGTTTACCGGTAACAGTAAAGAAGTGGAAAAACAATTTGCCAGCCAGGAGCCGGTGGGCAGATTGGGAGAGCCGGAAGAAGTGGCTGATGCCGTGATCTGGTTGTGTTCTGATTCTTCTTCATTTATAACAGGCAATGCGATACCTGTGGATGGCGGCTGGACTGCACAATAAAACAACTGTTAAGAAATTTATCAGATGTAAATTAATGGTTAAGAGCTGAAACCAAGAACAATATTCACCTGCATTCCGTCAAATTAATAGTGATAATTGAAATGTGATCTTTGAAATAATATTTAAAATTTCTGATATGAAGCTTTTTAAAAGACTAAGTATCGGTTTTGCTCTTAGCATATTGATCTACGGAGTATCCGGATGTGGACCCGGTACATATGTGTCAGGAGGAATACAGTACAGTAACCCGGCGTGGGCTCCGGCTTATTACCCGGGTGTACGTTATTATTATATCCCGGATATAGAAACGTATTACGATCTGTCTGATGATGATTTTGTATATCTCAATGACGGCCAGTGGATGTTTTCTCCATACCTGCCGCCGATGTACAGCGGGTTTGATTTATACTCTTGTTTTGTCGTTTCCCTGAATGTAAATGTATATCACCCATGGCTGCACCACCAGTATTACGTATCACATTATCCAAGATATTATTATCATAATGTGTATCATAATAATTATGCTTCGGTAAGAGGATTTAATGAAAACAGCCGTAAACCGATAATGTGGAAAAGCGGAGAACGTGAACAGACGCTCCGGTTAAAACCTTCACAGGGAAACAGGCTGAGCATGGGAAACAGGGTACAATCTCCTAAACCACCTCAAATGACTAATTATTATGGTAAGAGGATTGGTCAACCTGTCCGGGTAAGACCTCAAATGAGACAAACCAGGCCACAGGTGAGAGAAAGCAGGCCCATGATGAGTGAAATGAGGGCGCCGGCACCGGCAAGAGTAAGTGCGCCAAGAGTAACAAGAAGCCATCGTACCCCATAAATTTATATACCTGCCTTTAGTGCAACAGACTCAGGCACAAAACTTCTGTACTACGATTGTGTTGCAACAGTTGTAGTACAGAAAGGCAGATAAAATTTTTTACAAATGAAGCAGATGATCTTTTTTACACTTTCACTTTTTACACTTTTGTTTTTTAATGATACCAAAGCCCAGTTGCCAAACCCGGTTAGGCTGTGGAGCATCAATGATTGCTTTAAGTATGCATCCGAACACAATATCCAGATCAGTACACTCCGGTTAAACGAACAATCTGCCCAGCAGGATCTGTGGTCAGCAAAAGGAATGAAGATTCCCAGCCTGTCCGGTTCTGTCAGCAATTCATTTAACAATGCAAACAATTCGAATGGCAGCGGCGGATTGGTAAACCAGCTTTCCGCCAACGGATCTTATTCGGTGAGTTCGGGTATTATTTTATGGAATGCGAACTCCATCAATAATACAATTCAGCAGCGCCAGTTGCTGACCCGGTCTGCGGAGCTATCCGTACAGCAAACTTTCAATGATATTACGCTTGCCATCACACAGGGATATCTTAATGTTTTATTATCCAAAGAGAACCTGAAATACCTTACTGATCTTGAAAGCACATCAGAAGCGCTGGTGAAACAAGGCCAGCAATTCTTTGATGCAGGAAGCATTGCAAAGAAGGATCTTTTACAACTGCAGGCGCAATTAGCCGGCAACAAATACCAGGTTGTGCAGGCACAGAATGCCATACAGCAAAACCTGCTCACTTTAAAACAAATGCTTCAGTTGCCAACAGATACAACATTTGATATTGTGACACCTGATTCAGCAACAGTTGTGCCCGCACCGGTACTCATGCCTTTGCAGGAAGTGCAGCAGGCGGCATTGCGTGATTTTCCGGATATTCAGATCGGTAAACTGGGAGTTGATCTTGCTTCTCTTGGAATCGGGCAGGCGCATGCAGGATTTAAACCCACGTTAAGTGCAAATGGTTCCATCGGCAGCGGGTACAGCGATGTGATCACTAATTCTGTTTTTCCCAAAACAGGTTTCTTTACACAAAACGGGAATAATTTTTTTCAGCGGGCGGGCGTGACTTTATCCGTTCCTATTTTTTCCAACAGAACAAATAAAGCCAACCTGGCAAAAGCAAACATTGCATATAAAGAAGCAAACCTGAATCTGCAAAATGATCAGTTGGTATTATCGCAGGCGGTGGAGCAGGCATACCTGAATGCATCCAATGCCATGCATTCCTATGATGCTGCCAATGAGCAACTGAAAGCTGCCGTGGAAAGTTACCGGATCACTAAAGAGCAGTTTAAGCTGGGCGCTATCAATGTTTATGATCTTCTGCAACAACAGAATCAATATGTGCAGGCTGTGCAGGCCTTCACCCAGTCAAAATATACTTCTGTGCTGCAGCAAAAGATCTATGAATTCTATATGGGGAAACCGGTAACATTATAAAATAAAGGAAATGAAAAAGCGGACAATTATACTATTATTGATTTTGATTCTTGCAGCATTTGCTGTGTATTATTTTTATTTCAGGAAGAATGAAGAATCCGGGACAATCAGTTTTGTAACCGGCAAAGCAGAATATGGTTATATCGGTTTAAGTGTGACGGCAACAGGTACGGTGCAACCGGTAGATACTGTAACCGTGGGCGCACAGGTGTCCGGCGTGGTGCAGAATGTATATGCCGATTTTAATGATGTGGTCAAAGCGGGCCAATTGATTGCAAAAGTGGACCCTTCCATTATTGAACAGCAATTGGACCAGGCGAAAGCAACGCTGGCAAATGCTCAAAGCAACCTGGCATATCAGCAAAGTAATTATGACCGTCAAAACCAGTTATATGAACTTGGCGCTATCAGCAAAGCTGATTATCAGCTGGCATTGAATCAGTTTAATTCCGCAAAAGCTTCTGTATCGAATGCAACAGCGCAATTAAACCTGGCACAAAGAAATCTTTACTATACAAATATTTATTCTCCGATTAACGGGGTGGTCTTGAACAGGAATGTAAGCGCCGGGCAAACAATCGCTTCAAGTTTCAGTGCACCAACACTGTTTGTCATTGCAAGAGATCTGACTAAAATGCAGGTCCGTGCCGATGTGGATGAAGCCGATATTGGCGGAGTCCGTTCGGGACAGCATGTTACTTTTACTGTAGATGCATTTCCCAATGATATTTTTCACGGGTCGGTAAACCAGATATTATTGCGTCCTGCTGTATCCGCCAATGTGGTTACTTATACTACATTGATCGATGTGGACAATAAAGAACTGAAACTAAAACCCGGGATGACGGCAAGCATAAATATTTATACGCAGGAAGACAGTAATGCATTGCTGATACCTGCAAGAGCAGTCAACTTCAAACCGGATACGACTGTTTTAAAAAATTACGTCATTGAAAGAGCCGTTGAGAAATTTCAAAATACTTCGAAAGAGGACAGTGCCGGGAATTTCAGTAAAATGGATGCAACGGCACGAACGGGAGGTCAGAACGGGGATGTAAAGAGATCTTCTGTATGGATGCTGAAAGGAGATACTTTGATCGAGAAAAAAATTCTGACCGGCATAGATGATGATGTGAATGTGAATGTGGTCAAAGGACTTTCAGCAGGTGATGAAATAATTACCGCCATGGCAACCGGTGAAGTGAAGGCAGATAACAGTGATAATACACAACGAAGCCCTTTCATGCCGCAGATGAGAAGAAGAACGCCAGCCGGTAATAAAAATACTGCCGGGCAGCAGCAAGCGGGGCAAAAAAAACAGTAATAAAAAATTGATAGATGTGAGTTCAGTAATTGTAGATATAAAAAATTTGCACCGGGAATTCAAAATGGGTGAAGAAACCGTCAAAGCATTAAACGGGGTCAGTTTTACAATCAGCAAAGGCGAATTTGTCACTATTATGGGAAGCAGCGGCTCCGGGAAGACCACGCTCCTGAATATTTTAGGCTGCCTGGATAAACCTACAAGCGGAACTTACCTTCTTGACGGAACGGACGTCAGTAAACTTTCAAAAACCCAGCTGGCCGGTTACCGGAATAAAAAACTCGGATTTGTTTTTCAGTCTTATAATTTATTGGCGAGAACTTCAGCTTTGGAAAATGTAGAACTGCCCTTGATGTACAATAAAGATTTTTCGGCAAGGGAAAGAAAAGTAAAAGCATTGAAGGCGCTTGATGCGGTCAGCCTCAGTAAAAGAATTCATCATTTGCCGAACCAGCTTTCCGGCGGGCAGCAACAGAGGGTTGCGATAGCCCGGGCATTGGTAAATGATCCTGTAATGATACTGGCGGATGAAGCAACCGGTAACCTTGATTCACGAACTTCTTACGAGATCATGATGCTGGTGCAGGAGTTGAATGATGTACAGGGTAAGACAATAGTTTTTGTAACCCATGAACCCGATATTGCCTCCTTCAGTAAGCGCACCATTACATTAAAGGACGGGAAGATTATCAGAGATGCTGTTAATATCAATGTACAAAGCGCCAAAGCAGTTTTAGCTTCTCTTCCGCCGATTGATGAAGAAATAACAAACACGGTGACATGAGAATTGTAAATCTTTTACGGCTTGCACTACGTGCTATCAAACGCAACAAGATGAGAGCTTTTCTCACGATGCTGGGTATTATCATTGGCGTGGCTGCAGTGATCGCCATGGTGGCTATTGGCCAGGGATCCAAGCAAAGCATCCAGAGCCAGTTGTCGGGGATGGGCAGTAATATGATTGTAATAAGACCCAACAGCAATATCCAGGGCGGAGCCCGGCTTGATAATACAACAGTGCAGACATTGACAGAACCTGATGTAACGGCACTGGAAAGAGATCCGCAGTATATCACAGCTGTATCACCACAGGTTTCTTCAAGAGGTCAGGTGATCAACGGGCCGAATAACTGGACTACAAATATCCAGGGTGTATCGCCTGATTTTTTAAAGATCAGGAGCTGGCCATTGCAGGAAGGAATGAATTTTACCGATCAGGATATTAAGACTGCGGCCAAAGTTTGCCTGGCCGGTCAAACAGTAGTCAGTAATCTCTTTCCTGACGGATCGGATCCTCTCGGGAAAATGATACGTTTCAAAAACATTCCTTTCAAGATCATTGGCGTGTTAAGTAAAAAAGGAGAAAACACTTTCGGGCAGGATCAGGATGATGTGATCCTTGCGCCGGTAACAACGGTGCAAAAGAGAATTCTTGCCACCATTTATTACCAGACAATATTTGCTTCTGCCCTTGATGAAAAATCAACCGACAAAGCTGTAGATGAGATCACCAGTGTATTGCGGGCAAGCCACAAATTACCGCAGGGTACAGATGATGATTTCACCGTGCGTTCGCAGGCAGAACTGATCAGCACCTTTACAGCCACCAGCCAGATACTCACTATTCTGCTCGCTGTGATCGCTGGTATTTCACTGATTGTAGGCGGTATCGGTATCATGAACATCATGTATGTGTCGGTGACGGAACGTACCAAGGAGATCGGGCTGAGAATGTCCATTGGCGCCAGGGGTATTGACATTCTGATGCAGTTTCTTGTTGAAGCGGTACTGATCAGCGTGACAGGTGGATTGATCGGTGTGGCATTCGGAATTGCTGCCACCAAACTGGTTACTATATTCCTGCACTGGCCTACATTAATCACTCAGTCTTCCGTGATCCTGTCATTTATGGTTTGTTTTATCACCGGTGTTTTCTTCGGTTATTACCCGGCATTAAAAGCATCCAAACTGGATCCGATAGAAGCATTGCGGTATGAATAGCTGTTGAAAAAAATTAAATAATTTCTGATGGGAGTTATTCTTCAGACAAAGGGGCTTAGTAAAAGTTTCGGTAAACTTACTGTATTATATGATCTGAATATATCACTGGAGAAAGGAGAATTATTTTCACTGCTTGGCCCCAATGGCGCCGGTAAGACTACCACTATTAAAATCCTGACTACTTTATTGAAGCCATCAGCAGGAGATGCATTGATTGATGGGGTAAGCATAAAAAAGGATTCTTACAAAGTGAGAAAACTGATCGGTTATGTTCCGCAGATGCTTTCTGCCGATGGCACACTGACCGGTTATGAAAACCTATTATTGTTTGGAAAGCTGTATGACATCCCCAATAAAGAAGCAAAAAGAAGAGCTTTGGAAGCCCTGGAATTCATGAACCTTTCTGATTTTGCAAGCAAGCAAGTGAAAACCTATTCGGGAGGAATGGTGAGAAGATTGGAGATCGCTCAGTCCATGTTGCATCACCCGGAAGTTCTTTTTCTCGATGAACCCACTACCGGACTTGACCCCATCGGTGTAAAAACGGTTTGGGAGCACATTTTGAAACTGAAAGATCAGTTCAATACAACCATATTACTGACCACACATATTATGGAAGAAGCGGACAAACTTTCCAACCATGTTGCTTTTTTATCAAGAGGAAAATTAGCGGCCACCGGCACGCCTGAAGGATTGAAGAGTTCGCTGGGAAAAGAAAATGTTTCCATGGAAGATGTTTTTATTCATTACACCAAAGAATCTTTGGACACAGAAAAAAGTTTTCGTGACCTGCGCATCAGCATAAGAACTACATCACGATTGGGATGAACCGTTATGATACGATTTATAAAAAAGACTTTTGTATTGGCAGAACTGGAAGCCCTGAAAATCTCACACGATCCTACCGAGATCTTCACCAGGGCAGTGCAACCTGCATTATGGCTGCTTATCTTCGGGCAGGTGTTTGAACGAATGCACCCGATGAATGGCCCGGTTCGGTACATAGATTTTATGACGCCGGGAATATTGGCGCAAAGCACTTTGTTCATTGCCATTTTTTATGGCATCGGGATTATATGGGAACGGGATCTTGGGCTCACTCATAAGTTCCTGGTGACGCCGACTCCCCGTGCGGCTTTGGTTGCAGGCAAAGCATTGTCTGCAAGCCTTCGTTCCATTCCGGTGATGATCATCATTTATTTGCTGGCAATATTTTTAAAAGTTGACCTTGTATGGGATCCGCTCCGTATCTTATTGGTTTTGGTGATCGTGATCATAGGTTCTATTTTGTTTTCCACTTTCTCGCTTATCATCGCCTGCCTGGTAAAAACAAGAGAACGGTTCATGGGAATAGGCCAGGTGTTGACGATGCCTTTATTTTTTGCCAGTAATGCCATTTATCCTATTGATATTATGCCGCATTGGCTGCAGACATTTTCAAGAATGAATCCACTAACCTACATGATAGATGCTTTGCGTTCTGCCATGCTGCCGGGGCCGGTCAGCCGGAATATCCTTTTGGACATTGGGATCTTAATTGCTGTATCTGCAGTATTGATCATCATTGGAGGTTCTTTGTATAAGAGAGTCATCACCTGAAAAAATTTTAAATGCCTGAGATTATCACACTTACTTTCAGCCCCTGTATTGACCGGAGCATGTCGGTTCCGCAATTATTGCCGGAAAAAAAACTAAAATGTTCTGTTCCAAAGCTGGAACCCGGTGGAGGAGGCATCAATGTAGCGAGAGCAATTAAAAAACTGGGAGGTGATGCCCTTGCTGTTTTTCCATCGGGCGGATATACCGGGAAGCATTTCAATTCATTGCTGGAAAAGGAAGAGGTTCCGGTTGTGATCATCGAGACGAAGAATGAGACCAGGGAAAATATTATCGTGCTGGATGAGTCAGCTAATGTGCAATACAGGTTTGGAACACCAGGTACTGAGTTGCAGGAAAGCGAATGGGAAAAAATGCTGGAAGTGGTGGAAGGAATGCCCGACCGGCAAGCAGACGGAACCGGCCTGGAATACATTGTTGCCAGCGGCAGCCTGCCACCCGGAGTTCCATTAGACATTTATGCGAGGCTCGCTGTGATCGCAAAGAAAAAGAATGCAAAACTGGTGGTGGATACTTCCGGTGAAGCATTGAGACATGCTGCCGAAGAGGGTGTGTATATGATGAAACCAAACCTGGGAGAATTAGGTTACCTGATGGGAATAGACTGGATTGAACTGGAAGATGTGGAGAAGATCGGGAAAAAAGTGATCGCAAAGGGATATTGTGAGTTGCTGGTGATCTCGATGGGAAAAGACGGCGCCATGCTGATCACGGAAAATGAAACACACAGGGCTGTGCCACCTGTAGTGGAAAGAAAGAGTGTGGTGGGCGCAGGCGATAGTATGGTGGCGGGCATTGTCCTGAGCCTGTCTGAAAACAAGAGCCTTGAAGATGTGTTGAAATTTGGCATTGCCTGCGGCACGGCTGCCACCATGAACGAGGGAACAGGTCTTTGCAGGAAAGAAGATGTGGAACGTATTTTCTCTCTGCTGAATAAATAAGTATTGTTTCTTTAGTAAATTATTATGTGTCATCTTATTTCGGCGGTTTACTCTTAATACTGTTGGATGATAAAAGCTCAAAGAGCCACTTTATATTATTGCACATTTTTAAGGCACTTAAGCCCAGACTTAAAGCAAACCTGAAGAAAACTAAAATTTTTTCTAACCCACAGAACCGATCAGTAGTAAATACAGTTTGAGATTAACGCTAGACATTTGCTAAATTTGTTGGTATGACAAAGGTTATAGACATGAAACCACTTCCAAGTGAATTACCGAGTCATTTTGCTGACAGGGTTGGGCAGGTCTATGCTGAATCGGTAACGACACAGCACAAGAAGGACTACGGGCAGTTTTTTACTCCAACTGAAATTGCTCATTTCATGGGAGGGCTTGTAAAACAGACACATGAAAAACTCAAAATTCTTGATCCGGGTTGTGGAACAGCTATTCTTTCAAGTTCTCTAATTGAGACACTTGCAAAACGAAATGACGACTTAAAAGAAGTTGAGCTTGTTGTCTATGAGACGGACAAAGATATTTTACCTTATACAAAAGCGATATTGGACTATTTGGGCAAATGGTTAAAAAAAAATAAAATCAAATTCAAAGCAACTCTTGACACAAATGATTTTGTTCTTGAAAACAAAGAGTGCTTTGAACAAGCGACAACACTCTTTTTTGAACCCAAAAATGCTATTTATGATATTGTAATTTCAAACCCGCCATACTTTAAAATATCAAAAGAAGATAAAAGAGCAATCGTTGCAAAGTCCATTGTTTGGGGGCAACCAAACATTTATTCAATCTTTATGATGGTCGCAGCTAAACTTTTGAAGAATGGCGGCGATTTAGTTTTTATAACACCAAGAAGTTTTGCTTCAGGCAATTATTTCAGGGCATTCCGTGAAGCTTTTTTTCAAGAAATAGAGATCGAACAAGTCCACTTGTTCGGTTCAAGAACAGATACGTTTAACAGGGATAATGTTTTACAAGAAACCTTAATACTTAAAGGAAAAAAGCAAAAGATTAATGGGCATCCCCTCTCTATTATTGTAACACATTCTAATGGAATAAGGGATATTGAAAATTATACAGAAAAGGTTTACAAACCTTCTGATTTGATTGATTTCAATTCCAGAGAAAAAATTATTCATCTTCCGACAAATGAAACTGAGGATAAAGTAATCATGTTATTCAAGTCGTGGACAGGGAGTTTAAATCAATACGACATCCAAATTTCAACGGGCCCGGTAGTCTCATTCCGGGCAACGCAATATTTACATGAGCAATATTTAAACGGAGCAGTTTTTTTAGTGCCATTATATCAACTAATTAATACAGCTAAAATGCAGTTTGAATGGCCGGTTTCAAAAAAGAACAAGCCGCAGTATATTGAACTATGTGAAGAAACGAAATCTCTTCTCCTTCCCAACAAGAATTACGTATTCCTTCGCCGTTTTAGTGCAAAGGATGATAAAAGTAGATTAGTGGCAACTCCTTATTTTGTTGATATAATTCAAGCTGAATTTATTGGCGTGGAAAACCATTTGAACTATATCTACAGACCTAAAGGCCATCTTGATAGAAATGAAATTTTAGGACTATCAGCGTTATTAAACAGCAATCTATTTGATACATATTTCAGAACTTTCAATGGCAATATCAATGTGAGTGCAACAGAACTAAGAGAAATGCCATTGCCCCCGTTAGAAGATATAAAACAAATAGGCAAGCAAATTATTTTAAAAAATGATTATTCACAGTCAAAGGTTGACGAACTTGTAAACAACTACTTTGATATAGAGCATATATTTACTTATGAGCAAAATTAATGATGCACAAAAAATTCTCAAAGAATTGGGGTTACCCATCGCACAGCAAAACGAAATTTCAGCGTACACATTGCTGGCTCTGTGTAGAATAAAACCGAGAGATAGTTGGAGTAAAGCAACAAGAATCAGTCAAAAAGTTACAAAGGATATAATGGCATTCTGTAAAGATGTTTATAAGAAAGAGTACGCTCCAAATACAAGAGAGACATTTCGCAGACAAGTTTTGCATCAATTTGTTCAGGCAAGGATTGCTGATTACAATCCTGACAATCCCGAATTGCCCGTAAACAGCCCCAATGCTCATTACGCTATGACAAATGAGGCATTAGAAGTCATCAAAACTTTTAGAACAAAAGCATGGAAAGCAGAAACCGAAAGATTTAAATTGGAAATGGGTGAGCTTTCAAAGAAATATTTGAAAGCAAGAAAACAAACTTTGATCCCCGTGAAATTGAGTAACGGCAAAACGCTTAGACTTTCTGCGGGTAAACATAACGAAGTTCAAGCTGCAGTCGTACATGATTTTGCTGCAAGATTTGCAAAAGGAAGTGAGGTCCTTTATTTAGGCGACACAGCAAATAAAGACTTGTATGTTGACAGAGAAGCTCTGGAAGAATTAGGTATACCGATAACGGAACACAGCAAATTACCAGATGTGCTTTTGTATGACAGAAAGAAGAACTGGCTTTACCTAATTGAAGCGGTTACTTCACATGGCCCTGTTTCACCCAAACGAATTATTGAACTGGAAGAAATGCTTAAAGGTTGTAAAACAGGCAATGTGTATGTTTCTGCATTCCCTGACTTTGCACAATTTAAAAAGCACACAACAAGCATTGCATGGGAAACTGAAGTTTGGATTGTTGATTTCCCTGAACACATGATACATTTCAATGGTGACAAGTTCGTGGGGCCAAGATAATGCATTAAATCAAATTAGGCTATTTGCAAGATATCACAAACCAACATTTAAAAATAATTTAACGAGTTTCAACGCTTAGATGATATATTCTTCTTTGGCAGTAGTAATACACTGAAAATTAAAAAACTCCTCTTCTACAATAAATCGACTATCTAAGGCTCCGGAATATTTATTTTTAAATCCTTCGTTGCTTTATACCTTTGGTATAGTTTAACTTTTTCAGGAAAAGACTTACACTTTCATTTGATTTCACGAAAGCCTGAATATTATCATGATCATACTCTTTACCGTTATTACTTTTTTTTCCACTCTGCTGGGGGGGGTGGTTGCTTTGCGGTTTAAAGATCAGTTGCACCTGGTGCTGGGCTTCAGCGCAGGAGCGGTCGTGGCAGTCAGTTTTTTTGACCTGCTGCCTGAAGCGCTTTCCATGGGAGGTAAGTATTACAGTACGGTCACCATCACTTCAATAGTTGCGCTGGGATTTTTGATATATATGATCCTTGACCGCATGACCCTGCTTCATTTTCATTCCGGCGAAGCCAAGATGAAGAGCAAAGGACATTTAGGTGCGGGCAGCTTATCGGTTCATAGTTTTTTTGACGGTATTGCCATCGGGCTTGCTTTCCAGATATCCCATTCTGTCGGGATCTTTGTTGCAGTGGCGGTGATCGCTCATGATTTTTCTGACGGATTAAATACCGTATCCATAGTATTAAGGAATGATGGTAAGAAAAAAGATGCTTTCAAATGGCTGCTGCTCGATTCTATTGCGCCTGTGCTTGGAGTTTTATTCACTTTCTTTTTTCAGCTACCGGAGAATGCTTTTGCCATCGTGCTGGCAGTGCTTTGCGGGCTCTTTCTTTATATCGGAGCCAGCGATCTGCTGCCCGAAAGCCAGCATGAACATCCGTCGTTGTGGACCACCATCACAACATTGATAGGGATGGCAGTTATTTATTTCGCCTTGCAGCTTACAGGATTTTGAAAAACATGTAATGATCTCTTTTTAATCTCTGCCCGAAATGATTATTTAGATTTCCCTGCTGAAGATCAGGTGCCCATGATTTCTGCCAGTATTGGAATTTTGTAAATTGCTAAACGGTAAAAGTTGCCCGCAACCATTTGAAAGTTCTGAGTTCAACTAATAAAATCATTTCAATATGATGGTTCCCGATATTCAAAAAAAGAAAGCAGGACAGTTCCTGGAATATCACCAGGATAAAGAAATTTTAGTTTTACTGAATTCCTGGGACCCGGGGAGTTCTAAATTGATAGAAGCAAGCGGCTTTAAAGCGGTAGCTACAACAAGCATGGGAGTGGCCGCTTCTTTAGGACGTCCCGACTGCGAAGTAATACAATTGCCGGAACTGATTGAAGTTTTAACCGGCATTGTGAATGCGGTTCAGGTTCCGGTAACTGCAGATATTGAAGCAGGGTTTGGAAATAATCTGAATGAAGTGGTTGAGTCGGTAAAAAAAATAGTTGCTACAGGAGTTGCCGGGATAAATATTGAAGACAGCAGGGATATGAGCCCTGTATTGATTGATGAGATGGAATTTTGTGAGAGAATATCAGCCATCCGTGCATTGTCCGTCTCGTTGGGTTTTCACCTGGTGATCAATGCCAGGACAGATTCATTTTATACTTCTTCCGGTTCCCACCAGGAAAAATTAGCTGAATCAATCCGAAGGGGTAATAAATACAGGGAAGCAGGCGCCGACTGCATATTTGTTCAGCCGGTAGCGGATAAAGAAACAATCAAAACCCTCGTTAAAGAAATCAATGCTCCCATTAATATTCTCGCAAATCCCGGTATCGGGTCAGGTATATTGCCTCCCAGCGTTCATGAACTGCAGGATCTGGGTGTTGCCCGTTTAAGTCTTGGTTCAGGTTTGATGAAAGCAACACTTGCATTGATGAAAAAAGTTGCTGATGAGCTGTTGCAGAAAGGTACATACGATATTTTATTGGATACGCTAACGCCTCTTCCTGATGCAGTAATGGCTTATAAAATGGCCATAGGGTTGAATAAATAAATTTTTCTGCTTGCAGGGAATAACTCCCTGACTTATGGATCAGGGAAGTACATCTGATGTAAAACTTATTGTACCTTCGGCCGCTGAATTTCAGGTTAGATATTTCAGGTATTTATTGCGGATCAATGCTGTCATGATAAATTCAAATAAAAAACGAAGCTCAATATTTTATGAATAAAGGGATCCTTACCGTTTTGCTTCTCATAGTATCCAACACCTTTATGACCTTTGCCTGGTACGGGCATCTGAAGTTCGGCCAGATGAATTGGTTTAAGAACTTAAGCCTGGTTGCAATTATTTTTATCAGCTGGGGTATTGCATTATTTGAATATTCCTTCCAGGTACCGGCAAACCGGATCGGTTTCAAAGAAAATGGAGGTCCCTTTGATCTCTGGCAGTTAAAAGTTATCCAGGAAGTGATCACCCTTACGGTATTTACCGCCTTTACCATAATCTTTTTTAAGAATGAGACTTTCCGGATGAATCACCTGATCGGCTTTTGCTTTCTTGTAGTTGCTGTATATTTTATTTTCAAAAAATAATTCCGGAGAATTATTAATGATCTTCAATACGGCTTTTCCCTTCTTGATTTTTTTAATATCCCGCACCCTTTACATTATTGTGCAGCCCCAATGATTTCAGGAAAAAGCGGTTT
Source organism: Sphingobacteriales bacterium UTBCD1 (assembly GCA_002066995.1). Lineage (GTDB taxonomy): Bacteria > Bacteroidota > Bacteroidia > Chitinophagales > Chitinophagaceae > UTBCD1. The sequence goes on from MWTC01000018.1 coordinate 25,409, forward strand.
ACATGCCAACACCCGGATCAAATGAACTAAAACCTTATGATTTTATAATATTCATAGCGGATATTTTTTTTGAAAAAGGGCGGGTTATCTTTACAAAAAAATTCTCTGCGCCTGTTTGGATTAAATACAAGAAAAATTTTATTTTCTCCTGTTGTGTACTGGAAAGAGATACTGGCAGGATTAATGATCCTTTTTGCTTTTATTTTTTTCAGGGGCGAACGTAAGGAATTGCAGGATATCATTCCTAACATTGAAAATGCTGATCTGTTCTGGCTTTTAACAGGAATGGCAATAACTGCCCTGTACGTTTTTCTTCAAAGCGGAATGTATGTCCGTTGTTTTGCATCTATCGGGCTGCGTTTAAAATGGATAGATGCTCTTGAACTTTTTTTAAAAAGAAATTTTTTAAGCATATTTCTTCCTGCCGGAGGAGTTAGTGCTCTTGCTTACACTCCCTCTCAATTACGAAAAAGGGGGTTCAATAAAACACAGATCAACCAGGCCAGCGGGCTTTATGGATTTGCCGGCATGTTTACAGTTTTCCTGGTTGGGCTACCGGTAGTCATCCTGTTGGCATTTTCATCTCAGCGCCAGTTTGACAGCGCCTGGGTCGCATTGCTGTTTGTAGTACTGATATTGGCCGGCACTGTTTGGGTTGCAAGATCTTTAAAACGAAAAGAATCCTTGTACCGGTTTTTTGAAAAAAAATTTCCACGGGCACTTCCTGTTATTGATGAATTGTTTTCTGCAAATGTTACACAAAGAAAATATGCAGGCGCCATTGCATTCTCCACCGGGGTGGAGCTTACCGGCATGGCACATGTTTATATAGCCATGATGGCGCTCGGCCTGCATGGTTCGCTTACCATTGCAGCAGTCGGTTACATGGTATCGGTCCTGTTGATGGTGATTTCTCCTTTTCTCAGGGGATTGGGAGCTGTGGAAATGTCCCTGGTCTATATTCTGGAAGTGTATGGATATTCAACGTTGCAGGCTTTATCTGTTACGGTATTGTACAGGGTATTTGAATTTTGGCTTCCGATGGCTTTAGGCCTTATCGCATTTGCATGGAGAGGTCGCCAGTTGTTTGTAAGGATTGCACCGGCTCTTCTTATTTTCACTTTAGGGATCATCAATATAATTTCTGTTGTAACTCCTCCAGAACATCACCGCTTAAGGTTACTGAGAAAATTTATGCCTCTTGATGCCATTAATGCGTCAGGTGCGGTTGTCCTTTTTGTAGGATTGGTGCTCCTGATCACTTCCGCTTATATGTTTAAGGGGCTGAAGAATGCGTGGCGTTTGGCAATTCTGATGACGGTTATATCACTTATCGGGAATCTTACAAAGGCACTGGATTATGAAGAGGCGACTTTTGCTGCGGCCACCTTAGTGCTTTTATTGACCAGCCGAAACCAGTATCCTGTTAAAAGCAACCTGAGACTGGTGCGCTTTGGTTTGTACTCCGTGATCATTGTCGTCTTATCTATTTTAATCTTTGGATTTGTAAGTTTTTATTTTATCAACCCCAGGGTCTTCGGAATTGATTTCACATGGAGGCAATCCCTCCTTTATTCGGTTCAGATTTTCCTGTTGGGAGGAAATGATAACCTTGTGCCCCATACTCCATTCGGGCATCAGTTTATATGGATCTTTCAGTTACTTGGTTTCATGAGCTGGGGATTCCTGCTTTTTGCGATCATCAAACCTCATTTCAAATCGGAACCCGTAAGCGGCTCTGCAAGAAAAAAAGCTGCAGAACTCTTATCAGAGTTTGGAAAATCTCCTGTGGATTATTTCAAAGTTTCCAATGATAAGCTTCTCTTTTTCTCTGATCTGTATGATGCATTTGTTTCCTACCGGGTAGCTAATGGATTTGCCATTGTACTGGAAGAACCGGTATGTGCCGAAGATCATAAGACCGAAGTATTGGCAGAGTTCTTAAATGAATGTAAAAAGATGGGGCTGAAAGTTGCTTTTTACCGGGTTGGCCAAAACAGTATCCTGTGGTTCGATGAACTCAGAAAGAAAAAAGTGATCATTGGCCAGGAAGCCATACTGGATGTAGAGATGTTTAACCTGGAGGGCAGAAACAATAAATCACTCAGGAATGCTTTGAACAGCCTGAACAAAAAAGGATTTGTAACGGAGATTCTCCGTTCTCCTTTAAAAAGCGCCCTCGTTGCTGACCTGAAAAAAGTATCTGATGAATGGCTGGTATTATCAGAAAGGGAAGAACAGGTGTTTTCCCAGGGTATGTTTGATGAAAAAGAAATTACAAAACACGACGTGATCATTTGCCGTGACCCCTCAGCAACTATTGTAGCATTTTTAAACATCATTCCTGATTTTGCCCCCGAAGAATGTACTTATGATCTCATACGCAGGAGGGAAAATGCGCCGGGTGGCTGCATGGATGCACTCATTATAAAAATGGTGGATTATGCCAGGGAAAATAAATTCCGGTATATAAACCTGGGGTTGGCGCCCATGACCGGTATCACGCATCCACAGAATCCTGCAGAGCAGATCATTAAATACGCTTCCGAAAAGTTTAAAAGGTTCAGGCATTACCAGGGGCTGCGTGATTTCAAAGAAAAATATACAACTATATGGGAGGATAAATACCTTGTTTATGAAAATGATTATGATCTGCTGCAGTTACCTGCTGCATTAAACAAAGTAATGCAACCTTAATTCGCCATTATGATAAAAAAAGCGGGATTACTTCTTATTTTGTCTGTACCGGTATTATTTCTTTATGCACAGGATCTCCCTGTCAAAGAATGGAATGCTTCTTCACATTCAGGGCCATTCATCTTTTACATCACCGGTGATGGAGGACTGAATAAGTTTTCAAACGGATTATGCGCCTCATTAAATAATAAAGGGTTTGATGTGGTTGCGCTGGATGCCAAGTCTTATTTCTGGAAGAAAAAAACCCCTGAAAAAACTACGGAAGACATCAGTAACTTTTTAATTCAAAAAATAGCAGGCCGCCCGGATCAGCAGATTATTTTCATTGGTTACTCATTCGGCGCTGATGTGCTGCCTTTTGTTCTGAACAGATTGCCTGTAAATCTTCGGAAAAAAGTGCAGGCTTCATTCATTATCGGATCGTCAGGAAATACTGATTTTGAAACTCATTTACTGGACATGCTTGGAGTGGGTAAAAACAGGGGTTTGGATGTATTGACTGAAGTGAATAAACTTGGCGACAGCAGGGTGGTTGTTATCAGCAGTGAAGATGACAAAGGACTGAACACAAAAGGGATCAGTTTAAAAAATGTGGTGGAAGTAACCCTGCCCGGTGGCCATCACTTCGACGGAGACCCTGGTGAATTAGCCGGGGTAATAGTAAAATATTCCGGGAAATAATACATTCCATTTATCTCGACACCTCAAATAAGCAGGGTAATAGATATGCGATAAGTGAAAGAATATTATTATCGTTAATCTTGCAAACCGGGGTTTCAACTTTCTCACGGCAAAATCCATGTATTATCCCGGCAGGATAAATCATAACAAAAGCAAATACCATTAAAGAATCCTTATGATGAACATGGGAAAGCGGTATTTTAGCAATACTAATGCCGGCAAAGGTCATTCATATAGAAAATATCAAAGGGCTTGATGAACAGGAGGTTTCTTCTTTGCAGCAGGAATATGGAAAAAATATTTTCGAAAAGGACAGTTCAGGCACTTTTATTAATATACTATGGGGCATCCTGAGAGAGCCTATGTTCATATTACTGGCTATCGCCTGCTCTGTTTATTTTATTATTGGCGAGATCAGCGAAGGATTTTTAATGGCTGCGGCAATGATCTTTGATGCCGCCATTTCATTTTACCAGGAAAATAAAAGCGCTAAAGCTTTAAAAGCGCTGAATGCATACACCGGACCAAAAGTGACCGTGATCCGTAATGGGGAAGAAACAATAATTGATACGGAAAATCTTGTACCGGGAGATGTGATGATGCTGGAGGAAGGTAATAATGTTCCGGCAGATGCTTTGATCCTTCAGTCAAACGATCTGAGTATAAACGAATCTGTCATAACCGGCGAGTCATTTCCTGTTGAAAAAAATTCCCTGGAAGGTCATAACAACTTATTCCAGGGAACAACGGTCAATTCAGGCAAGTGTGTTGCTGAAGTTACCGCTATCGGATCCCGGACAACATTAGGTAAACTGGGAAAAACAGTAGCCGCATACAGTCCTCCGAAAACATTACTGCAGCAACAGATAGGAAAATTTGTGCAACGGTTGTTTTTATTTGGATTGGTTGCATTTATCCTGATCTGGTTATTTAACTACCTCGAGACCGGCTCGGTGATTCAGGGTTTATTATACGGGCTGACTTTGGCCATGGCAGCCGTACCTGAAGAAATACCGGTAGCTTTTTCATCCTTTATGGCATTAGGCGCTTATAAAATGAGTAAGCTGGGAATTATTTCCCGGCAGCCCCAAACCATCGAAAACCTGGGAGCAGTAACAGTGATCTGCCTGGATAAAACCGGGACGATCACTGAGAATAAAATGGAGGTGAAAATAATTTATGATTTTAATAATGATGAATTGCTGGATGTTGAGAAAGTGGAGCAGAATAAAGGTGAGAAAGTTTTATATTATGCTATGCTCTCCAGTGAGCAGGACCCGTTTGATGCTATGGAAAAAGCAATTCATGAAGCATGGCATTATTATAACAACGGAATAACCGGACCGCTGAAGCAGGTCTATGAATACCCGCTGGACGGTAAACCGCCGATGATGACGCATGTGTATCAGCAGGGGAATAAAAAATTAATAGCAGCCAAAGGTGCAATCGAAAGAATTTTAAGAGTTTGCAGGATCGAACCGGAAACGGAGGCAAAGGTCATTGCTCATGTAAAGGAGCTGGCGTCAAAAGGTTACCGGGTGCTGGGCGTAGCCGGCGCCACTCCACATGAAGGGGAATTGCCAAAAACACAGGATGAATTCAACTGGGAATTTGAAGGGCTGGTCAGTTTGTATGATCCTCCTAAAAAAAACATTCAGGAGATATTTCGCAGATTTTATGAGGCGGGTATCAAACTGAAATTACTTACGGGCGATTATCCCGAGACTGCAATCAATATTGCAGAGCAGACCGGAATGCGGAACTATCAGAAATATTTTTCAGGAAACGAAGTGATGCAGATGACTGAAAGTGAATTGAAGGAAAGTGTAAAGTCTGTGAATCTTTTTGCCCGGATGTATCCTGAAGCAAAGATGAAAGTGATCAATGCCCTGAAAGCAAATGCTGAGATCGTCGCAATGACAGGGGATGGCGTGAATGACGGGCCTGCATTAAAATCTTCTGATATTGGAATTGCTATGGGGAAAAAAGGAACAGAGATTGCCCGGCTGGCCTCTGATCTCATTCTCACTGATGATAATATTGATAAGATTCCCGAAGCGGTCCTTCAGGGAAGGAAGATTTATAATAACCTGAAGAAAGCGGTCAGGTACATTATTTCCATTCATATTCCCATAATTCTCACTGCTTCACTTCCGATATTGTTTGGCTGGAGATATCCTAATATTTTTACCCCTATCCATGTTATCTTCCTGGAATTGATCATGGGGCCAACCTGCTCCATCTTTTTTGAAAGGGAACCTGTAGAAAAGGATATCATGTTGCAGCCCCCGAGAAACAGAAATATGAAACTATTCGGCAATGAAGAACTGCTCATCAGCATCATCCAGGGTATTGTAATATCCATAGGCACTCTCTCTGTATATTATTATTACATGATGGCCGGTCATTCTATTGAAGAAACCAGGGCAGTGGTGTTCACTACATTGGTACTGAGCAATATTTTTCTTACGTTCACCAACCGTTCTTTCCATGAAAATTTTTCCAAAACTATTTTCTATAAAAATGATCTTGCTCCCTGGGTGTTGATCATCTCGCTGCTTTTTCTTGCACTGATCCATGTCGTGCCTTTTTTTAATCAGCTTTTTAATCTTACTCAAATTTCTACAGGAAATTTTGCGGTTTGCATTGGTGTTGCATTTGTAAGTGTAGCCTGGTTTGAACTGTACAAGACTTTTTTCCGCAAACCCGGGTAGGTGCATCCCCGTCATATTTTTAACTGACTACTCTCATCATTTTTAATGACCGGCGTTCTTTGAATCAGCTATGCCGTGCAGCTATCTTCGGTCAGAAATTAATTTTTAAAACTTAAAATAAGGAGGTCCTATGCCAACAAAATCATTAATGAAAACCGGTGAAATGATTCCGTCCGCATTTGAAGATTTTTTCAAACCCTGGAATGAATGGTTTGATAACGGAGGTTTTTGGGGCAGAGTAATGAAAATGCCCGCCGTGAATGTAACAGACAATAAAGAAAATTATATTGTGTCCCTCGCAGCCCCGGGATTGAAGAAAAACGACTTTAAAATTGACGTGAACGGGAACATGCTCACCATCAGCAGCGAAAAGGAAGAAGACAGGGAAGAAAAAGAATCAAGGTACACCCGCAGAGAGTACAGTTATTCTTCCTTCAGCCGCAGCTTCACTCTGCCGGAAGAAGTGAACAGGGAAAAAATTGATGCAGTGTATGAAGAGGGAGTGCTGAAACTGACACTTCCGAAAACAGAGGAGTCTAAAAAGGCTGCAGCGGTTAAACGTATCGCTGTAAAATAAGCCGGCCACTGTACGGCTTGATCGGGGGGCTGTCTCAAAAGCTATCTCAGGAAACGACGTGAAGCAATATTTAAAAATTTATACATTAAAAGTTAATCAGGTTGTTTCAGTTGTTCTTAACGGTAAAAACTTTTGGGGCAGCCCTTTTATTTAATTTCACGAATAAAAAGATTTAGCGGCAATAAATATAAAATTTGTAACCAGGTCGACATAAAAAATCTGTTGTGTAGTTCATGACAATTGTCATTCACAAAAATGATTATCGTTCTTTATATAAAGTGATAGGTGAAATAATTTTGTTATTATGAAGGGAGATATAATTATGCCAAGCCCAGAATTAAAGATCCGGCAGTTTCAGCATGAAATCGACACCTGGAAACGAAATCTTGAATTCCTTTTGCAGGAAAATGTGAATTTAAAAAACCGTCTTGCAGAAGTACTGCAGACCGTTCAGGATGATGATATTCTTGAAGCCGCAGAAACATTTCAAAGTGAATTTTTAAGGGAAGATGAAGCCATCCAGATATTGAGAGGGGATATTGCGAAGCAGGATCATCTGCTTACCAGGGAGATTTATGAAAACGGGTATATTATAAAAGATGTAGTCAGGCAGCAAAAAAAACTTTCTGAAGGAGTTAAGAATGTAGTTTCCGGGTTTAATAAATTAAAATTCGATTTTAACAGTTACCTCGGGGAAGTCCTGTAATCCGGCTGTATATGAATGAAAGAGGATTGATTATTTTTCTGCTGTTGTTTAATATGGCAACAACGGCCAGTTCATCAGGGCAGCCCGGCCCGGAACAAATAGGAAGATTGGTTCTTAATGAATCTGCTCTTAAAAAACTCTCACTGCAACATGCTGCCGAAGTAAAGGAGGTTTACGCTGTTTTTCGGTATCAGTCCATTTGGTTTGGAAATAGCCCCCGGATCAGTGCTTTGTTGCAGTTGTTTCAGCAATCAGCAAATTTGGGTTTGAATAAAGAGGATTATCAAACCAGGTACATACAGGCAATTCAAAAGAACCCAGCAGAATGGAGTAAGGATACCTTGGCAATGGAGCTGGGACTTACTGATGCTGCCATTCATTTTGCAAAAGATGTTGCAGCAGGCAATGCACCTTTGAAACTTGGTTATGACGGATTGAATTATCGTTCCGGTTGCAGTGATATTCCCGGCTTACTGGCTTCAGCTATTCAAAATGACAGCCTGCGGGAATTGCCGGCTTTTATGGAGCAAAAAACTCCTGAATATCATTCTTTGAAAAAACTGATAACCCGGTTCAATTCAGTGATGGCAGAAAAATCTTTCAAAGAAGTTATCATCAAATCTTCAAAGTCAAATGCAGATAATAAAGAATTATTGATCAAATTTTATCAGTTGGGGCTACTGTGTTCAGCAACACAAAATTTGAGCGGGAAGGAATTAAAAACAAAAATCAGATCGGCACAGGAGTTATTCAATTTTCCGGCAGATTCCATTTTGCGGAGCAACCTGGTTTCAGCATTAAATATTCCTCTGCGTTACCGGCTTGAAGAATTAAAACTGGCTCTCAATACTATTCGTGCCTTGTATTGTATCAAACAATCCTCAACGGTTATAATTGTTAATATTCCTTCGGCAACGCTCCTTGTATATGATCAGGGAAAGAATATCCTGGATTCCCGGATCATAGTGGGAAAAAGATCCACGCCAACGCCTACACTGAGCAGCAAGGTCACTGATGTAGTACTATACCCTTACTGGATGGTGCCTTATTCCATCGCTACTAAGGAAATACTTCCTGCAGTCAAACGCAGTATTGGCTATCTTGATGCAGGGAATTACCAGGTGATCAACAAGTCGGGTAAAGTGATCAATCCTTACACGGTTGACTGGCATTCGCTGAGTAGTTCAAATTTCCCGTACATTATCCGGCAATCTACCGGTTGTGATAATTCTTTGGGCCTGATAAAATTGAATTTTTATAATCCATTCGGCGTGTACCTCCATGATACTCCTGCCAAAAAATTATTTGCCTTTAATAAAAGATATTTCAGTCATGGATGTATGCGGGTACAAAAAGCAATGGAACTGGGACATATTGTTCTGAGAAATAACAGCCTTGCCCTGGATACTCTTGAAGATAAAGGCTGCCTTCGTAACCAGACGCCTGTAGTGGTTCCTGCCGGTCAGCACATACCGGTTTTTGTTATTTACTCAACTGCATGGACTGACGGTAATGGCAGAATCAGTTTTAATGAAGATGTGTACCGGAAACAAATTGCGATTCTAAGAAAGAAATGATTTAAAGATGAACTGATCTCAATTTTTATTTCTTCTGACCATGGTCATTGTCTCTGCTTTTTTACGATTCTAATTTGCTTTCATAAAACCTGATAGTATGAAGCAGTTTATCATTACACTGATTGCTACTGTTTTTCTTTTTTCCGGTTGCGGCCCATCTACGAAGATCACCAGTTCATGGAAAGCTCAGGATGCTTATCCCAAAAAATTTAATAAAATTGTTGTGTTAGGCCTTATTACGGATGCTGACCGCACTGTCCGTGAGAATATGGAGCAAAATATTGCTGCAAACCTGAGGGACCTTGGGTATAATGCCGTATGTTCCTGTGATGAATATAGCCCTAAAGCATTTGAAGGCATGAGTGAAGAACAGGCATTGCAAAAACTTCGTAATTCAGGAGTAGATGCCGTGCTTACCATCACGTTACTGGATAAAACAAAAGAACAGTATTATGTTCCGGGAAAAATATACTATACGCCCTATTATATTTACCACAACCGCTTCTGGGGGTATTATCGTGTTATGTATAATCGTATCTATTCTCCGGGTTATTACAGCCAGAATACAAAATATTTCTGGGAGAGTAATTTTTATGATATGCCTGCAGATCAATTGATTTATTCGGTACAAAGCCAGTCATTTGATCCCGCTTCTACCGAATCCGTGAGCCGGGAATATGGTACGATAATTATTAAAGATATGGTCCGGAATAACATATTGGCTAATCAAAAAGGAGTAACAACGAAACCAATGTAATTCTTTTTAATGAGGAAATAGCAGAAACAAAAAGGCCGGATTCTTCCGGCCTTTGCTGTTCCTGTAGTATGAATAATATCTTCTTAATTCAGCATATTCAATAATTTTTTTTCATTCAGAATGATAATAGAACCGCTTTTGATATCAATCAGTTGCTCGTTCTTAAAATCACTTAGTGTGCGGATGAGTGATTCAGTAGCAGTACCGGCGATAGTGGCAAGATTTTCCCTGCTGATGTGAATGGCAAACTCCGGGTCCTGCCTGGTATTATATTTCTTATTCAGTTTGATAATGGCGTCCGCCACTTTTTTACGGAGAGAATTATATGCCAGGCCCAGTAACTGTTCTGCTTTTTCTGAGATATTCTTTGCTAATAGTTTTATAAACAGGCTGGCGATCTCCCTGTTATTATTCAGCAGGCTTTCAAAATCTTCTTTTGGTATGATAGCCAGTTCGCAATCTTCCAGTGCTTCTGCAGTTTCTTTGTAAGGAGTTCCTTCCAGCAATGCAGTATATCCCAGGAAATCACCTTCATTATACAATCCCACAACCAGCTCTTTGGCATTTTCATTTGATTTATAGGTTCTGACTTTTCCTTTATGGACATAAAATAAACGGGATGGCCTGTTACCTTCCGAATAGATAACCTGCTTTTTTCTGTATTTATTGATATTCCGCCCTTCCCGCAATGATTGCATAGCATCTTTTCCGCCGGATAAATTTAAAAGCTGGTTAATACCTTCAATTCCTCCTGCAATTTTTTCTTCGATCATACCCGCCTTTTTCAATCTACCTTCTACGGCTTCCAGCAACTCTGTGCCTTCAAAAGGTTTGGTGATGTAGTCGTCAGCTCCAAGCGCCATACCTTTTCGTACATCAGCTCTTTCTGTTTTTGCAGACAGGAAAATAAATGGAATGTGAAGTGTTTCGGGATTTTTATTCAGCAGGTGTAAAACGCCAAAGCCATCCAGGACCGGCATCATAATATCACAAACGATGAGATCCGGTTTCTCTTTAAGAGCAACTTCAACGCCTTCTTTTCCATTTACGGCAGTAAACACTTTGTAATTGGCTAACTCAAGGATCTCTGCAGTATTTTCCCTGATATCGTTGTTATCTTCTATCAATAAAATCTTTTTCATGGAAGTTAAGTTTCGTTAAAGGTGACCTACCGTATTTTTTAAACCCGGTGTCTATGCCGGTTTATTTTCCCCGGGCAGCTTAAACCGTATGTTGAATTCTGTTCCTTTTTCTATTTCGCTGTTGCAGGAAATTTTTCCATTCAATAATTCAACGTATTTAAAAACGATGTGTAACCCAAGGCCTGTTCCCTGGATGTTGGTAACATTTGAACCCCTGTAAAAACGTTCGAATAAACGGACAAGATCTTCTTTCGGGATGCCGATACCCTGATCTTTTACCTGTAATAAAAGCCGTTCTTCTTTTCTTTCTGTCCTGATCCTGATCATGGAATTTTCAGGAGAAAACTTGATGGCATTGGATAAAAGGTTCATGACAATATGCTTCAGGATTCCCGGATCGAGATATACCTGTTTTTCCCCGCTGTGGTTATAAGAAATATGCTGTCCTTTTTTCAGGAGGCCTTCCATTTCATTGATGATACCCTGGATATGTGCATGAATGTTGAACCCGGCCATCTTTACTGTTATCTTACCTTCTTCAATCCTTCCCACGGAGAGGAATTCATTCAGGATATCAGTTAAGGTGTTTACTGATGATATAATACGGTCAAGGTGCCTTTTCCGCTGCACCTGTTGTTCGGCACTGCAATATTTTTCTACAAGGTATGCTGAAGATAAGATAGTACTCAGAGGTGTTCTGAACTCATGAGAAGCCATGGTGATAAAACGGGATTTCAGTTCGCTCAGGCCTTTTTCTTTTTCCAGGGACCGTTGCAATTCACTTCGGGAATCTTCCAGTTTTTTTAATGTTTCCATCAGTTTATGTGTCCGGTCTTCTACTTTATCTTCAAGTTTTTCATTCAGTGATTTGATTTCCTCTTCTTCTTCTTTTCTTAATGTGATATCGCTGATATAGGCAATAATGTAAAGCTCACCGTTATCTTTGTAATGGCTTAAGGTTATTTCCACCGGGAACTCAGTCCCATTTTTCCGCCTGCCCTTCAAATCGGCTTTCCGGTGGCATATTGTATTGTTGTTGAGATTTTCGTTAAACTTCTGCCGTAGCATCACGTGCCTTTTTCTTGACCTCACAGGAACAAGGATCTCTATTTTTTCTCCTGCCAGCTCTTTTTCAGTAAACCCAAACAAATCAAGGGCAAACAAATTAGCCAGTTGAATGATTCCTTCCCGGTTCACAACAATGATCCCAATGGAGGCATCCCTGAAGATTGCCTGAACCAGTTTGGTTTTTTTTCTATTGAGGGATTTATCTGACAGCAAGTGTTGCATATAATCTAAAATCTTTTCCTTAGTGTTTTCAAACTTGAGAAAATGATATCATACCGGGCGAGATTTTAATCACCCTGTCGTATGATTTTTAACATTTTCGTTGTTACAATACAGTTTTGAAGCGTTAGTCCTGGCACCGTGCCGGACACTGAAATGTAATCGGGCAGTTTTGATTAAGATCATGGCGGAAGATGTTTACCGTCATAGATAACAAAGATATTTCAAAATAGGTTCGTATTCTCAAAAGGGGGTTTTATGAAAAAAATACTTCTCGCATTTGATGGAAGTCATTTTTCTGAGGGCGCCTGCGAATTTGCCAGGAACCTGAACGAAAAAAACAGGATTCTTCTTGTAGGAGCATTTTTACCGCAGGTAGATTATGCTAACCTGTGGAGTTATTCAAGTGGCGGTATTACAGGCCCTTTATTTATACCGGTGGTAGAAGGTGAGGATTCCGATGCCGTTCAGAGAAATATGGAACGGTTTGAGAAATTTTGTAAAAAAAACAATATTGAATTCAGGATACATAAGGATTATTATGATTTTGCTTTACCTGAATTAAGAAAGGAAACACGTTTTGCAGACCTTCTGTTGCTGGGGGGTGAAAAGTTTTATGAAAATCTTGGGACAAATGAACCAAACGATTATCTGAAAGATGCACTTCACGGAGTAGAATGCCCGGTAGTGGTAGTGCCCGAGAAATATGAATTTCCGCACAGCAATATCCTGACTTACGATGGAACAGAAGACTCTGTTTATGCAATAAAACAATTTGCTTATATATTCCCTGAACTGACCGGTAATAAAACCATACTGGTTTATGTTAACAGGAAAGGTGAAGACAGGCTGCCTGAGGAGGTAAGTATCGGGGAACTGGCTGCCCGCCATTTCAAGGACCTGACCCTGGAGCACCTGAGAGCAGAATCGAAAAAATATTTTAATACCTGGCTGCTGGAAAATAAAGGTGCTATTCTTGTAAGCGGTGCTTTTGGCCGTTCAGCACTCTCAAGGTCTTTCAAAAAGAGCTTTGTGACCGATGTAATTAAAGAACAAAGATTGCCTGTTTTTATAGCGCATAACTGATGCCTGCGTAAAATTTCAAAGTACCTGGTCCTTATATAAAATAATGCGGTTTATTCATTCTTCTTGAAATACGGAATGCCGCATTGATCATTCCAACATGACTGTACGTCTGCGGAAAATTTCCCCATTGTGACCCATCTTCACTTACATCTTCACTGAGCAACCCGAGATGATTGCTGTATTGTAATATTGATTCAATTGTTTTAAGGGCGTCATCTGTTCTTCCCATATAGGCTAATGCTTCTGCATACCAGAAGGAACAAACCAGGAAAGTGGATTTTGGTTTTCCGAAATCATCGGTATGCCTGTAACGGTAGATCAATCCGTTTGAAGATTTCAGGCTTTTCTCTATTGCTTTGAGATGTTGTTTTGCTTTTATGTTGTCAGGCTGAAGAAATTGCATGGAAAGCAGTTTCAATGTACTGGCATCCATGTTGGAAGAACCGATAGCCTGTGTATAAGCTTTTAATTCCGGGTTATAACATTTTTCCAGCAATGCTGTTGATTTTTTGATAACTGACTCTGCTTTTTTGATCATTGCTTTTTCATGGATCATGACTGCATACTTTCTTGCAGCATGGGCGCCTGCCCAGTGAAATAACAAAGTGTTCGAGTTCTGCTGCAGCGTTTTTCTGAATTCCCATATACCGGCATCCGGCTGTTCCAGGGTGTTTTCGATTTCCTGCAGTAAGCGGTTGATAATAGCTTTATAGTTTACTTCAGACCTGTTATAGATCACAAGACGCTGGTCAAAGATCAGCGGAAGCATGGTAAGTAAAACCTGCCCATATACATCATTCTGCAATTGCTGATAGGCAGCATTGCCAATACGAACCGGCGTGTTGTTCATATAACCGGTAAGGGGTAAGATCTTTTCATCAATTATTTTTTCCCCGGTTACAGAATATAAGGGTTGAATCCTTCCCGAATCATTGCGGAGAATGTTTTGAATGAATTCAAAATACTTTTCCAGTTCATCAAAATGGCCAAGCATATTGAATGCCTGCAGCGTATAATAAGAATCACGCAGCCAGCAAAATCGGTAATCCCAGTTTCGGCCGCTGCCCGGCGACTCAGGCAGGCTGGTAGTACCAGCTGCAATAAAGCCACCGGTATCTTCATATTGATGCAGTTTCAATGCCAGTGCTGAGCGGGCAACCTGTTCCTGGAATATATTGGGCAGGTAACTGCTTTTTATCCATTTCTGCCAGTAATTTTTTGTAAGGTATAGGAAACGCTCTGCAGTATCTTCCAGTGGCGCTTCCAGAGGTTCCCCGTAGGTTAAAACGAGATAATAATTTTTATTTAATACAAAACTTTTTTTTCCTGAAATATATGCAAGCGGAATATCAGTAGTCAGGCGGACGGGCCCGCCGATGTTCATGTAACGGATATGATTGCTTGCTGAATATTGTTCCGGAATGATATTGCCATAGTCCCCCCGTGGTTCACATTCCACTTTTATATGCGGTGATCCGCTGAGCCACTCAATTTTCCGGACTAACATCAGAGGGCGGTAATATCTTTCATACTGGAAAAAACGCGGAGCAAAATCAGTGACCCTGAACCGGCCTCTTGAAGATTCAAATTCTGTGCAAAGGATATTTGTATTGGGAATATAGTATTGACTGCTTTTAAATGACTGTTCGGGATTGATCTTAAAACATCCTCCTTTCTTTTTCGCTATTAACCCTCCAAACAGGAAGCTGCTGTCAAACTCAGGCATGCACATCCATAGTACGTCCGCATTGGTGTCAATATAAGCGAGGTAGGAACAGTTGCCGATGATGCCTAAGTTATACTTATGTGCCATTACAGCTAATTTAGTTCTTTTAACAGAAGTTCTTTTAAAAACCGGACCACTTCCTCCTGGGTGATCAGCGAATAGCCCGCTGCGGTTTCACCGGGCCCTATCTTGATGTTTATACTATCCCGGCCCAGTGCACTGAACATGTCCTCATCAGTACGGTCATCACCAAGGGCCATGATGAAATCCGGGTTTACTTTGTTCATGATCATTTTGGCAATAGCTCCTTTATTGACTTTGGTAAAACGCACTTCAATTATTTTATTGCCATCCAGTATTTGCAGCGGAGTGTTATGGATCATCTTTGAAAGAGTGCGAATCAGTTCCCTGGAGTGAAAGTTTCCTGATTCATAAGAAGCATTGCGATAGTGCCACGCCAGTGAAAAGCGTTTTTCTTCAATAAAAGACCCCCCGCATTTGCGGGAACTGTTTTCCATTGCAGTTATAATTTCTTTTTTCCATTCATCGGTTTCTTCTGCCAGTTCCTGCCATTGTTTGCCGGGATATTTTATCAGGGCTCCATGTTCTGCTACGATGATAAGATCTAAATTTCCCAGCCATTTTCCTAATGTAGCACTGTCCCTTCCGCTGATGATAACTACATTGTTTTTTTTATCAGAAGCCAGCGAAGTTAATATTCGGATCACATCTTCATTGGGAGCAGAGAGTGAGGGAAATTTCATCAAAGGCATCAGTGTTCCGTCATAATCAAGGAACAGCAGTCTTTTCCCGGATCTTTTTACCAATTCGCTGATCTTATGGTATTCTTCGGTACCAATCATTCTTGTACAGTTTCATTCCGTTAATCCATATCGAAATTACAACCACAAAATGTAACAGGAATTAAAATATTTTATCTTTTGCCGGGGCAAATAAAACTAAAAGGCGCCCGGAAGAGCGCCCTTTTTTTTCTTATCACTTAAACTATGAGAAAGAGTTAAAAATCTTTTGTATCACTCAATCAGTCTGATCTACGTCATTAATTAAAAAATTACAGGACAGGCTTTGTTTTGATTCATGAGTTTCAATTTTTGAGCTTCACGGTAATCGTCACCCGGTTGTAAAACGTCTATTCGTATCTGTACTCTTTCCCGTAACAAGTCAATTGGTAAAAAGCATATCAAAAAAAAGTGAGTGCAGTAGTAAAAGAGTTATACAAAATGAGGACTGCCTGGTGCAATTTAATTATCCTGGAGGTAAATCTTTTTTCTGGTTGGGTTAGAAAATCATTAGAATTGATTAGCGGCAGCTTTGGAAAATAGCTCGATGTGAAAATGTGTTCCTTGTGCAGGATGGCTGGATACGCTTAATGTCCCGTTGTGCAATTTTAAAATTCGCCTGGTCAGCGACAGTCCAAGCCCGAACCCCGGCTTACCCGAGGCACTGCTACCCCGGAAAAAAGGCTGGAAAATCTTTTCTAATTCGTCTTCAGTTAATATATCACTGTTATTGGCAAAATCAAGTATGATCTTTTTATCTGTGAAATTCAGGTTTACATTGATCTTTTTATCTTTCGAGTATTTACACCCGTTCTCAATAATATTTTTAAACACTGAATACAGCAGGTCACTGTTCCCGGGAATGATGCATTCGTTTTCGTCTTCAGGCAGGTCGGCAAAATGGACAATCAAGACAGTTTCGGGGTATGATTTTTTTACATTTGCCACTGCCTTCATCACTACTTCGTCTATGCGCACATCTGACAGTTCAATGGCGCCTTCATTTCCTGTACGGGCAATTTCTAAAAGGCTTTTGGTCAGTTCACTCATAACATGTACCTCTTCAGATACTGATCTCATGATTTTTTCATAATCTTCACTGCTTCTTTTTTGCAGCAGTCCAATTTCCAGCTGGCTGCTCATTGAGGTAAGGGGAGTGGACAATTCGTGTGACGCATTCGATATAAATCTTCTTTGAATGAGAAATGAATCTTCCAGCCGGTCCAGCAGATCATTGAAGGTTTTCGCCAATGCGTTCAGTTCATCTTTTGTATTACCGGCGCTGATCCTGTTGGAAAGGTCAGAAGTGGAAAACAGGGTTACTTCCCCTACTATTCTCTTTATTGGCCTTAAAATAAAACCTGAGAAAAACCAACCGGCAAAAAAAGAAAGCAATATGCCTGCTGTGGCAACAATCCACAAAACCGCTTTTAAATTGTTGCTGACATTCTCCCTGTACTCGTCCCGGGCTATGATAAACGCATAATATTTTTGGTTTCGGTCCGTATAGCTGAGCAGGTAACCATCCCGGAAGCCTTCAGTAAAAAACGTTTCCCCCGTTTCACCGGCTTTATTGAAAGATACAGGAGGAGGAGTTGTTGTATCTGTAGGGTTCTCGTAAAACCGGTACCGGATTTTTTTATTACCATCATATATGGCAACGTATTTGTTTCTAAAAGAAGCTAACGAGGTAGTGTCCAGGTTGCTCATGACATTCTGAATAAGCGTATCAGATATTTCCCAAAGCCTGACAATAGCTGATGTCCTGTCCTTTAGTCTTTGCTGGAACTGGGATATGTTTTTACTTTCAAGCCATTTGCTGATACTCAGGAAAGAGATGATCAGAAAGCTGCTTACCAATACCGTGAATAACAATGATATTTTCAGCCGTATTGACATTACTTTTCATCTTTTAATATATAGCCCATACCCACTACGGTATGGAGGAGTTTTACCGGGTAGTTTTTATCTATCTTGTTACGGAGATAATTTACATACACATCTATTACATTGGTTTTACTGTCAAAATCGAGTTCCCATACCTGCAGTGCAATTTCAGCTCTTGATAAAACACGGTTTGGATTACGCAGAAAATATTCAAGCAACTGAAATTCTTTAGCTGTTAATTTGATGGATTGCCCCGAGCGGAGTACTTCTTTCGAATCGAGATTCATTTCCAGGTCGGCAATGGATAATTTTTTCCCCGGAGGAACAGAATATGATCTACGCCTAAGCAAGGCACGTATTCTTGCCAGTAATTCTTTAAATTCAAATGGTTTTACCAGGTAGTCATCGCCTCCTGTATTGAAACCCTCAAGTTTATCTTCAACCGAGCCCATGGCAGTAAGCATTAATACCGGCACCCTTTCATTGGATTCCCTGATCATTTTACATAGCTCGTACCCTTTGATGCCCGGAAGGTTTATGTCAAGAATGACGAGATCATATTCATGGCTTTTAAATTCCCGGTATCCGGACTCGCCATCATATGCCTTTTTTACTGAATAG
The DNA here is from genome assembly GCA_002066995.1 of Sphingobacteriales bacterium UTBCD1. GTDB lineage: Bacteria > Bacteroidota > Bacteroidia > Chitinophagales > Chitinophagaceae > UTBCD1. The sequence goes on from MWTC01000018.1 coordinate 43,667, forward strand.
CTGTTCTCCGTCAGCCCTGATTGAAGCGCATCTGCGATTTTCTTTTCATCTTCTACTAATAAAATACTTATTTCATCCATCACATACGTTTGGAATAAAAATAAAAAGATTCATGCAAAAAACGGGAACAATTATATGACAGGTAAATACCTGGATTATATGATTCTCTCTACTCAATGCGGGCCTGGATCATTAGTGTTGCGCCGGTAAGACAGCAGCAGCATGATAAGCCCGAACAAGGTAAAAATTCCTCCGCACCAGCGATTAACCGATTGGTCCGTTGCAGAACTGAAGAAACCATAGAGCAATAGAAGTATTCCAACGATTAAGAAAAAACATCCGATAACAAAACGCAGATCAAATAATTTATTCATATCTATGAGTTTAATAGAAAATAATATTAAATATCAGCGTGATCAGCAATACGATGATCCCGAGCCAGAACGGGTTCTTATACCAGGCTTTTGATTTATCTTTTTGTCTCGGCGTAAGGCTATATACCAGCCCAACCAATTGTTCATTGGGTTTTGGTCTCGTGAACAGGCTGATCAGAGCCGTCATGATGAAACAGACTGTAAATGCGATCCAGGCAATGTTGAATGCCTGGCTGGTGCCTGAATAAAATGTGTGAAGGTTGGTGATCCATCCGCCTTTCCCTTCTGCTACGGTTAACCCATGTGTCAGGGCAGCAGCTCCCGTACCAGAAAGTAATCCCCAGAATGCAGCATGGCCTGTTGTTCTTTTCCAAAACATTCCTAAAAAGAATGTGGCAAATAAAGGTGCATTTACAAAACTGAATACCAGTTGCAGCAGGTCCATAATATTATTAAACCGCCTGGTGAAATATGCCGTAGCAATGGAAATCAGGATACCTGCAACAGTGGTCACTTTGCCTACGTAATAGTAATGTTTTTCTGAAGCATTCCTGTTTATATGTGATTGATAGATGTCGAAAGTCCAGACGGTGTTGAAGGCAGTTACATTTCCTGCCATGCCCGACATGAATGATGCGATCAGTGCGGTAATGCCGACTCCTAAGATCCCGCTGGGATATAATTTGGAAAGCATCACCGGTAAGGTCATATTGTAATCAACCGCTCCTTCGGCATTGGTCGGTAATTCAAACCCGGTAAATTGTTTTTGCAATGCCAGAATAATAATGCCCGGAAGAATAACGATCAGGGGCATGAATATTTTGGGAAAGGCTGCAATGATCGGTGTTCTCTGAGCTGCATTCTGGTTGTGTGAGATCATCGCCCGCTGCACTACTAAAAAATCGGTACACCAATAGCCAAATGCCAGCACAAAGCCTAAACCGAACACCAGGCTCAGTGCATCAACTCCCATAGGATTATTTGAAGCATGGTCCATACCTTTCCAAAGATGTAGTTTTATATTGTCCACATTGTGAACAATGCCTTCCCATCCTCCTGCCTTGTGAAGTCCTATAAAAACAAGAGGTGCTATTCCCAGAACAATCAGAAAAAATTGAAGCACTTCGTTATAAACAGCACTTGTCAACCCGCCAAGGAATGTATAAATTAAAACGATGCCTGCAGCCATCCAGATCGAAAAGCTGAAGTCCCATCCTAAGATGGCCTGCATCAGCATTGCCAATGCATACAGGGAGATGCCGGAAGAAAAAACAGTCATTACTGCAAAGCTCAAAGCGTTGAATGTCCTGGTCTTTTCATCAAAACGGAGTTTTAAGTATTCGGGAACGCTGCGGGCCTTGCTGCCATAATAAAAAGGCATCATGAATACACCGAGAAAAACCATGGCAATTACCGCACCCAGCCAGTAATAGTGTGCAGTGTAAAATCCGTATTTGGAGCCGCTGGCTGCCATTCCCAGCACTTCCTGTGCGCCAAGATTTGCCGAGATAAAAGCAAGACTGGTGATCCAGAGCGGAATACTCCGGTTGCTCATCAGGAAATCATTTCCTGTTTTGATTTTCTTTTTTAATAAAAATCCAACTCCGACAACGAATAAAAAATACAGGGCAATGACGGCGTAGTCAATATAGTGCAGGTGCATAGTTGGTTTTTAGAAATTATTGTGACCGTTGATTGTTGTTTAAGTATTCTTGGCTGATCCCATCATAGAGATTAAGGTATTCATTTGAATTTCCATCCTTGTCAAAAACACTTTCCCAGGAGTTCAGTGGCTCCCAGATGCAGGTGCCCTTACCTTTTCCGCCGGGTAAGTTAAACACAATTTCGTTCACTTCGTTTTTCAATTGAGAATATTCTGCCACAATTATATCCTGATGATAACGGCGGGTAAGGTCCAGGAGGTTGTTTCGCAGATCATCCGGCGAGCCATGCCAGCGGGGATAATAAGAAAGGCCGATCACATCAAAATGAACTTTTCTTTCTATCATTTGATCTAAGAAAAACACTGATTCATCATTTTGTCCGCCCAGTGCAATGTGCAGCATGATGACAATGGAGGGATCCACTGCTTTGATTGCTGCAATTCCTGCAGAAAGAAGTTGTGCCAGGCTATCCGGGTGCATCACATTTCCCTCGGGCCATACTATTCCATGATTAATCTCATTGCCCACCTGGACCATATCGGGTGCAGTTCCCTGGTCTTTTAATTCCCGGATCACTTTTTCAGTGTAGTCATATAATGCTTTCTGCAGTTCTTCAAAAGATAGATTGCGCCATGCTGCCGGCTTATATTGCTTGCCCGGGTCTGCCCAGTAATCGCTGTAATGAAAGTCCAGGAGCAATTTCATTCCTGCTGCCTTGATTCGCTTTGCCATGGCTTTGGTATGCTCCGGATCACAGAAACCCCCGTCCGTCCGGCCGTCCGGGCGGGCTTTTTTGGGAGAATAGCCGCTGTCTCTTGCAGGATCGTTGAAAACACGCAGTCGGATATAATTAAAACCATGATCTTTCAGAATCTGTATTGCATCTTTTGGAACTCCTTTATCATAAAATTGCATTCCCCGGTCTTCTAACTCAGGTAAAAAAGATATGTCGGCGCCAAGCATTTTTGTTGCTTCACGGGGTTGGGCAGATTCACCTGCCAGTTGATATTTATTATTACTGGTAATAACTGATATGTTGCCGGGAGATACCGTTACGATATCAGTGGATCCTTTCCATAAACCTGCTGCCTGTGCTTCAAAATAAATTGTTCCGGGTTCTGTTGTTGCCTGAATGATCACCTGGCATTTTCCGTTGAATAAGCTTCTTTGCCATGCACCGTTTGCGCATTTATCAGGCTCATGGCTGCTGGGATCTCCGTTTCCCACACCGATAATCTTTCCCGGGCCTTTGATGGTAAAACGAATCATGTTGTTGGCATCCGGCACTTCACGACCCTTTTCATCCATTACACTAATGTTAATGACACTTGCATCTTCACCATCAGCGAGCATTGTTGTTTTGTAAGGGGTAAGAACAACTTCTGCAGGTACTCCCGTTGTCTCAACGAAGGATGTGATCTTTTTTCCTTTTTTAAATGCCACAGCCTCTAAAGTTCCGGGCTCATAGTGTACACTCCATTGCAGATGGCCGTTTCGGGGCATATCTTTTTTACCCAGGCTCTTTCCATTAAGAAACAATTCAACATTGTCTGCATTACTGTTTACCCATATGTCAACAGGCTGGCCTGTTTTTATTCTCCAGTCTGCCTTGCCGGCAGCGAGATTCCAGTCAGGTGAGATATGCAATACATCTTTATTGGTCCACCAGGATTGATAATAGTAATAAATATTTTTTGGAAAACCGCATATATCCATGATGCCAAAGTGTGAATTAATGTTTGGCCATTGATAGGGTGTGGGTTCGCCACGATAATCAAAACCGGTCCATACAAATCCTCCTATCAGCCAGTCTTCAGTTGCAAATAACTTCCACCAGGTTTCTGCTGTACTTGCCCATGGCGGGGCCGTGATATCATGATCGGGCAGATAAGCATGGACGGAATCTCTGACATAAATACCTCTTGTGGTCACGGTGCTTCCAACTTCCGTTCCGATGATGGGCTGATCCGGATGCGCCTTGTGATAATCAGCAATACCGCTAAGGTTGTAATTAAATCCGCGGACGGGGATCACTTCATTAATTCCTTTGTAAACATTTGGCACATCAGCGCCATAAGTGCTGAGCCGGGTGGGGTCCAGTTCTTTTTGTTTTTCCAGCAGTACTTCTGCAATTTTTTTACCTACTGGTGTTGTTTGCACCCATCCTTCTTCATTGCCGATGGACCATAGGAATACACATGCCCTGTTGCGGTCTCTTTTAATTAATTTCTCAAACTGATCCAGGTATTCAGGGCTGCTGTTGAGTAAACGGTTTTCGTCCAGCACCAACATACCGAGACTGTCACAGGCATCTAACAGTTCAGGAGTAGGAGGGTTGTGGCTGGAACGATATGCATTTGCTCCCATATCTTTCAGCAAACGGATACGATAATACTGGAGATAATCCGGCAGCGCACTGCCAACGCCTGCATGATCCTGGTGATTGCAGACACCATGCACTTTCACATACTTACCATTTATAAATAAACCTTTTGAAGAAATGTCAATGGTGCGGATGCCAAAGCGTACTTTTCTGCTGTCAATGATCTGCCCGGATGATCTGACATCGGCCACCACCCGATAGAGGTAAGGATTTTCCAATGACCAAAGCACAGGACCGGTAACAGAAATTTTTTGTTTAATGGTTTTTGATTCATTATTGCCCAGTGAAACAGGCTGTGCCGGCGCTTTTCCTATTATGTTCCCGGACCTGTCTGCAACATAAACATTCACTATTACTTTCCCGGGAGAGGAATTTTGATTTTCAACGGTAACCTCAATATTTACCTCGCCATTTTTCCCCTGCACATTTGTGTAAATAAAGATTCCATCCTCAGCAATGTGAATGTTGTTGTATGTATTCAGCCAGGTATGCCTGTATATACCGGCGCCTTCATAAAACCAGCCTTCATACTGGGTTGCATCCACACGAACCACCAACACATTTTCTTTTTCATAATTCAGGTAGTTGCTGATGTCATATGAAACTCCGGTATAACCGCTCTGGTTGTTTCCAAGATAAAACCCGTTGATCCAGAAGCTGGCGTTTCTGAAAACTCCATCAAACCGGATACGGTGACGCAGGCCTGAATCTGATTTTGCTATTTTAAAATGTTTGCGATACCACCCGATGCTTGTTTCGGGAAAAAGCCCTCCGGCAGGCTTGTAGCCATGAGACATCACGTCGGAATTTTTTACATTGACAAATGGCAACTCAGCAAGCCAGTCGTGCGGAAGGTTCAACGTTTTCCAGTCTTTATCATTAAAATTGGGATCAATGGCAGTACCGCCGGCATTACCGCTTTTTGAAAAAATATTTGCAATGCTGTAATTGAAATCTTTTTCAGGATTGGACGCATTGCCAAAATGAAATTTCCAGTCAGCATCGAAATTTATTTGCTTTGCCGGTGACAATGGTTGGGCCTGTGATGTAATGAAGGACAGGAAAATAAAGTAATAACAGGAAATAGTTGGCCGAATCAGCTTCATAATAGCAAATTAAGGAAATGAAAAATGGTGCTTAATGACAGTACAATTTATCAATTAAAAGCATTCAGTGCGGCAGTCGGCTTACCGCTGTTGTCAAATGCCCCCAATGTATATCCCTGCCAGTTGTTATAGCATTCCGGTTCCCAGTAAAAAACTCCCAGTCCTCTGCCGCCGGGTATTGATTTTATTTTTGAAATAAGATCAGTGAGAAAAGAATTGCAGGCTGCAGCCTGGTCCCAGCTCATTCCCACTTCGCAGATCATTACATCTTTATTATAGCGGGCCACCAGGTCACTTATATTAGAAAGACATTGAGTATTCAATGTTGCCCAATTTGAAGGGGTAGGATATAAAGACATTCCAATGATATCCCATTTGGCACCCCGGGCTGTTAACCCGTCAAAGATCCACCTGAATAAATTGTTATCATATCCGTTTGAAATGTGAACGATCACTTTAATAGAAGTGTCAACCGATTTTACTGCATTGTATCCTGAATTTACCAATGCAGCAAAGTTGCCCATATTTACAGAAGCTTTTCCGTCAGGCCAGAGCATTCCATCGTTGGTTTCGTTTCCTGCCTGCACCCATGCGGGAGTAACTCCGTTTGATTTTAGAGTATTCAATACATCCGTGGTATAATTGTAAACAGAGGTTTGCAAAGTGGCGAAGTCCTGGCTTGCCCAGGCGGCAGGTTTGGTTTGATGCCCCGGGTCGGCCCAGGTATCACTGTAATGAAAATCTATCATGACTTTAAGACCAAGATTATTTGCACGAACTGCCTTGGCTACCACATCCGGTTTATTACACCAGCCATTGGAAGGATTGACCCAAACTCTCAACCGAATTGCATTCATGCCAAGATTTTTAAGAGTCAATAAACAATCCTGTTCTGCACCTGAAGAATTATAAAATTTAATTCCGCCCGTTTCCATTTGCGTTATCCAACTTACATCAGCACCTTTGGCAAAGAATGGATTCCCCGATGGTGGATTGGCGCCCGGAGGCGAGGGATTCTTTTTTTTACAAGCAATTGTCGTAATGGAACAAAATATAAAAATCAATATAGTTCGAACCCGTTTAACCACAAGTCTGTCTTAGAGATTTTATTCCACAATTTAAGCATAAAAAAAGGTTGTCTCATTGAAACAACCTTTTTTAAAAAATTGATATCCAAAATTACTGGACTTTATAAGTCATACTTACAAAACTTACAGTAATGGTATATGTACCGTTCGTGGATGGAGCAGGCGTATTGGATCCCGGCACGGCACCATCTATCAGCAGTGGGCTGCCGTTTGGTGACATTCCATTTGTTGCACCGCCATACTTATGTGACCAATCACCATTTACCGGAAGGAATAAATAACTGCCTCCGCCTGTTAATGGAAGCGTTAATTGGAAGACTCCCGGCGTAGCTTGTGTGAACTGCTGTGATGGTGTAGGTACAGGATTGGCCCATCCACCAGGGGTAGCATCGCCAACAATGAACAGGTTGGCAGGTACAGGCGTAACAGTGTATGTATTGGTTGCAAAGTTTACTACGATACTGTATAGCCCGGTTGTAGCGGGGGCCGGAGTGTTTGAACCCGGTACATCACCGTCTGCCAGTAACGTTCCTCCCCCGGCTTGCGTACCTCCATACTTATGCGACCAGTCACCATTTACGGGAAGTAATAAATAAGAACCTCCTGCCGTAAGATTAAGCACTATTCCGTAAGTGAAGTCATTGATTTTTGTGAATTGTTGAGCTGGAGTGGGAACGGGGTTATTCCATCCGCCGGGTGTTGCATCACCAACAATGTACAGATTCGAAGGTAATGGCTTTACCGTATATGAGTTAGTTGCAAAATTTACAACTATGCTGTACAGGCCTGTAGTACCGGGAGATGGAGTGTTTGATCCCGGCACATCATTATCAGCTAATAATACACCGCCACCAGACTGAGTTCCATCTGTTGCGCCGCCATACTTATGGCTCCAGTCGCCATTTACCGGCAGGAATAAATATGATTTGCCTGCGGTGAGATTGACAGCGATAGCGAAAGTGAAATTATCTATTTGGGTAAATTGTTGTGATGGGGTAGGGACGGGGTTGCTCCATCCGCCGGGTGTAGCGTCGCCCACTATGTATAAGTTTGCAGGCAATGTTTGCTGGGTTACGGTGTAAGTATTTGCCTGGAAATTGACAACGATCTTATACACACCCGTTGCAGCCGGGGCCGGTGTATTGGATCCCGGTACTGCACCGTCTTTCAGTAATGCACCTCCTCCAGGTGCTGTTCCGTCAGTTGCTCCGCCAAATTTATGTGACCAATCGCCATTTACAGGCAGGAAGACATAACTTTTTCCTGCAGTGAGGCCGATGGTAATACTAAAGGAATAGGCACCGACTTTGGTGAATTGCTGGGAGGGAAGAGGTACCGGGTTATTCCATCCGCCCGGGGTGGCATCACCCACAATGAAAAGGTTAGCAGGTACGGGAGAGAAAGTGCCGATGGATACAGTAACCACATTTGAATAAGCAATGGCACCGCTGGCAGTAGTTGCTTTCACACGATATTCCACTGTTCCGGTATTTCCTATAGGGATACCTGATGTCAGGGCAGTGGTGTTCATATCGTCTTGTGTCAATGACAGGCTAAAAACAGAAACACCGCCGGCAATCACTTGAGGTGCTGTGAAATTTTTTCCTGCTGAATCATATTGCAAGCTGTAAGTGATGTTTCCGGTATATCCCGGAAAAGAAGGAGACCATGAAAAAGTATTGGAATGATTTGCCGAAGTGGATGCTGTACCGGTTACACTGGTATTTTCCGTGGTTAATTTTGAAGGGTCGCTATAAGGTGTTATGGAAACCTGTAAAATATTTGAGAAATACCTTTCATTATTGTTCGCATAAGAAGATGTAACTCTGATATCCAGTTTTACAGGTACACCGACAGCATATCCGTAGTTAAGCAAAATGGCATTTAAATCCCTGCCCGTGTATGAAGTGTTCAGGGTTTTTAATATGGTCCTGGTTACTTCCCGTGAAAAATTTCTGCCGGTTGAATCAATCTCAACAATATACTTCATGTTGGATGAGTCCGTTGCATAATTGGGAAATGTCCAGTTCAATGTCAGGACTGCAGTACTGGAGTCAGCCACTTTTGGGGTTAAAGTGGTTGAAGAGGCAGAAAGTGTCACAGCGTTGCCCTTATTGTAATAAGGCAGGTCCTGCACTTTGTCACAGGCAGCAATAATAAGAGCAACATTTGTTATGATCAGGATGCTGTTAAATATTTTTCTCATAAAATAATATTAGTCGTTAATTATTGTTTGGTTAAGGTCACTTTTCCCCGTTGAAAGTCCACAACAATCAGGTAGGTGCCGCTGGCTAATGGTGCTCTTGCATTGGCCCCGTTCGGAGAAAGATCATAATTTAAAGTAGAAGGATCGCCGGAAGCCTGTTCTGTAGCAATACTCCATTGCTTATCGGAATCCCAGGATCCGTTCACTGAAATAAATTTATATTCACCATCACCGATTATCGGGGTCTTAAGCTGGTAAACGGTCGGGCTGACTTGTGTAAATTGTTGTGAAGAAGGGTTTGATATCGGATTGTTCCAGCCACCGGCAACAGCACTACCTACGATAAATAGAGTACCGCTGGCGGGTGGGGTTATTTTCGGGGGAGTGGCATAAGGAGTAACCCCGGGGAATTTTAAAACATTTGAAACAAGAGGAACAGTACCTCCAATGCTTGCGGTCACTCTCATCTCAATGTTGTGTGGCTTACTGACAGCAAGGTTTAATTGGTTCAGTAAATAATCGTTTAACTGGGCCTGGGTTATGGTAAGGCTCAGATCCCCGCTGAGTGATATTGATTTCCTGTTCGGGTTAGTGAACTTGGAATTCGTTGTATCTATTTCTACCAGGTAGTTTACATTATGTGAGTTGATACCCGTAGTGAACATATACTCCGGGTTGGTCCACATCAGCTGGAGTGCAACCTGGTTTGAAGTTGCGAAAGTAAGGGGAATTGCACCCGTAACGGAACTGGTTAAAACAGGAGGAGTGCCCCCTAAATAATAATCTTTGTTTTCTGCCTTTTTGCAGGAAAAGACTCCTGACAGAAAGGTTAAAGAAAAAAGTATTTGATATATTCTTCTCATAAAAAATTATTTTAAGGATTAGTAACCCGGGTTTTGAACCAGATTAGTGTTTGCATTAATATCCCTCGAAGGAAGCGGATAAAGTTTCCGGTAAGCAGGAACGGCAGTGCCGGATGCCACGCCACCTTTCCAGGGCCATAAATAAGATGCCTCTACAAATTTATTATACCGGATCAGGTCTGTTCTCCTAAATCCTTCCCAATACAATTCTCTTGCTCTCTCATCCAGGATGAAATCCAATGTCAATTGTCCTGATGTTATGTTGCCTGAGTTATTTCCATAAGCCCTCGTCCGTAAATTATTTATATATCCCAATGCAGTTGACTGATCGCCTCCTGTACCGCCCCTTAAAACTGCTTCTGCATAGATCAGGTACATTTCAGGAAGGCGGAATAGAGGCATGTCAATATCAGAAAAACTTAAGTTGGATCCCGGGCTGCCATTTCTTTGCAGGTTCTTGAATTTTGTAACAGCAAGGCCATCGGTAAACTTGGTGAGATCTTGAATATCCAAATTTTGACCTGAAGTATAAAATTCTGCTCTTGTGTCGGTAATGGTAGTGAAAGCCGGATAGCCGGGAAATAGTGCAGGCAGGTTTTTAGTGACCCTGATACCTGCCCAGCCGCCATCAATACCAAATGAAGCTGCTGACATGGAACCACCAACGGCAGCATGAGTCATGAATGTGGTACCGCCATATCCCTGTGTGTGTATTCCATCATAATTAATAGTAAAAATAAATTCGCCTGTATTACTTGTATTAAGATTATTGTCGGCAAGCATGAGCCAGGAATAATTGCTGATAAGAGAATAGCCTGCATCAATGACCTTTTTTGAATAAGTGATTGCATCCGTGTACCGGGTTGTTCCTGAGTAAACTTGCGCATTCAGGTACAGTCTTGCCAGCAATGCCCATACAGCAGCTTTGTCGGCACGCCCATATTCATTAGTGTGAGGCGCCGGCATATCAGGCTCTATGGCTTTTAATTCACTTTCTATGTAATTGAAAAGATTGCTGCGTGTTATTTGTGGAGGAGGCGCACCACCAATCACAGTTGCTTCTGTAGAAAACGGAGGATTTCCGAATATGTCCATTAAAACCCAGTATTGAAATGCTCTTAAGAATCTTGCCTCCCTGGCAAACTGACGTATCTGATCTGCATCTCCTCCGGTGATACCACGGCTGCTAAGTTCTTTATCTGATGATTGCCTGATGAATTCATTGCAGAGGGTAATCTGATACAAACTGCGGTAATAAAGCCCTGTGATAAAGCTGTTGTTCGGACTCCAGTTCATATTGTGAAAGTCCTGGACACCTACATCACCCCAGGAAATTACAGCCTCATCTGTACTTAATTCCTCAGCTTCCCAGAACATGCGGTAAAAATCTGAAAAGCCTTCGTCTATGCCTTGTACGTCACCATTGCCTGCCGGCCCCTGGTTACCGGTTGTAGCAAAAGAACCATATACTTTCGCCAACACGGATTTATAGCCTGCAGCGTTTGTATAAACGTTTGCAGAGTTAATACCATTTGTAGGCTTTAAATTCGGGTATTTTATACAAGACTGAAAAATGATAATAACAAACACGGCAAGATAGCTGCCTGTTTGTAAAAGATTTTTTTTCATATGCTGAATTTTATTCAAAGCGTTTGTTTTAAAAATCAAGATTCAGGTTAATGGAATAGATCCTTGGCCGGGGATAAAAATTGTTGTCAATACCACCGGGTACCTCGGGATCAACACCTTTATATTTTGTAATGGTGAACCAATTCTGGATGGTTGCCCCGATTCTTAAGTGGGTATTTTTGCTGAGTACATCGCCTGCATCATATCCGAGGTTGAAAAAATCCATTCTGAAAAAAGATGCATTTTCAACATAATAATCAGATAAGAGATACTGATCGCCATTACCTGTAAAGTTTGTTTCCAGTACATTTCTTGAACCGTTATTGAGGTATCCAAGCGGATTGATGATATTCCGCTGTACCCCGGTATTGGAAAATACATTATTGTACATGTAATTCCCGATGTTTGCCCTTGCAGAAAGAGCGGCGCTCCATTTCTTCCATGTTACGTTTGTTGAAACTCCAAGGAATATTCTGGGATCAGGTGATTCATAGCGGTACAGGTCATTATTATTGATGATGCCATCACGATTCCTGTCTTCAAATAAACCCTCAATCGGTTTCCCGTTCTGATCATAGATCTGCTGGTAAACATAAAAAGCATTTTTAGGATAACCAACCGAATAGATCTGGATGGAACTTCCTACACCACCGGCAATGCCTCCAACGAGATTTCCGGGAAATGTGGGGTCATTCACAAAGGTGAGTTTGGTGATCTTGTTCTTATTATAGGTAATGTTGAAGTTAAGATCCCATACAAAACTCTTTTGTTTTATTGGTTCTGTATTAATGGTAAATTCAACACCCCTGTTTTCCATGGTACCGATATTGGCGATCACCTTGTTTCCAAAATTGGTTCCTGCCGGCTGGTCAACCACACTCAACAGATTAGAAGTGTTCTTTAAATAAAAATCTATAGAGCCGTTTATCCTGTTATTCCAGAAGCCGTAGTCCAGCCCTATATTAGAGGTCTTGGTTTGCTCCCACTTTAAGTGATCATTAAATGCATCGGGGCGGTACATGGTGTAAAATGTATTTCCGAATTGATATTGAGCCTGTGCATTGGATGCACTATAGCTTGCCAGGTAAGAATAGTACCCGATTCCGTCAGACTGGCCGGTTACTCCTAAGCCCAATCTCAGTTTCAGATCGCTGATCAGTTTTGAATCCTTCAGGAAATCCTCATCTTTAATTCTCCATGCAAAGGCACCCGAAGGGAACCATCCTGCCCAGTTCTGGCCTGAAGAGAAAAGATTGGATCCGGGTATGCCGGAAAAGACAGAAGAACCATCTCTCCTGATAGTGCCTGTAAGAATATATTTGTTATTAAAGGTGTAAACAAGACGGCCAAACGCTGAAAGGATCACTCTTTCGGGCTTATCAAAAGGATTTGAAGGAAAACCGGTTGGCATGAAATATCCATTCGCTCCATAATCACTGTAAGGAGTCCAGCGTTGTCCATTGTTGGCTACGGTATTCAGTGTATGGCTCAGGGGATCTTCGTATAAAGGACCATTGGGATCTTTTTCCGCATAAATATTTGTAGTTAAATATTTGGAATAAGAATAACCAGCGGTAGCATCAATACGGCTGCGGACAGATTTTAAATCTTTTGTATAATTCAGGTAAATATCAAATAGTGTATTCGATCTTTTTTGCAGATACCTGTTGTTGACACCACCGTGTTTTGCATCCGGGGAACGCATATATGCAGAAGCAGCACTATCCGGTACAAAGACAGTCCCTTCACCTTTTGAAACGTCATAGCCAAGGTCCATATTTACATGCAGATCGGGTAGAAAATGCACTTTGTAATCCAAATGCATGTTTCCGATACTTCTTTTTACGGCACTTTTATCCAGTTTTTGCTCCAGGAGTCCCAATGGATTAATTGGTGCCAGTTTTTTAAGTCCTGTGACGGAACTCGGATCCAGCCATTCAAAATATCCTCCGAATCTATTACTGCTTGAATAAACAGGCTGGGTAGGATCAAATTGTACTGCAGTTCCGATAGCGCCCTGGTCGGCAAACCTTGTATTGTTAATTGCACCTAAAATACTGATATCAATTTTCAGGTGGTTGTCAAATAATTTTGGGTTTAAAGCTATAGAAACAGATTTTCTCTGAAGATTTCCTGTTTTAAGAATGCCGTCCTGGTTTAAATATCCGAGTGATAACCTGTAAGGTACGCTTTTAAGAGAACCGGATACACTCAGGTTATTATCGCTGCTCAGTGCATTAGAATAAATCTGGCTTTGCCAGTCCGTGCCGTATTTCCCCATTACTGCAGCTTGTGCAGGTGAACCATGGGTAATTACATACACCCTGAACTCTGCAGGTGAAAGAACCGCAACATCATTAGACAAAGTGGAAACGGAATTTTGAGTACTGAAATTAAATTTCGGTTTTCCGCTTTTCCCTTTTTTTGTTGTGATGATGATGACGCCGTTGGATGCTCTTGATCCATATATAGCAGCAGCAGAAGCATCTTTAAGAATATTAAATGATTCGATGTCGTTGGGATTGATCAGCGCTAAAGCGTTTGCTGCACCCGGAATGCCACTGTTATCAATAGGTACCCCGTCTATTACGATCAATGGATCGTTACTTGCATTTAATGAAGCACCACCACGAATACGGATGGTACTTCCTGATCCCGGGGCTCCGCCATTTGATGTTATTTGCACACCTGCTACTTTTCCGGATATTAGTTGTTCAGGTGTGGTAACAATGCCTTTATCAAAATCTTTTGCAGTAACAGATGTAATGGAACCGGTCAGGTCCTTTTTGGTCGTGGTGCCATAACCGATGATTACAACTTCTGCCAGTGATGAACTTGCGACGGACAGCGACACATTTATAAGTGTCCTTCCCTGTATCGGTACAGTCAGAGTAGTATAACCAACAAAAGAAAATACCAGTGAGGTTACTGATGGACTGACTGTGATCCGGTAGGTTCCATCTCCGCCTGTTTCAGTCCCTGCTGTTGTACCGCTTGCCAGGATAGTCACTCCATGAAGCGGAGTACCATCTTTACTGTCGGTAACTTTTCCTGTAATGACTCTGTCCTGTGAAAGTGCAACCTGATAAACCAGGAGCAACAGGGGCAGAATGATCCGTTTTAGAATTTTTGGGATTGACATAAGCAATCATTAAGGTGTTTAGTAATTCAATTAAGATTTGAGTAATGTGTATTGAGCACACAATATAGATTTTTTTTATTCACCAAAAATTTTTGTACTGAAAAAAATTTATGTAAACGATTACATAAATGGGGGTAAACCCTTTTTTTTTGTTTTATAATGTTAATTACTTTTTATTTTTTCCTTGCTGAGGATTCTCTGCAAACGAGCAAGGGCTCCAGTATAATCTTTTGTATGTTGTTCTTTTCCGTTCCTTTGGATTCGATCTTATCTGCCAGTAGTTCCAGTGCTGATTCACCCATTTTTATTGATTGCTGATCTACCGTGGTAAGTGATGGCGTAATATGTTTTCCGAATAATTCGTTTGCAAAACCGGCAACACCAATTTCTTCCGGTATTTTGATTTTTCTCTCTTTCAATTCATTGATCACCCCTAATGCGGCAAAGTCATCTGAGGCAAAAACTGCATCCGGGGTGCGTGACATAGATAAAAAGTGTAAGGCAGCTTCTTTACCTGATTCAATAGAAATATTCCCGTTAATAATAAGTGAAGAATCTGATCTGATCTTATGTGCCTGCAATGCGCCCAAATATCCCCGGAGACGGTCGTAAAAATTTTTCAATTCCTGCGGTCCTGATATATGTGCAATGCGTTTGTATCCCTGTTCAATCAGGTGTTCTGTTGCAAGGAAAGCTCCTTTATAATCATCAATGACTACTGAGCTCACCCCGAGATCATCAGCGATCCGGTCGAAAAACAATATGGGTGTCCCTCTTTCTTTTAATTCGCTGAAATGAGAATAATCAATGGTGTCTTTGGCAATCGAGATCAGAATACCATCTACCCGTGCAGACAGGAATGCTTCCAGTCCTTTTTCTTCCTGCTCCCTGCTCTCGTTTGACTGGTGCAGCAGGATATTGTATCCTTTTTTGCGGGCAGCATTTTCAATTCCATGAATCACCGATCCGGAAAAATTGGTTTCAGTTCCCGGTATGATCACGCCAATCAGGTGCGTCTTTCCGGAACGTAAGGAAGATGCGATCCTGTCTCTCTTATAGTTTAACCTTGATGCTGCCTGTTGAACCGATCTTTTTGTTCGCTCACTGATACCTGGATGATTGCTGAGTGCCCGGGATACAGTGGCTGGTGTAGTGTTTAATTCCCGGGCAATATCTGCTATTGTAGTCTTGTGCTGCACTTATGCAATCGTTTACACAAGTTTAAGCCATTTTATCTGATTTTAAAAAGGTATTAAAATATTGCTGTTGATTATTATAAAAAACCGTGTTAAGGAAACTGCAGAATGCCTGGTAAAACATTCAGTCTGTGATCATGTTAGAATAGTAACTAAGGGTTGTTTTGATTTTTTTATCACTTTTCTTTTTTTGTGAACCGGATCTAAGGAATAAAGTTTGCCCGGCCGGTGCGATACATCCGTTTCCATTTCGTCGAGATCGTGGAGCCATCCTTTCAAAGCAATTTTTTTCCGGAAATTTCTCCTGTCTAATTCAATACCTAATATTGCTTCATAGAGTTCCTGTAATTGCCTCAATGAAAACTTTTCCGGCAGCAGGTTGAAAGCAATGGGAAATTCCATGACTTGTTCCCTCAGTCGCTGAAGGCATGTATCTAAAATGATCTTATGATCAAAGGCCAGTTTCTTAATGTTCTTTACCGGGTGCCAGTGCAGTTCATTTTCATCTAATTTCAGTTTATGGTGTTTGATGTCTATCAGAGAGTAGTATGCAGTCGTGATCACTCTTCCGGAAACGTGGCGGCCAATGCTTCCAAAAGTATGAACCTGCTCCAGGTATACATCGTCCATTCCTGTTCTTTGTTTCAAAACCCTGTATGGAGCACTGTCCAGGTCTTCATCCGGCTTTACCAGGTCGCCCAATAAGGAGTAAAGCCCTGAATATTCTTCAAGGTCTGATTTGATCAGTAATACCTGGAGAGATTTTTCATTATAACAAAAAATGACACAATCTACCGAAATGGCAATATTGAAGTATTCAAGATGGCTGATCTTTTCAATTTCCGCAGTCTTTAATTTCAGATTATTATCCATTTCAATTATGATTCAAAAGTTAATGGGGCAATATGATTTTTACCGGTACGGATTTCCCATTGATCCGGACAGTAAGTATGTAACTCCCCGCGGATAATTTATTCGCAGGTTGATTGAATGGGAGTGTATGTTGTCCTTTCACTAAAAAGCCCGAGTAAACGTTGCCGATCTTTTGACCCTGCATGTTGTATAGGTCTGCAATTACTTTTCCGCTTTCTGTTGTTTGAAGATTGATCACTGAACTTCCTGAAACGGGATTCGGATAAACTTGAGCGCTCAGCACATCTGACGTCGGGGTAACATTGCCAACCGCAGTTACTACGGCATTCACAACATTCCGGTTCAGGTAAACATGGTACTCTCCCGGTTGTAATGATATTGCCTGGGCAGATCCGGTAGCAGTGATCGTAGTGGCGTTTAAATAATCATACCATGTGCCTGCATTCTGAAATGTTATGGTGGAATTCTCTGGCGTTACGTCAAAATTACCGACAACAAGCAGGTTGGATGTATCGGTAGTGATCTTAAAATATTTTACAGAGCCGCTGAGATCCCAGCTGATGCGGTTGCTGGTAAAACCATCTTTGTATAACGGATGGAAACGAAGTTTGATCAGTGCTGAAAAAATATCATGCAGCCGCAGCCTTTGTATATTTTGTAAATAATCCCACCGGATAGGTTTGGGATCAGTCCTGCAATTAGGGTTTATTGTTCCGTCCTGGCAATAGTTAATGGGGAAATCATATCCCATTTCACCAAATTCCCAAAACATTTTCGGCCCCGGAATGGTGAATAGGAAAGCACCGCACATTTCAATTCTCTTCAGTGCCGTATTCAGGTCTTTTATATTATAACTGCCGGCACTGTTTCCAAACTGCAGGTTTTTATACATCATTCGTTCTTCATCATGACTTTCCATATACGTTACTAAATAGGGATTGGTCCAGCCACGGTTAGTAAAAATTCCACCCTGAAAATTCCAATCTGTATTATATCCCATAGAGGCTTGTTCATAATTGTAAGACATATTGCCCCAAAGCATCATGCCGTAATTGGATAGTTCTGTTTCTTCGGTGTTCACGGCAAAATGTTCCAGTATAGCATAACATCCCGAAGATTTTAATTGCAAGGTATCGTAATATCTTTTCCAGATAGCAATACGGCTGGAATCATAAGCAGACCATGCATTTACATCGCAGTTGTTGCCATTGCTGTCACAGGTTTGTTTTTGAGTGAATCCTTTCGATAAGTCGAAACGAAATCCGTCTATTTTATAATTCTGAAGCCAGTGTTCCATTATACGGCTTACAAAATATCTTGTAGCAAGGCTTTCATGATTCATGTCATATCCTACGTTATATGGATGCTTCGGTACAGGGTTGAACCATGGATTATTGGCAGCAGGCCGGCTTCTCGCAGTATCCCAATATAATTGCACCATGGGAGATAAACCAAAAGAATGATTCAATGCAATATCCATGATCACAGCCATACCTTTTTTATGACATGAGTCAATGAACACTTTTAAAGTACCTGCCGGTCCATAATATTTATCAGGGGCAAAATAGAAGTCGGGGTTATAGCCCCAGCTTAAGTTGCCTTCAAATTCATTGAAGGGCATTATTTCTATTGCGTTCACCCCGAGATTCTTTAAATAATTTAATGTGTCCCTCAATGTATTCCAGTCGTGATTGGCAACAAAATCACGGACCAGTAATTCGTAAACTATAATATTTCTTTTATCCGGCCTGTTGAAATTGGGTACCTGCCAGTTGTAAGCAGATTGCCCTGTTTGTACTATGCTGACTATGCCGGTAGTTTTACCGGTAGGATAAGGTTTCAGGTTTGGATAGGTGGATGCGGGTATTGTTGCATCATTATAGGGATCTAAAACTTTTTCTGTGTATGGATCAGCAATTTTTAGAGAGCCGTCAACCAGATATTGGAAAGCATATTCAGTTCCCGGTGTCAATCCTGTAATTCGGAGCCACCAGTAGTTTCCATCGGGTGACTTGTTCATCTGGTATTGCGTTTGTTCCACCCAGTTGCTTCCGGGAAATTCACCGATCACGGAAACACGTTTTTTATAAGGAGCATATAGCACCAGGGTCACTGCCGTATTATCACTTTCATAATTGATGCCGTCCCGAACTCCGCCCGGCAACGGTGCTATAACCACTCCGGCTGAAGCATAAAATTGAAGTGTATCCGCAGAAACAGATACTCCGTCATTTGCCGTAACTATTACTGCCTGGTTTCCGGTTGTTGTAATGGCTGGGTTTGCAGTAATGGTAGTGGTATTGGGGGTAGTTTGAATCAAACTGCCATTCAGAAACAAACTCATCGTAGATGTTTTATTGGCTAAGGCAGTAAGCGTAATGTTATCGCCGGACGATTTTGAAATCGGCTCAGGCAGTGGAATATAGGTTGGTTGAAATGGTGGAACGGTAAACCTGGCGGCAACCACGCTGTTATCATAAACGGGTATGTACATATCGCTGCCATCAGTATTGCGCTGTGCCCTGGATCCATCACCGCTTCTGAAAAGGATCGCAATTTTCCTGATGATTTCTGTGGAATTGCTGATGCCAAAAAAAGTTCTCAAACTTCCATTTATTGTATAGGTCCATTTGTTGTTTCCAATATAGTTGCATTGTCCCTGAGAGGGGGTGGTGCCCCATTGAAAAGGAGCATATTTCCAGTCAGAAGGACTGGTGCTTAGGCTGGTGATTACGCCAATATGAACATATACATCGGTGGTAGGTGAATAGTTCAGCAATCCCTGGTTGCCTTTACTTGCATCCATGGTGATCACAAAACTCTGGCTTGCAGCAGTGTCCGTTGGAAACTGAGGAGTCCAGCTTAAAAGCTGTGCCTGTGCATTTGCAGCAAAAAAAAGAATTGAGAAAAAAAATAAACACTTCTTCGTTGGCAAGCAGTTCATATCTTATTTAATTTCGTTTTTACAACACAAGTACAAGCAGAAAGGACAACTAAGATAATAAATATGTACTGAATACACATTATTTTTCCAGTCTTTTAAAAATACCAGAAATGTATCCTTCTTTAAAACCCGGCTTTCAAAATTATTTATATGAGTTTAATTCGGCTAGCCACACCTGAAGATGCCCAGGGCATTTTAAACATCTATAGCCCATATATTCAAAATACATCATTCACATTTGAAACAGAAATACCATCGGTTTCAGCCTTTGCAGAAAGAATAAGCGATTATCTTAAACAATGGCCCTGGCTGGTTTGCGAGATCAATGGCGGGATAGCCGGGTATTGCTATGGAGGAAAATACCGGGAACGCACCGCATATCAATGGTGTGTAGAAAGCTCCATTTATATTCATGATGATTTTCAAAAGCACGGAATCGGCAAAGCATTGTATGATGTCTTGATTGAGATTTTAAAAAGGCAGGGTTTCAGAAATGTTTATGCTGTTATCAACCTTCCGAATGAAAAAAGTGTAGCCTTTCATGAAGGTTTAGGGTTTACATATTTTGCTACCTATGAAAAAGTCGGATATAAATTGGGCAAATGGAAAAGTGTGGGCTGGTGGCAGCTTTCTATTAATGAATATGACGATGAGCCGTCACCGCCAATAAAATTTTATAAAATGAATAAAATTTTTTTACCGGAGATATTCGAAGAGAAAGAAAAATTAATCATGATTTAATTTCATTCTATAGTTTCTGTGAAAATCTCAGAAATCTGTGAGAATCTTTTTCTCTCACAGATTTTGCAGAAAGAAACAGGTTACATCTTTGAAGACTCTAAAACCCCTTTTTGGAGGTAGGAGGCATATTCTTCCAACGCCTTTTCCAAACAATCCATTGCAGCATTGATAGCATCCAGATTAAGTACATAGGCGAGGCGAACTTCGTTCTTTCCCAGGCCTTCCGTCCCGTAAAAACCTGTAGCAGGTGCTAACATCACCGTTTGATTGTTGTAAGAAAAATCTTCTAACAGCCATTGACAGAATTTATCAGAATCATCAATCGACAATTTTGCAATGGCATAAAAAGCGCCGCCGGGATTGGGGCAATATACTCCCGGCATTTTATTCAACCGGCTTACTAATAAATCCCTTCTCGCCATGTACTCCGCTTTTGGTGCATCAAAATAATGTTCGGGTAAATCCACTGCTGCTTCACCCATGATCTGTGCCAACCCCGGAGGGCTCAGCCTTGCCTGCGCAAATTTCAATGCAGCATCGTACACCTGTTTATTCTTTGTTACGAATGCGCCAAGCCGTGCGCCACAGGCACTGTAGCGTTTGCTGATAGTATCCATCAGTACCACATTTTGATCCAGGCCATCCAGGTGCATGGCGCTGATCGCTTTTCCGGAATAGGCAAACTCACGGTATGCTTCATCACTGAAGAGGTACAAATTATGTTTCAGGCAGATCTCTTTCAGGGCTTCCATTTCGTCACGACTGTATAAATAGCCGGTGGGGTTATTGGGGCTGCACACCATGATCGCCCTGGTCTTCGGTGTCAGTTTTTTTTCAAATTCTTTTATCGGCGGTAATGCAAACCCGTTTTCAATGTGTGCCGTAATAGGAACCACATTGACTCCGGCTGCGCAGGCAAATCCATTGTAGTTTGCATAAAAAGGTTCGGGTATGATCACTTCATCACCCGGATTCAGGCAGGTAAAAAAGGCAAACATGATCGCTTCGCTGCCACCCGTGGTGATGAGAATCTGTTCATGAGTTACTTCTATGCCCACTCTTTTATAGTACTGCACCAGTTTGCGTCGGTAACTTTCATTGCCGGCGCTGTGGCTGTACTCCAGCACCTTGATATCGGCATGACGAACTGCATCTAAAATCGCCGGCGGGGTTTCAATATCCGGCTGACCGATATTAAGATGATAAACTTTGATTCCTTTTTTTTTAGCGGCCTCAGCAAAAGGCACCAGTTTGCGGATGGGTGAGGGAGGCATTTTGACCCCTCTTTCTGAAATGGATAGCATAAGACAAAGGTAAGAAGAACTCTGAGTTAGCACTCCGGTAAAACAAAGCTTCTGAAATTTTCATTCTGTTGTATTGCTCCCCATTCATATAGGAAAGACAGTACTGTGTAGAGTGATATTTGTTAAAGAGAAAAGATATGGATTAAACCCTGGCAGATTGCTGCCGGTCATTAAGAAATTCATCCGGCTAACGATCAGTTATATTCTTTATTGCAAAATCAATAAGGTCTGTATGATTTTCAACTCCCGCTTTTATTTTTAATTTATTTAGAATAAGTTCAACCGTTAGGGGAGAAAGCTCAACATGCTTTGCTATTTCCTCAACGGAGGAAGAATGTTGAATTTCCTTTAGTATTTCAATTTCTTTATCACTAAATCCATCTTTAGAAGAATTTTCTTTCTTCTCCATACTCTTTCTTACCGTATCACTTATAAAAAACCATTGTTTGCTTAAAGCCAGAATAGCTTCATAAATTTTATCAGATCCTGCCTCTTTAGTAAAATAGGTATTGGCGCCAAGCTCGATCATTTTACGGACTACTTCCGGATCATTATGCATACTCAGAATGATCACCTTAAGATCAGGATATTTTTCCCGGATAATGGGCAGGGTATCTACGCCATTCATCACCGGCATCTGAATATTCAGAAATATTATATCAGGTTTCACAAATTCCAGCAACTTTAAGAGTTGCAGACCATTTTCCGCTTCCCCGATAATTTCTATATCAGCTCTTTTTTCCAGACAGTTTCTTACTCCTGTTCGGAATAATTTATGGTCGTCTGTAATTATGATCTTGATTTTTTTTTGGGACATTTGAAAACGTTTGGCAAAATAAATTTAATTCATTTTCATTCCTGTTCTTACTTTTAATTTAAAAATAATAAAAGATCATTTGCTTTAATTGACCCATTACCTGTTTTTTAATGGCCATCTTTTTTATTCTATTCAGTGGCACTATAAATATCTGTGAATAAATTCATTGACTGCCGGAAGATAGCGGTGATATAAGCCGGGGAAACTATGGGGAATTTCCTTGCTAAATAATGAAGGGATTTATGGAGCCTATCTCCCGAAAAAAAGTCGGAGACCTGATTTTTTTTCATTTTAAAAAAGGAGATGAAATCAGTCGTCAATATTACCGGAAAATAAAATTGGGCCGGCTACAATCATTTCTGTCGGGTTCCTGGTTTAGCTGAGCGGAAGCTATGTGTTTTTCAATGAGCTGTTGAAATAAATGAAAGTTGATGGACCATTTCCACAAACCTTCTTTGTGAAATATTTCTTAACAAGATGCCCGGAAAGATGCAACAAATCTTAAAACTTTGTTGTAACAGCACACCGGCGGTTCCTGATTTCAATTACAGTTGTAATTTTTCGTTTCAATTATAAACCATCGCCTTTTATTCAGGGATTTTTACTCTTGACCACTTAAGAAAAGCCAGACATGGAAAAATATTTGTTCAATGACGGAACGAACATTGTTAAAGAAGTTCACTCCGCAGAAGAACTGAAATCGTTGCTCCGGTCTTGCAATGACCCTTCACGAACCAGGATTTGGGTATTTGATACGAATGAATGGGTCAGCTACCAGGATTTTGCCAAAGTAAATAATTTCTCCATCACTCCCCTGGTGGCTCCGGAAAAGAATGAGCCTCCCCGTATTTCTGACATTGCTGATGCAGATACTCCGGGATGGAAACGGCCTATTAAAAAATTCCTTGTAGTTATAGTGTTTATTGCAATAGCTATGCTGGTGTACAATTTTACCCGTATTAAATGGGAAAAATCAGGAGGGATCAGTATGATTGCGCCCCGTCCTTCCAACGTTCCTGAATTAAATGTGGATTCACTTATCCAGGTAATAGAAATACAAAGAGGGCAAAGCCTGGATAAAGTGACGAAAACCAATTTTCGTATCCGCAATACCTGGCCGGATAAAATCAGCCTGAAGCTTACAGGAGAAAAGTATTTCAATAAGGTTACCAGCAAGTATGAAAACCTTGAATTGTCCATTGATAATTCCACAGGATATAACCTTGATAATATTGTAGTGCAATTGAACACCTGGAAAAGAATCAGTGCTGACAGTTTTACTGTGAGCAGTATGGATACGGTCAGGTTCACCAATGTAGGATATGTGTTGCCGGTAAAGAGAAAGATAGAAAACAGCATTAGAGGCGATAGTATTTCAGTTTCCTTTTCTTCCCTGAAATCAAGAGTGTTCAATTTCTGCTATTCCTCAGAAAAAGAAAGTAATTACGGAAACAACAACGATAAATGGTATTGTAAACAATAAATCAACTTTTATGGGATTATATTATTTACCGATATTGATCCGCAGCGATCGTTATTTTATTGCAGGACTGGAAAAAAATGAAACAGGCAATAATAAGAAAACTGATTATGATTTTGTTATTTATAGTGAGGATCGGGTACTTGCACCGATCCTGACCATAGAAGACCCTGATAAAGTAAGGCTGAACCAGATGGCTCCGGTTGAACTTCAGGATGTATTAATGAATGAATGTCATGTTTCATTGTCGAAGAATGGTGATGGTTTTGAGCTGCTTATAAAAAAAAGTAATGAATTCGCTGTCGTTCCTTTTTATGATGATGCAACCGGGATAAAGCTGGATTATTCCAAAGACCAGAAACGGATTACGCTTGGTTGTTACCGAAGCAGGGTAGAACAATATCCTTTTTATATCAATGTGGTTTTTCAGCCCGACCCGGATAATAGTTATGCTGCACGGTTTCATTTTGCGGTAGTCACATCACGCCAATGCCAGAAAGTGGCAATTGACTTTGGAAGTGAAGCAAGCCAGATTGGATATAAAAATTGCGGTCCCCAATCATCTTTTATACAATATGATATCCTGGAAAATATAAACAGCAGGCTGAAAGCATCAGATAAAACAAAAATATTTCAGCGTTCAGATTTTTTAAACGATGAGCCGGGCCATAACAATCTGTACCGTTCGTTTTATGCGGTAAAGAAAAAAATCACTCAGGAAGAGAGAAAAAGATTTCCTTTCAATTTTACAGATAGTATTGACAGGGACGAGATAAGATTGTTTGTTACAAAACAGGAAGTGGCGGCTGCTTCACTGTCTTCGTTTAAAGATGAATATGAGATTGTTCCCAACCTGAAGCTGGGAATTGAAAAAAGCCTGCAACTCATCTGCGGTGCTGCAACGGAAGATTACAGTATCCGGGAACATAAAAGGGAACTGATCAGTGCTGTGCTTCTTCGTTTGCTTCGCCTGATGATTGCCACAAAACCGGATTTCAGAAAAGGCGGTATCATAGTAACTTTGCTTGTTCCAAATATTTACACTCAGCAGAATGTTTTTGACTTATTGAATGAGTTGAGAAGACGGACTGCCCCCATGCTACTATCCCTGGGTATTGAAGAAGGGAATCTATACATAGAATATGAGACCATTTCAGAAAGCGATGCTGCGTTCATGGGCTACCAGCAGACTCAACCAGAGGTGCGTTTGGCCAATGGAGAGATCGCATTAGTCATTGATTGCGGAAAAGGTACTACGGACATCTCGATGGTACTGGCAGATGATAATGAAAATTACAGCAGTTTTTTCCGGACGGGATTTGCAGGCGCCGGGAATGTGCTCTCGTACGGATTTGCCGAAGATTTCCTGACATTGGTTTTGCGGGCTATCCCGGGAGATAATGAAATACCGGTAAAAGATTTTATAAGGAAAAATATCCTGGAGCAAAATCTGACAATAGATGTATTGGATTTTCTGCAACTGATGGAAACGCAAAAAAAGAAATACAATCAGTTGCCTGCTGTGGGACTTGTAGAATTTTCCAAACTTACAGAGCAGTCAGATACCACTGAACGCTCTGTTGCCAATTTGTATAAAGATCAGGCAACATTACTTCAATACGCTGGTGCGATCCTGAGTGACCGGAACATCCGTTGGGATAATGAAATAACCGGCATTATTCAAAAAGCGACTGCCTGTATTGTTCAATGTATTATCACCAGTATTCGTGATGTAATCACAAAAGATATCAGGAAAAGAATTAAAGTGGTAATGCTGAGCGGAAGGGCATTTTATTTTGAAGAATTGCAGTCAAAGCTTGAAGAGGAATTGAATCATTTGTTAGGCGATGAGGTGAGTATTAATACCGTAACCCCGGGCCGGGCCGTTAATAACAAGAACGTGGCATTACATGGCGCTTTCAGTGGTGCATATAAAATCACAGACTTTACTGGGATACCGATTGACAAAAAGGAAGGATTGTCAAAAAATAATGATATCGTGAATAATAATGCATTCCTCTATCATGGAATTAAAATTGAACCGGGGAATGATATTATTTATAACACGTCTGTTGTGCGGAGGAATAACCAGGCGTTGAAAGCCTTCCGGAATAAAACAATGGATATTTATTTCACACGGGATAATATTTATCTCCGACTTATGGAAAACCAGAAAGTGAAAGATGTAAGATCTTTATATAGTATCCTTACTTCTGTGGCTGAAGTTTATTCACCAATACAGGATCTGAAAGCTATTTCAATGTTCCCGTCTTATGGAGGTGAGTTAGCTTCTATCATCTCCGTTTATAAAGATATTGCCAAAGGCAGGACCGTTACCAAAATGAACGCATCCCGCAGGAAAGCAGGCATATTTCAGTTTTTTCATTTTTGATTCTTTAAAAATTAGTTATGCGCTCTAAGTTGTTAATATTTTTTCTGCTTACCATTTTTTTAAAATCATTGTATGCCCAAACGGATACAAAGAATATCCGGATTGTAGATACAATGACTTTACAGGAAAAGAAAATGCGGAATCCCGTTTTGCTGAGGTCGGAACTGGATTCCCTGATAAAATTGCATGAAGCTGGTCTCGTAAAACCGCAGATTCAGGAGCCTGTAAAAGAAGAAAAAAACAATTCAGGTACATGGTTACTGCTTTCTGCAGTTGTTATACTGGCTGCAGCTGGCCTTTTAGTAGGTTTGTTTTTCCGGCAACAAAAGAGGTTTGCTGATATTTCTGATCAGTTGCTTCGCCAGCTGAAAAAACCGGATTCACAGACTATTCCACCGTTAAACGGCCTCGCAGATCAAAATGATAAAAAAATGATTTCTGATATGCAAACAAAAACACGGGATCTTAACGCCAGGCTGGAAAAAATGAGAGAAGAAAATGAAAGCCTGCATGCTGTAGTGAAGGAATACAGCAGGGTCCAAAATGAATTTGAATCATTGATAAATACGATTTCTAAAACGTTCAAAGTTAAAAAATACCCCGGGGCCTCGAATGATAAATCTGATATTGAAATGCTGGAAAACCTTTTTGAAACAGAACGATTATTTACAACTCATGTTTACGAGCAGTATATCAAACCGATCACGGCTGTTGTAGATGCACATAAGAATAATCCTGCCGGAATCAATGAAGAGCAGCAGGATAAGTTACTGGAGCTGTTGATCTCTTTAGCCTTGTTATATATAGAGTATCTGTATCTGCGGGTAAGTGAACTGTCTGTAGGCGGAAATATGGTGAAGCGTATTGATGATATCAGGAATGGCATGGCCCTGAATCCGGCTCTATTAAAAAAATTAAATACACAGAACGGAAGCCGTGCTTTGGTGCTGAGGATGGTATTGGAAAAAATCAACCTGAATGATCTTTCTTATCCTGTTTTTGAAGAAACGAACCTGAATCAACACTAATCCAGACTAATGTTGAAAATCATTACAAGCCTTTCTTTTCTTTATGCCCTGACCTTTATTCTGTTAGTATGGTACGGGTTGTATTATTACAGGTCATTGTCCAGGCCGGGACGAGTAAAGAAATTATTTCTGCCCATCTTCACGGTGATCAGCATTGCCTGCATTTTATTTCTCTGGATCAATATGCATGCCCCTTTGAGTTTGAAAACATACAGTAATGTTGATCATTATTTTATCCGCCATGACGGATACCGTATTACAAAAAGTATAGAATTGGGAAAGTCTGATACGGTAAATAATGCCGGCAACCCCTTTAACAGGTTCCTTTTTTCCCAAGAAGACAATAAGGTCATTGTGTCTTCATCCTATTCGGAAGATCCCTTTTACGTGTCTTCCTCTGATATTTATAAGTTAGCCTCAGCTTCTTTTCCTGCTGCAGGCCATGCCCTGTCTTTTCATACCAATTTATATTCTGCAGCTATTATTATAAGGGGGGAAGAAGATTTTGAATTGAAAATTAATAAATCAGTATTCAGTGTTCATAAGGAAATTAAGCGTGGATTGACAGGGTGGAATGTTTTTAAAGACCTGGATGCATTTATTAATTCTGAATATTTCAGCGAACAGGTGCTGTTGGAATGTTTAAAAGAAATTTATTTTTTGCGGGATGATGTTTCAAAAGCCGGGTTTGGAAGCATGAAAATATTCCTTTCGGGAAAATTAATGTCCCTTGCTTCAGCTGTCCGTTATGATGGAAAAATGATCACTGCAGGCGATCTGTCATTTAAAGCGGTGATACCGGATAACAGCAGGTTTGCCTGGGGTTATACATTTTTGGGAACGAACAGGAATCAGTTCATTTTAAAATATGAAGCAGGAAATAGTTTTGCAATCCTGAACAGGTTCCCGGCTTCGTATCCTTTATCGGAAGAACAAAAAGACAACTGGACCGATCATGTGGTAAATAAATTTCTTGTGTCAAATACAAAAGACCTGGAAAGAATGCCGTCCGTTTTCCGGGAGGGATTTTTATTTAATTCACCCGGGAATGACAGCCCGGATTTTTTCACACCGGTTTTACTGAGTTACCAAAAAAGCACAGGCAATACAGCCCTGGAAATGAAAGTAAGGCGAATGAACAAACCCGGCGAAGAAGCAGGCATGGAAAACAATAATTTAATTTTGCCTGCCATTTCAAAAAATTTCAGCTGGATATTTTCACTGCAAAATACGTATCACTGGGAAATGGGTAACCATATTCTGACAGAGTCTCAATGGCAATTCAGAATATTCGGGATGCTTGGTATTTTTTTTCTCATGGTTTTTTTTAGTGCCTTGTTTAAACCAGCCGGGCAGATCAGTTGGGTGTGGCAATTGCTCTCCTGTATTTCATTGGTTTTCCTGACGACAAGATTGTTCCTGTATTGGCGCTATAAAAGTTTTCCGCCTTATGATGGAATGGATCTGCCCTCGCAGCAGCAATTACAAAGCGCCTGGAATTTCAGGATCATTATTTATACAGGGATTATTCTGGCATTCTTTTTTGGATTTGAAATGCTCAGAAAAGCTTTTTCAGTAGTCAGGGGAAAGTTTGCTCTCAAATATTTTAAAGGAATAAAGACAAAAAAGTTTTTCGCAACGGGGAAGTTGATTCGCCTTAACCCGAAATATTTTTTTTTCATGGTGTGGCTTTTACTGCTATTTATTTGTTATGGCTGGGCTTACTTGAGGCATTTTGATATTAATGATTGCCGCCATATTTCACTCTTGCTGATGGCGATCTATTTTATTTTTCTTTATGTCTCTTACCGGCATTCTCCATTGGTGGCATCGTCAGAAAAATGCTGGTGGGAGATAGACACATTCAGGCCGCTACATGTATTGGTAAACAACCCGGTAAAAATCCTGTTGTCCATCAGCTTACTCGGCGTGTTTGTTTTCATTGATATAGGATTTGCTATTGTCTTTTTAAATTTCATTTTATTTAATGAGGCCTTCTTAAATATCAATTACAGTATTTCCGGCCTTTCGGCAGGTAATTCCGCAAACAGGAAAATTTTTGTTTTTTCAGCCGTGTTTTACACTTTAGTGTTTGTACTGAATCTTCTATTTGCTCCGTATTTTCTCAGTTATATATTAAAATTGCCGCAAATTATTTTTACTTTTTTGTTTTCCCTGTTTGCGCTGGTTGTGATTTTAAATGTAACCCGAATTTTGTATCCCGGGATTAAACGCAGGAAACTGGCAGTAGCACTGTTTATTTTATTACCCATATTATCTCTGGCATATTTCAGGTTCATTCCTAAAGAGATCCTTTTGGATAAAGCAGAAAGGACGAAATACAGGATTGACGTTTTAACCATGCCACCGGATAAAGCAGTTCAACTGGCTTATGAAGAAGGAAAGACCTATGACCCGGTGATTCGTGCGGCGCAAAACCAATGGTTCATCAACACATTCATTTACGAAAAGAATAACCCTGCCGTAAATTCTGTTTATTTTCATTTATTACCACAGGCCCCGCAAAATAAGGGAGCCAAATACAATGCACAGGCAACCGACCTGGTAGCCAGCAGGTTTTTCATTGGAGAGCATGGAAAATGGTCCGTGCTTTTATTTGTATTGTTGTTATTACTCCCGGTGATCATGCTGTCGCCGTTTTATAAATTGTACCCTGACTTTACCAACAGGACCAACACAAATTATCCAACAGTAACAGTTGGTTTTACATTACTGAATTATTTATTGATCAGTGCATTGCTGGTGATACTGGCTGCAACAGGAAAATATATTTTTTTCGGGCAGGACCTGCCTTTCGGAAGTATTTTGAGTAAACAATCTATTCTGTTCCCTTCTTTAGTAATTGTAGCAGCGATCCTGCTTTTTAAAACAGTTCCGGTACAATATTACTCGAATCGTAAAAAATCTATCCCGGGGATTGTTGTTTTTTCGGGATTGATAATTCTTTTGTTATTGATAAAACCTGCTTTTAACAGGAACAGGGAATTCAATGTAAATGATCTGTCGCAGGGCATGAATACCATGATACAGGCAAAACTTCAACCGGTGATCATTTATTTTGACACGTCGAAATACAGCAGGAGAATGTCCTTGTTGAAAAGAGATGCCCTGTTTGCCGATTCGTTAAGGAAAATGATAATCTCTGGAATTTTTTCTTCGGATAACCCATTCTTCCAAAAACAAATTGAAGATTATTCCAGGAGTGATTTTAAACGACACCTGGATCAAAAAAGATTTTTATACCTCGATCTTAATTCCGGCGTTCCACAGTTGGCAGCAAATGAAAATTATTTCAGAATTGAGCCGCCACCGCATTTGCAGTATGCCTGGACAGGAAATGTATTTGGCGATACTACTGTTTATAATATTGCCATGTGGGACCGGAAAACAGGTTTGTTAATCCATAAGAGACTTACGGATTTCACTTTTCAGCCAGAGGAGAAATTAAATTCCGGATTGATGCTATCTTTCAGGGAAGCTTCTTCCCGGGGCATATATAAAAAGTTATACCTGGTCAATTCTGGGAGTTCAGGCTTTAGCATAAGAGTTAATAATAGCAGCAGGAAATTTTCCGCAGGAGACAGTTTGTTACTTCAAAATCCGTCCAGGATTCTCCTGGACGATCCCTCTTCAGGAAGTGAAAAATTGATAATAGTGGAGCCGGATGCTTTTATGAAAAATTATTTTGTAAATGGCAGCAGATATTATATTTATCCATTGGGCAATCGCCTGATATGGGCAAGAAACGTTGCTGAAAGTATTGCAGCAGATTATGTTAAGAACGGAACTGACAGCCGCAATGCATTTGTTTCCCTGGATTTTGAAATGATGGATTCACTTTCCCTGATCATGGAGCAATATGCAGGTAAAGATTCTTCATATAAAAAAGGTGCTGAATATGGTATTTGTATTGCAGACGGGAATGGCCGCATACTCGCTATGAACGACTTTCTTAAAGATATGGCGAGGCCGGATCCAAATAATAAATCAGCGTTTTCGAATTTATTAAGCAATGAAAATGGCGTGATTCCGCAATCACAACTGAGGAAATTGATCGGTAATATCAACTTGCTGCGCCTGAATCCGGGACCGGGCTCTACATTGAAGCCGATCGTATTCTCATCAGTGGCATCACAACTCAATATCAACTGGGACCTTTTTGCATCTGACGGATTTTCAAAACCACAAAACTATTTTGGAGGAGAACGTGTGGCGCAATATGATTTTGAAGAGTATCACGGTTTAATAAAAAAACTTACGGAGTATTTACGGCTGTCAGATAATTATTTCCATTCCAATGTGATCCTGCTGGGCTCATATCCCAGGCAAAATCTCAACGGAATTCTTTCAAGATATTTTGTGACGCAGAAACCGGATTCAGGTATGCACTGGCCATATTTTTTCTATAACGGAAAGACTTACTGGCTGGATGGATTTCAAAACTGGCCCGGTTATGCAAATGGCAAAGCTCATTTCGGTACGGACAGTTCATTTCTTTCCATCGGCATGTTAAGCAATTACGGTATTTATAATCATAACCCGGGAAAGAACTTTGATCGTTTTCGTTCATCCTATGATTCGCTCCTTTTTGGAAACGCAGGTAATCGTTCAGGATTTATTTTTCCTGAATGTGGTTTGTTCGATCAGCAGGGTGGCAACCTGAATATGAATATACCTTATGATGTCTTTGCCAATTGTTTCCGGGGTCATGTAAAAGGCAGCAGCCAGGTATTGATACCTCCCGTAAAAATGCTGGAAGCATTTGGAAGAATGGTTACGCTGAATAGGAATTATTCTCTAACACTTAACCCTTATGCTTCTTTACCGGCCTTTGATCCTTTTTATATTGACAGCAGTATCGGTTATAATAGTTTTCTTTCATTGATGCGTGACGGGGTTTTCACCGGCATGAAAGAAGCTCTGTTCAGTGGCACAGCAAGCGGGCTTGGTAATCAGCTGAAAAACGCAGCCCCCTATTTTTATTATGCCAAAACCGGAACAACCGGTGATAATGAATTAAAAACCAAATCAAAACTGCTGGCCGTTGTGATCTCGGCAAAAGATATTACAAACCCGGATTACACCTTTAAAAATTTCAATAAGTTTTTTACTATATACTTTACTTCACAAAACGGGCCGGCTAAACAAAATACAGTATTACAAAAGCAAGTGATACGTTATCTTGAGAGTTCAAATGCTTTCAGAAGATTGATGCAGGAGAAGAAAGATCGGTAATATTTTTAAGTACGTGGAAAAGCTATTGTTGGGTTCGCCTTTATTCCCGGAGATTTGCTGCCTATAAAGAGTCTCTATAAGAAATCCACAGCATAAAAAAGGGGCCGTATCAAAAGCAAA
>MWTC01000027.1 GCA_002066995.1 Sphingobacteriales bacterium UTBCD1
ACGTCGGTATTCTCATAAAATTTGGGGGAAGGTTCTAACAGTAAAGCGATGCCTTCTTCCTGTCCGTTTTCTTTATTACTTATCCAATTATTTTTAAATTCTCCGGGAGATAATGTTATCAACCCTTTTGCCGGATCAGCAATCAGCAGTTTGCTATTCCCATGCGATCTGTCATTCCGACGAAGGAGGAATCTTTTTTTTACTTTATACAGGATTACAAAATGATTCTGATTCCAGTGCAGAATAGCCGGCAATTTCGCATCCTGTGTTAATGATTGATACGTTAGTTTTATCGCCTGTGTTCTGAAACCGATTACCTCTGCGGCTTCACTGATGCCGAGAAGGTTGACCCCTTCTTTTCCTATTTGTGTTTTTTCTCTTAATGATTGCAATGAAATACTTCTGCCATAATGCTTTGCCACCATGCGCAGGCAGGTAGGACCACAGTCCATGGCATCGGGCTGTTTAAAATATGGAAAGCGCATTTGCATGAATTTAATTAATATGTTCCCGAATAATGTCAATTAATGATGGTGATGATTTTTCATCAAAACCAGTTTCCTTTACGATAATATGTCCATTTTTATTAAGCAGGACAATCAGGGGTATTGAAGAAAGGTTCAATTCAGCATCCAGTTCGTTTTTTATTGAATCATTAATAATAAACTGATTCCATGGCATCTTTTCGATATCCAGTGCTTCTTTCCAACTTGCAAAATTATTATCAATTGAAATACTTGATAAAGACAAACCTTTATCATGATAATTAAGAAATATTTTTTTAAGCTCCGGTATTTCCCTTCTACATGGAGCACACCAGCTTGCCCAAAATATCAACAAATTATAATTTGCTGAGGTGTCGATTACAGATTCCCTTTTTTGTTGAGCTGTTTCAAGAAAAAAGTTATTTAGTTTATTTGCGGAATCTTTGGCTAATAAATAGGATTCGCATTTTTTAAAAAGCAACGATTGCCCAATCTCATCACTAAAATGAGAAAGAAGTAACTTAAACTCTTGCTTAGTATATATTTCTCTATTTTTGTAAAGTAAATCCGCTAAATAGTAAGAGTATGAATATTTATTGATTTTAGTAATATCCTCCTTAAGCTCCTGTTGCCTCAAAAAAGTATCCTGGTTATTCAAAATATGAAACGCAATATGTTGATACATTGGAATATCTTGCCGGCTTCCGTGTATTGAAAAGAATTTATCTTGTGTAGAATCTTGATCTATTGAGGTAACTCCTTTATCAAGAAAAAAAACAGACTCTATAGTTTTTGATTTGAATGGGTTTTTAAATCCGATTGGTTTTAAATACCCATAAATTCCGAATGAATCACGTATGCATAACATGACTCTATGAGGTGAAAATGAGGAATCTGCATTATATTTGAAACTAAATTTACCATCAATGACATCTGTTGAATCTATAGGCAGATCGGGCTTTGATACATCAAAAAGATATATTTTTCGATGTAATTTTTCATGAATAGTGCCTTTTACAATTATTTCATTATATCTATCCTTATTGGTGTTACATGCGAAAACAAAAAAAATAAATAATGCCCGAAATATTTTTGATTGGTATGTTTTCATTACTATTCAATTAAAAAAGCAAATTTTGCTCAACTTAAGTTGCATTGATTTTTAACAAATAAGAGATTGCTCCTTTTTTAAAGAGCAATCTCTTATTGTTCTCTACGATGTAGCACAAGCACTGGTTCCTCCTTGCACATCATAAGGGCCTAAATCGGTTTGACATTCACATTTACTTGCCACACCCCAACGTCCGGCGGAAAGAATGTATACTCCGCAATTCCCAAAATACGTATTTCCAGATGCAGAATCATACACAGAACACGGCCCTGTACTGCATCCGCTACCACCATCACCGCCACCCGGATCTGTTAGACCCCCTTTAATTTGCTTTTGTTCAGCTTTGCTTAGCATTTTGCCAACCTTTTCAAATTTTTCGATCATTTTCATGTTTGAAATTTTTTTGTTAAAAAATGTTTACTCATTTGTTTACTACAATACTCACTACTTTGCCCACTACTTCCCCATCTCGCCCAAGGCGAGACAGAGAAGTAATAAGCGATTGTATTCATTAACAACAGTTGTACACCTGCTGTTTCTGAATAACGCCGCCAGAATGATCGGTTCGGGCGGGCTTTGTACAAAGAACTTCGAAATAATATCATGGTTTTACTCTCTTTATCAATTTTATTTTGCCTGAATATTTGTAGTGAAATATTCTTCTCGTAATGTTTTGTAACCATGCAGAACCAGATAGGACCGCAGTCCACGGCATCGGGTTGTTGGTTGAAGGAAACTCGCATAACATATATACTATTTGTTCAAATGAGCATAAATCTGTTTTTGAAGCTCCTGGTCGTCTGGCTTAGGTGCATCAAAACTAACAACCTCACCCTTCGAATTTATTAGCATATAACGGGGAATCGAAAAGATAGTATAGTTCTTTGCAAAATCCGAATCAAAGCCCCGTAATAATAAATAAGTATTCTTTGCATTCATAATATCCCGAAGATCATCAGCTGTTTTTTTCCAGACGCTTATTGATTTATCCAACGAAACGTAAACAAACTTGATTCGGCTTTCATTACGAAATACTGTTTGCAGGTTTTTTGAATACCTCATCTCCTCAAGGCACGGCTTACACCAACTTGCCCAAAAATCAACTAGGACCAATTTAGCTTCTGTGCTTTTTACAATATCTAATAAACTTTTAGTCTTAAGTTCTTGCGAGAGGAATTCCCCTGAATTATTATCAGAATTTGCCAGGTTGCGCAGTTGATTTTCTGCTTTAATTAATGTCAGATATTTTTCATTGGTACATTGTTTAAAAAAAATACTTAATAATGATCCTGTAGAATCATAATTTTTTCTCAATGCATTTCTTACAATAATATAGCTCAGATAATTTTTCGATTCATTTTTATAATGGGCGCCAGCGGATTCCAGTAATTCCATATAACTTGCTTCGCCGGCAGTTGCTTCCATGGTAAGAAATTCATTGTAGTTATTAATGAAATTTCTATAGGAATCTATTATCAGCAGCGTGTCACTTTTACTGTCAAGGACTGCTCTCTTTAAATTCGATTGCAAAAGCAGAGGGATTTTCTCATTAATTGAGGAAGATAATAAACCCGTTAATGAATTATTTAAATACGCATAAAAAAAATAATTAGAAATATAACCCTTAAAAAAATCAGAAACGTGATGTTCCACGCAAAACGATTTCAGGAATTTTATTCTTTCTAAGTAAACTGCGTATAGCATTGAATCTCTTTCTCGCAGAGAGTTTGGAAGATATTTAAATGATGATATATTTTTTTGATACAGGTTCTTTTGTTCCAGAGTTAAATACCGGTAAGGAACGGGGATATTATCAATGGCTTTAATTCCATAGACCGGGCCTAATTGTTGTACCAGACTTCCAAAAAACTTCAACTCATTGTTTCGTACAACGTCAGTCGCCACCTCAGGTTTGAAAGTATTTTTGTCTTTTTTAATTACTAAATTTTCGCCTGGTAAAACAATAAATGGAATACTCAGTAGGTCGGATTTGTAAAATAAAGTGGGATATTTAAGGGATAGCTCCTTTGGTTTTGATATCGTAAGAGTAATTGGTGTAGAACGCTCCCCATAGAAATCATTCGAGTAAATAATGAATGATTCATTGGGATGGAAGCCTATTAAGCTTACCTGGTTATTATTGTTCTGGGAGAATAATAACAATGGAAAGAGTAGTTCAATTAGAAATATATATTTTTTCATAATAATTCCCGGTAGTTGAGTATATACTTAATAGGCTTGTTGTCAATATAAAGTTAGCGGGGTACTAACCGCAATTTGAAGAAAGATGGCCTTGACAACTATCACAACACCAATGGCCTTCACCGCACTCAATGGCAAGAACAGTTGCCATACTTTGCGCAGTGCCTATATCATAACCACAACACCACACTTCGCCGCCCCCGCAACTTGATGAATGAGCACAGCAACCGGAACCGCCGCCTTCAGTTCCGCCCATGATTGTTTTTTGTTCGGATTTACTAAGCATCCTCCCTAGCATTTCAAACTTTTTCATGTGTTAAAATTTTTTAATTAAAAAATTGGTTACTCCTTCGGCAAATCTCCACTACCTGCACTTTCGAAAAAGAACAGGAAGGGGAGTAATCACCGAATGCCATTCATCGGCAAGAGCAGCGCTTCTCCTGCCTTTGAATGACCTTGTACAAAGAACTTTATCCTTTAAAAAGGAATTAATTCGTTTTCATCAATATATTTTCTCAGGCTTACCCCTTCCGGTCTTTCTACATACCTGAACATTGTTTTCAAATCGTCTGCACGGTATTGCTTCGGTAATTCATGTCCATTAATAAAAATTGTTGGCGTAAATTTTATTCCACTTTCATTACTCCAATTTTCTTCTTGTTTTAAAAGAGAATCAACATCTAATAGATTCTCCAAAAAATATTTCTTGCTGAACTTTTCGAAATCCATGTCTGCATACCAGTCATGCAAGACTTTTCGCTTGTAAACAGCCGGTCGTTTATCTGTTAACTGCAATAAGTATCTTACGGCCTGTAATTTCCTGTCCTCTTTATTCCCTGTTTTTATTGCAAACCTTACCGTTACCCCAATATCATTTTTTTCTGCAAATTCATGCAGTATTTCATGAGTTTTGGCGCAAGGCCCGCAATAGGGATTGCAGGCTACTATAATCTGCAAATCAGCATCAGGATTTCCCAACTGTAAATCATTTTCGAATGGAGTAGTGTCCACTTTTCGTTGTTGCTTCAATAAGGAATTAAATACTTCGGGATTATTTTTGAAGCGCAGTAAAGAAAAATTTTTATCGGCTAACCCTTTGTTTTTTTGCAAAGCCGGTTTTATCAGCAGCAACCATGCGGCTGAAAGGGTACACAAAGTAAATAGCGTAAATAAAGTTTCATTCGGCGAAATTGCCTGGAATGGAAATCTGTAAAATCCGGGTAATAATAGTCCGAACTGGATCCATAATACAGCAACCGTTGCCAGGCAAAGCGGGCAACATTTTTTTACTACTCTCCACTGGTAATAAACAGAAAAAACAGTAAAGGGCAGGGAACCGGCAGCGAGCAGTGATAAGACGACTGCTTCTGACTGAACAATTCCTGTGAAGCCGGAAACAATTAATAAAAGGAATACAGAACTGAAATAGATGATTCCCGCATCAGCCCATCCGACAGCTATCGGGTTAAGCCATTGGGGAAGCTTCGATCCTTTTGAGGCCATTACCACATCGCAATCTGTATGCTTTCCTGCGGCGCATAATTGTTCGGTAAATTCATTGCTGATGCCCAACTCATGCTCTACAATTAATACAGCAACCGATAACCCTGCAATAGTGGTCAGCAAAAGCCCGGCATATTGCCAGGAAAAATTATTTGCTACCGAAAAAAGAGAGAGTCCTGAAATAAAGAATATAAAGAACCATAACACCTGCCGCTTTCTTTTTTCTTGTAGAAGCATGTGCTTATTTTCAGTGTTATCAAAACGCTCCGGTTTTTCGGCAACTACAGCGATCCCATCCCATTGCTTTTCAAAATCGGGATTCTTATCTATATACTTTGTGCAGTCTGTTATTAATTCAAATTCGCCTCCTCTTTTTCCGGTATGTGCCAGAAATGGAACAGGCATTTCTTTGATTTTTTCTTTTTCAACTACAAATGCCCCATTTTCAATATTCAATTCATCCAACGTATCGGTAATGCTTAACAAAGAAGGATAATCCGGATGTGACAAAAGTTTTTCCCTGATAAAAGAAGAAGCAACAGGAATGTTCAATTTTTGCATCCAGCTAATAACAAGGATTCCTAATTGGCAGTCCATGGTTCAAAAGGTTTGTATGCCTAAGGTAAAGTACAATTTTTGAATTCGAATCAACCTTACTTGTATTTTACAAGCCAATTTTTTACATATTTTACTTCATATACCACTAAAGTGGTATTGTGTAAAATTATTCAATTACTAACTTGCCATTCCCAATTATTTCAGGAACATCAAAACTTAACCATTTATGAATTGCGGACAAACCCTGAAAGTCATTCGCCAATGGAAAGACATTTCGCAAAAACAGCTGGCTGATAAAATGAAAACATCGCAGCAGTATATATCCGAATTGGAAAGC
>MWTC01000016.1 GCA_002066995.1 Sphingobacteriales bacterium UTBCD1
TTTGCTTTTGATACGGCCCCTTTATATTTATCAAAAAATTACCATTCTACCACCTGCTGAACCGGATGCCTATATTATAAGGTGTGATATCCAGTCCGCGGCTGTACATGCTTTTTGTTGCTAAAGATCCATAAAGCTTCACCGGGCCTAAGGACAACTCGCCAACATAAGATATCTTCCAGCGCTCCAGATCAAAATCATCTTTGGCTTTTTTCTTCCCTTCATCAGATGTTATAGTTTTATTTCTTGCACTGTATAACCAGCCCGCACTGATCCCGGCACTCAGGCCGAAACCATCCGATGTACGCCTGGGAGTAAAATTAAAATTCAACATGAGGGGGACGGTAAGATAATCTGCCGCCAGCTTGTCTTTTTTATAGCTGCGGGTGAGCGTATTATCCAGGTATAAAATTGGCATGTTGGCCACGGCCGGAGGATTGGCATCATAACGGACCGGCTCTTTGTAACGGTAGTTGTTCAGTTCAAGCCCCAATCCGTATTGAAGATTCACTACATGCTTGATCATATTCAGCCTTTGCATAAAGACCCAGATATTCACGTTCACTGATTTTCCGCTGCGAAGTTTTAACCAGCTGCTGTTACTTCCGGGAGCATATTGTTGTGCAGCTATACTGCCGTAATTGGTATTGTCTGTATAGTTGGCAAAGCCCAGGTCTGCGATCCACCAGTTTGTCCTTAAGTTTGATGGTTTATTGTATTTTCTTTTCGGTATTTTATACTCTTTGCTTTCACCTTCATTCCCGTGTTTGCGGATGATTATCATGCCACCCACCTTAACTGTATCCGCTTTTTCCTGTGCAGAGCCCATTATGGTGAAACATAGTACAGCTACTACAATAGATATCCTTTTCATGATCATAGTTTTTATTGTTATTTGTTTGACTTCTGAATTTTTTGAAACAATTAGTTCAGTTTTACGGCCAGGGATCCGATCAGTAACCTGTCATTGTCGTCAGTAGGATTGATCCGGGTGGTCTTTTCGAAAAGTCTTGTCACTTTGCGGAAGAATCCACGGGTCTTTTTGTTATCTTTTTCATCCTGGCTGGCAAAAACAGCATCTGTTTTTTCAGGAGTTTCTTTATTTATAAACGGATTGGCCGGTGTATTTGTTACAGGAGGAGTTCCGGTTTGGCTGGTGCTAATATTATTTGGGACTTGATTGATGGCAACATCCGGTATTGAAGACATTGTATTGATCTTTGTATCAACTACGGATCCGGGTACCGGTAAATTATTGGTTTGTGTATTTCCGGCTATCAAAGGGGATTCATTTTTGAATAACCCCGGTGCTTTGGGTAAAATATTTTTTTGAATGAAAGCCCCGTTGGATTTTGTTTTAGTAAAAACAGTTTTGACTTCTTGCTGTTGCTTCATATACTTTAAATCTTCTTTTCTGTTCTCGGCTACAGCAACAGGCTGATCAGCCTGGTCAGTTGTGCTTTTCTTTATCGCCTTTCTGTCTGAACGGGTATCAGAGGTTTTAATTTCCTGCGAAACAGCAGGACCTGAAACAAAAGTTTGTTTGTTATTCAAGATAAAGATTGTGCTGATCCCTATCCCGATGATAAGAATTGCTGCTGCCGCCACTCTCCAATAATGCATAGAGATGATCCGGGCTCTTTCTGTCCTGCGGTATAATGATTCTTTACCGGGGAACACAAGGTCTTCTTCGGGCTGCAATTTTACTTTTGAAAGTATGCCCAGTTCATTTTTGATTGCAGGATGAGTTTCAATAAATTTATCTGCTTCTGCTTTTTCCCCGGCAGTCAGTTCATTATCCAGGTATAAAACCAGCCATTCTTCATAATTGGATATATTGATTGTCGTATTTTCAGTTGAGTGGAGCAATTCTTCTTTGTTTTCAAAAAAGATACCAGGTTCGGGGATCAATTTTGACTGGAGCAGTACATCCATTTCATCTTTCAGATCAGGGTTTTGCTGAATAAATAACTCTACCTGCCGGCATTCTTCACTGCTCAGTTCATTATCCATATAAAGGATAAAATATTCTTCGTAGTTATGTCGGTTAATATTCATTTTATTGTCTCCGGATGTTTTGCCGGGTTACTATATTACATTTTCTAATCTTACCAGGTAGTTTTTCAGTTGTATCCTTGCCCGGTGCAGGTACACTTTCACCTGGCTTTCATTTAGTCCTGTTATTTTCCCGATCTCTTCATAATTATACCCCTCATAATCTTTC
The DNA here is from genome assembly GCA_002066995.1 of Sphingobacteriales bacterium UTBCD1. Lineage (GTDB taxonomy): Bacteria > Bacteroidota > Bacteroidia > Chitinophagales > Chitinophagaceae > UTBCD1. The sequence goes on from MWTC01000016.1 coordinate 2,225, forward strand.
AGCAATACCAAAGAGCGTTGTGTTTCACTCAGCCGGGCCAGAGCTTCTTCCAGTATTTTTTTCAGGTTGTGTACCGGTTTATTCTGGACTTTTATTGTTTCATTAAACTCTTCTTTCAGTTGTATCCTTTTCACTTTACGGATATGGTCAATCATCTGGTGATAGGCAACTGTGAAAAGATAAGATTTGCTTTTTGATGCATCTATACCTTCCCGGTTGCGCCACATTTTTTCAAAAGCCGTTTGCACCACATCCCGTGCATCTTCTTCATGCCTGAGATTTTTCAGGATGAAGCGATACACGTTATCCGCATAGGAAGTGACACATTCATTATATTCTCTTTCGGTCATAAACAGCCGCTCTTTCTTGTGACAAATTTAATCAGGTTAATCAAAGGGTATAAGTAATACGGCCGGCAGTTCATTTTGTTACAATAAACAGGGATTTATTTTCAGGCCTCAGTGCCTGAGAATCAATGTGTGGAGCATTAAGAAATTAATTGACGGGTAAGGTTTTCCCAGATCATGTCAAACTGCATTGGATCAGTACCCTGTTTCCGGCATTTACCATCCGCTTCAGTTGCTTCCTTGTGACCTGAATTATTTTGGGGATCTCCTGTTGGAAAAAATAGTACAAATGCGGAAACAATTGTAGCCATAATAATCATAAGCCAAACCGGGCTCTTCCATTTCATGTTGGTTGGTTTCAATTTTTGACGCAGGTAGATTCAGAAAGGTTACAAAATATATAAAGTACACCTATGGATAACTGGCAGCTGTTTAAAATGCTCCTGTATCTTTGTCTTTCAAATTCGGAGTTATGAATGAAAAATTAGTAAAACGCCTTGCTGTTGAGATTGAAGGGATCAGGGCTTCAGGACTTTATAAATCGGAACGCATCATTGAAAGCCCGCAGGGTGCTGAAATAATAGTGGGCGGAAAAAAAGTGTTGAATTTCTGCGCCAACAATTATCTCGGACTTTCCTCTCATCCAAAAGTTATCGAGGCGGCACACAAGGCTATTGATTCGAGAGGTTATGGATTGAGTAGTGTCCGTTTCATTTGCGGCACTCAGGATATTCATAAAGAACTGGAGAAAAAACTTTCCGGATTCCTCGGCACGGAAGATACTATTTTATATGCGGCTGCTTTTGATGCCAACGGTGGTGTGTTTGAACCATTGTTCGGTGAAGAAGATGCGATCATTTCCGATGCGCTGAATCATGCTTCCATCATTGATGGGGTTCGTTTGTGCAAAGCACAGCGATACCGTTACGAACACAACAATATGGCCGACCTGGAAGTAAAATTGAAAGAAGCTTCCGGTACCCGGAGCCGCATTATCGTTACGGATGGATCCTTCAGCATGGATGGCACGATCGCACAACTGGACAGGATCTGTGACCTTGCCGATAAATATGATGCTGCCGTGATGATAGATGAATGTCACTCCTCCGGCTTTCTGGGAAAAACCGGCAGAGGCACACATGAGTACCGCGGAGTAATGGGAAGAATTGATATCATTACAGGTACACTGGGAAAAGCATTAGGTGGTGCATCCGGCGGATTCACTTCCGGAAGAAGGGAGATCATCGAAATGCTGCGCCAGAAATCAAGGCCTTATTTGTTTTCCAATACACTGGCGCCTTCCATTGTGGGTGGAAGCATAGCAGTGCTGAACATGCTGACAGAAACCACTCAGCTGCGGGACAAGCTTGAAAACAATACAAAATACTTCAGAACGAAAATGGTGGAAGCAGGGTTTGATATCAAGCCGGGTGATCACCCCATAGTACCCATCATGCTCTATGATGCGGTGCTGGCGCAAAACTTTGCAGCCAAATTACTGGATGAAGGAATTTATGTTATCGGTTTTTTCTTTCCTGTGGTTGCAAAAGGTCAGGCAAGGATAAGAGTACAACTGAGTGCAGCACATGAACAACATCATCTGGACAAAGCCATTGCAGCATTTACCAAGACCGGAAAGGAACTGGGGATATTGAAATCTGAATAAGGCATGGCAGGTTAGTACTTGGAGAAAATGGTCAATACTTTCAGGATAATGCAACGCATGCATTGATGAAGCATTGTTATTTGTCCCATACATTCCGGGCTTTTATAATTTCTGTTTTTTGCAATAAGACATATTTGCTTCAGGCTACCACGAAGGGAACGGCTCAAATCTCTTAGTTTCCGGACGTGGAGGAATTTTTTCATTGCAAAAACTTATGCCTGCCCGGAATAATCCAGCTATATGCCTGTAAGTACTTCATGCATCTCTCCGAATTATTTCGGTATGAGTGAACGGGAACGTTCCAGTCCAGCCGCTGACCCAAAATGTTTCTATAATACTTGTGATTTCTATATAACTGTTGCTTTTATTCAGCAATTCCAATAACGATAATTTTTATAAGGCAGTTGTTTTATTAATAAAATGCTTCCGGGTAGTTACGCCAAATATTACTGAACTGATCACCGGTTTTCAGGTTTGGCGCCTGCAACAGATTAAGGGAAGTACCTTTTCATTAAAAGGGTGGGTTCATCTTAGATAATGAATAGGAAAACTAATTAAGTACTGCTGCTTCTTTGATGATCTCAACATTTTGTAAAGTTTGGATCTTATCCCATCCTCCTGAAACATTCCGGAGATTATGAATTCCCTGTCTTTTCAGCAAAGATGCCGCAATAACACTTCGATAACCGGCAGCGCAATGAATGTAGAGATTGTTGCTGTCTTCTATGTCGCTGAGATTCCCGGGATCAGTCAGCTCATCCAGCGGGATATTAACGGCATTTTTAAGGTGGCCATCTGCATATTCTGCAGGTTTACGGACATCCAGCACCACCAGGTTTTTATCATAAGGAATATCCATTATCAATTCATCAGATTCTACGTCAATGATCATATCGGTCTTTTCCCCTGCGTTTTTCCATGAGTCAAATCCTCCTTTAAGATAGCCTGACATTTTATTGAAACCTACTCTTGCAAGCCGAATGATGCTTTCTTTTTCTTTACCCGGTTCCGTTATTAATAGTATTGTACGATCAAATGGTAATAAACTTCCCGCCCATTCTGCAAAACGGCCTTCCAGGCCAATGTTGATGGAACCAGGTACAAACCCGGAAGTAAAAGTTTCACCTGATCTTGTATCAAGGACTATTATATCTTCATTTATCCTTTTTTTAAATTCATCAACAGGAAGCGCTTCTAACCCTTGTTTTAAAATTTCGTTCAGGCTCTCATATCCTTGTTTATTGATCATTGCATTTATCGGGAAATATTGAGGTGGCCTGGGAATTCCTTCCGTAACAACCCGGATAAATTCTTCTTTGGTATCAGCTTTCAGTGCGTAGTTGGTCTGCTTTTCCATGCCGATAGTGCTTTGTGTGTCAGGTCCCAGGTTTTTTCCGCATGCACTTCCGGGCCCGTGTGCCGGATAAACTATCACGTCATCAGGCAAAGGGAATAGTTTTGCATGCAGGCTGTCGTACATCATTCCAGCGAGATCATTTACGGTGATCTCATTTTCTTTCTGGGCCAGGTCAGGCCTGCCCACGTCACCGACAAACAATGTATCGCCTGTAAACACACAATGATCTTTCCCGTTTTTATCTTTGAGGAGGTAACAGGCAGATTCAAGCGTATGCCCCGGAGTGTGTAAGACCTCTATTGTCAATATGCCCAGTTGAAATTTTTCCCCGTCCCGTGCGATATGTACCGGTAATTTTGTTTGTGTTTGCGGGCCGTAAATAATTGGTGCACCGGTAGCATCGCTCAGGTCCATGTGACCACTTATAAAATCAGCGTGAAAATGAGTTTCAAAAATATATTTGATGCGGGCTTTTCTTTTGTTGGCTAATTCAAGATAAGGATCAATATCACGTATCGGATCTATGATGGCTGCCTCGCCATTACTTTCAATGTAATAGGCAGCCTCACTCAGGCACCCGGTATATAGTTGTTTTATAAACATGATTGTAGGATTTCAGCTACAAAACTACTTTATAAAAAACAGAAAACCGGCCTGAACTGCAGGCCGGTTTTCCGAATAATGTCAAAGCTGCTTTATTTTAAGAGATCGGCAACAAAGTGGTTCAAATCGTCAAGGCGATTGTGATTCACCGAATAGTAAATGAATTTTCCGTCACGATCTGTATTGACGAAGCCTGCTTTTCTTAAAATGGCAAGATGTTGTGATGCTACAGATTGCTCCAACCTGAGTTGAACGTATATCTCTGTAACTGTCATTTTACCATTTTCGTCAATCAGTTTCAATATTTGCTGACGTAAGCTGTGATTGATGGCCCGCAGGATTAAAGCTGCTTTCTTTACGTTCAGCAAATCCAGGTTCAGCAGCATACCATTTGCGCTTGTAGGGGGCATCGTTGATGAAATGTTGTTCATAGCTCGAAGCGGTTAAATTTAAAAAAGTAAAAAAGTTTCTTGGCTTTGTATTCAAGGAGAAGGGCTCCCTTTTAGACGCCTGTTTACATCGTTTGCTTGCGGACGGGTGAAAAGAATTCTTTTAAATACTCGGGTTCGCTATAAGCAAGGTCTGCAAACCGGTGAGCAATAAATTTCTCTGTTGCTATTGATGACAAATCTGAAGCATCAAAGTTCACATCTTTAAAAAATGCATTGTCATGATTTAGTAAAGAAATGAACTTTTTACTTCCACTGCCGAAAAAAAGGATTTCATGGGACGATAAAAGCTCAGAAAATACACCTGCATTCAATACCAGGGCCTGAGGTTTAACAAATTCTTTCAGTGATCTGGTATAAACAGCAGTGAACACTTCCATCCTCCTTGCATCTATCATCGGGCATAGTAAATCTGCTTCTTCATTTCGGGCGGCATGAGCCATCATTACAAGAGTGCTTACCGTAATCAGCGGTATATTTAAAGCATAGCAAAGCCCTTTAGCAGATGATAGTCCTACTCTCATGCCGGTATAGGAACCGGGGCCGATGCTAACGGCAATTGCATTGAGTACATTTAACTTATATCCCGATTCTTTCATCAGATGAACAATTGCCGGCTGCAGCCAGGAGGCATGATCTTTTTGTTCCTTATTTACAGAAGTAATTACTGCTTTTCCATCCTGTGACAGGCAAACAGAAGCGGTTTCCAAAGCAGTATCAATATTTAAGATGATAGCCATTTATTGGATTATTTCATTTTGTAAGCAATGAGCAGGTTCAAAGCGTTTGTCACTTTTGTAAAGTTGATTCAACAGGGAAACAATTTTTTCTTTTCCGATCTTTTCCGCCCATTCAAACGGGCCGTATGGATAGTTGGTTCCGAGTTTCATGGCGGTATTAATTTCATTTTTTGAACTTACCCCCTCTTCCAATGCAAAATAAGCTTCATTGATAATCATGGCAATGATCCTGACGCTGATGAAGCCGGGCTTATCATCCACCCATTCCACCCTTTTATTAAATTTAAGAAAAATATCTTCACATTTTTTCTTTAATGAATCATCAGTGCCGGAAGATTCTACAACAGGCCTCTCTAAAAAAGTCGGCCAGCCATTGAAGCGTATAAAACCTTCGGGGAGTTCTTGCAGCGTGGTGGTTACAGAGTTGACAAGGACAAGCCCGGGCAATCTCTTCTTTAGTAATTCGATCCTTTTTGCTGCCGGTTCAAATAGCAGGTCAATACAGGCGTCTGTCTCAGGCTGTGTGTCTAATTCATCAATTCCGGCCAGCCATCTAATCTCAAGAGGATTATTCACCCTTTGTTTCAGTAATTCTTCTTTTAAAATATTATTGGCCAGTATCACGATCCGCATATACTATTTTTTGCAAAGAAAGTGTATAACACTAAATTCGCCTTTCTGTTTTAAAATTCATTCAGATGGAAAAGAATATTATAAATACCCCGGCGGCTCCCGCACCGATAGGACCTTATAACCAGGCAGTGCAATCCGGTGATTTTTTATTTATTTCCGGCCAGATCTGCATTGATCCGGCCAGTGGTGACCTGAAAAATAAAGACATTGCAGAGGAAACACACCAGGTCATGCATAACCTGAAAGCTATATTGCAGGCAGCCGGGATGAGTTTCAACAATGTGGTTAAGACCACGATCTTTATCACCGATATGAAACGATTTGCTGAGATCAATGAAGTGTATGGAAAATATTTTGCTGAAAATTTTCCTGCAAGAGAAACGGTGCAGGTTTCAGCATTACCCAAATTCGTGAGTGTTGAGATCAGTATGATTGCAGCAAAATAAAAAACCCTTCATTGCTGAAGGGCTTTTGCCTTCTTATTTGGCGCTTTTCCAAACGTTGTTGTCCCGGTTCCAGTCAGGTAATTTATTATCGGGATCGAGAACCACTTCTTTAACTTCACTCGTTGTAGGCACATTAAATGACCATACAGGACCCCGTTGCCAGATTTCCACAGGTAAATTGATTCGTTGTTCTTTTCCATTTGCTTCTTTTACCAATACTGTTACCGGCATCGGCATTTTTTCAAGATTTTCTATGGTGATGATGGAACCGTTTTGAGGTTTGTTGTCCACATACCTGACTTCTTTTACAGCCTGGTCTATTTTCCAGTCTTTAAGAACCCATCCTCTCCAGAACCAACCCAGGTCTTCACCGGATACATTTTCAATAGTGTGAAAGAAGTCCCAGGGTACCGGGTGTTTATAAGCCCAGCGCCTGATATATTCTCTGAAGGCGGCATCAAATCGTTCGGGCCCCAATACCACGTCTCTCAATGCGTGCAGCATCATGGAAGGTTTCAGGTAAGCGGCAACGCCTAAATTGGATTGCTGGATCACATCGGGAATGGTGAACATTCCGTCCATTTTGTCATTGAATACATAAGTGACCATGAATTTTGAATTGGGATCGCCAAAGAAACTTTGATCTTTAAATTCACCGTTATTGAAATTTTCAGTAGAAAGATCATTGATAAAGGTATTGAAGCCTTCATCCATCCAGGCATATTTCCGTTCATTGCTTCCTACGATCATCGGGAACCATGTGTGGCCAAACTCATGATCAACCACTCCCCACAGGCCTGTGCCTGCTGAACCGGAACTGCAGAATACGATACCCGGATATTCCATGCCGCCAACAATACCTGCCACATTTGTAGCAACGGGGTAGGGATATTCATACCACATTTTTGAATTAAACTCGATCGAGCCTTTTACCATTTCCGTACTTCTTTGCCATCCGTCTTTTACAATACTTTCAACCGGGTACACACTTGCAGCAATGGCTTTCTTTCCACCGGGTAAATTCATTCTTGCGGCATCCCATACAAATGCTTTGGAAGCAGCCCATGCCACATCTCTTGCATTTTGAATTTTAAATTTCCAGGTACAGTTGGCTTGCTTCGGCCTTGAGTTGGGATCAGTTACTTCTTTATCACTCCGTATCAAAACAGTTTTGTCGCTGTTTTTTGCTTCATTCCATCTTTTTTGTTGTTCGGGAGTAAGACATTCCTGGGGATTCAACAACTCACCGGAACCAACGACAATTAAATTAGCTGGCGCTGTTACATTAAAATCAATGTCCCCGTATTCAAGATAAAACTCTCCTGCTCCAAGGTAAGGTAACGTATTCCATCCCTGTATATCATCATAAACGCACAGGCGTGGAAACCATTGGGCAACTTCGTAAATCCATCCATTCTTTGTTTTTAATCTTCCCATCCGGTCGGTTCCGTATTGGGGTATTTCGAAATCATACTTAATGCTCACTCTTATTTTTCCTCCGGATGATTTCAGGGCATCCTGAAACCAGACCTGCATCCTTGTATCTGTGATATTATATTTAGGAGTGTATGATTTTCCTTCGTATTCTGCAGAAATGGATTTGATCATGTCACCATTTGTGAACTGGGCGTTTGCCCATCTTCCACCGGATTGGGTGGTAGTGGAAGTGGCACGGGAATCTTTTCTGTAAATATCCTGATCTACCTGCAGCCACATGAATTTTAAATTGTCCGGGCTGTTATTCGTGTAGTAGATCTCCACTTCGGCAGAAACGGTATTTTTTCCCGTATCCAGCGTGCAGTTGATCTTATAGTCAGCCCTGTTTTGCCAGTAATGCGGACCGGGTTCGCCGCTGGCACTCCGGAATTCATTTCCCGGGTAGGGATAAAATTGAGGGTAGAATGCTTCCCGGTTATCATATTTTGAAGTAGTTGTTTGTGAAAAGGAAATTAATACTGAGCACAAACTGATAAAAAATAATGTTGCTTTTTTCATGATGAAAATTTTACAGTGTGTAATGAAATCCCGGCTTCGTTTGAAAGGGATATTTTTCAGAGTTGGCAAAGTAAAGCAAAAGGTTGCAATAGCCGTTATCGTAAAAATAGTATTTAGAAATATTTAGGCCAGCCCGAACGGCAGTCAGGGGAAAAGCGACTCTGCCACAACAATATTTTCTGTTTTCCCCACATCAACCAGTTTGTCTCCTGTATGATCATAACCAAGTATCAGGTTTTCCTTTGCCAGGGCAAGGTAGACATCTACCAAAGAAAACTTGCCGGTAAAAGGAATTAACGGGAATATTTTTGGTTCAAATACCACAACGCAGCTATAGGCTTTTTCGGTAAGGCCAGGCTTCCTTATTGCGTTTTTTTCTTCACCGGTTTTCTTATTCCTCCATCCGCAAAGCCGGTTGTTTTCATCAAATAAAAAATATCTTGAAGTTTTGCGGTGTGTCACAGCCATGGAGATCAATGGTTGATGCTGTTGATGAAATGAAATCAGTTTGTCCAGATTAAGATCAGTAAGTATGTCTGCATTACAAGTGATAAACGGTTCTTTATTGCTCAGCCATTTTTTTACTTTTAAAAGCCCGCCTCCCGTATCGAGCAACCGATCCTGCTCATCACTGATATATATGGTGCTGCCCCACCCATTATTTTTTTTCGTTGCATCATAGATCTGGTTGGCAAAATGATGCACATTCACGATCACTTCCCTGATGCCGTATTGTTGTAGGTATTCAATATTCCGCTGCAGTAATGATTTTCCGTTGATCAGCGCTAGCGCTTTTGGATGTTCATCGGTCCAGGGCTTAAAACGGGTTCCCAGCCCTGCAGCGAAGATCATTGCTTTCATGGAATTGATTTTTTAAGCATTATTGACCCGGTTCTTTTTTTCCTGTTCAATATGATATTGATTGATTTTTACTTTGAATTTATTTCTGAGATGCCTTGCCATTGCATCGGCAGCATATACACTCCGGTGTTGTCCGCCGGTGCATCCAAAGCTCACAGTCAGGCTTTCGAAATTGCGCCTGATATAATTTTCCACCGTTATGTCAACGATGTCAAAGGCACTGTTAAGGAATTCTGTCATTTTGGTCTGTTGTTCAATAAAATCTTTTACCGGCTTATCCCTCCCGGTCAGATTTTTAAATTCATCATAACGGCCGGGGTTCAGGATACCTCTGCAATCAAAAACAAAACCTCCACCGTTTCCGCTTTTATCTTCCGGTATTCCGGCTTTATATGAAAAGCTATTGATAGTAACGACCAACGGGGTCTTTTCTGTGGCTTGCTGCGGTGTGAATTGCTCAATGATCTCATCCGAAACACAGAGGTCAAGCACTTTCCGGAACTCAGGAACAACGATGCCGATACTTTGCGAATTAAAAAATTTTTTCAGGTTGGTCAATGCCTGGGGAATGCTGGTAAGGAATTGTGCTTTTCGTTCAAACAATCCCCGGAAACCATAAGCGCCTAATACCTGCAGGATCCTGATGAGAACATATCCGTTGTATTGGCTGCGGAAAAGGTGTTTATCCAGGGATACTTTGATTATTTTTTCAAATTCATTCATGTAATCCACCAACAGATTCTCTTTCCATTCTTCTGGCAGATTGGCCCTTGCCTGCCACAGCATGGAAGCCACATCATACTGAGGCGCTCCTTTCATTCCGCCCTGGTAGTCTATAAAGTGAACCGAATCGTCTTCTTTGATTAATATATTTCTGCTTTGAAAATCACGAAACATGAAGTACTTGTATTCCGTATGAGTGAGGTAAGTACTCAGCGCATCAAAATCATCCAGTAGTTTTTGTTTATCGTAAGGGCGGCGTAGTGCGTCGAGAAAATAGTATTTAAAATACAGAAGATCGGCCATGATCGCCTGCTGACCGAATTCTTTATTGGTAAGGCAAAGATTATAGTTTAATCCTTCATCACCTTTAATCTGTAATTGCGCTAATGCCTCCAGGCTTTTTTTGAAAAGATCATAAATGGGATGAATGAAATGTTCGCTTTCAAGCCTGTTTAACAAAGAGATTTTTCCGAAATCTTCCTGCAGGTAACAGTCCTGCCTTTCATTGATGGCAAATATTTCTGGTGCGGCAAGGTCTTTTTTCCTGAAATGCCGGGAAAAATAAATGAATGTTTCATTCTCTTTGATATTGGCGCCAAAGGTGCCGATCACGGAACTATCTTTTCCATTCAGCCGGAAATAGCGCCGTTCACTGCCGCTCTGGGGCAGGACCTCTACCGACACGGCATCTTCACCTTTCCAGTCTTTGTATAATTGGTTAATTGAATTAAGGATTTCCTGCATACGGCAAATGTACTTTAAATGCTGAGGCTTAGCTATTCTAACAGCCGTTAGTTTTTCATTAAATTTGTGTGATTAATTAGTCTATGGATCATTCTCATAAGAACAGGGTTCGTATTGTAACGGCTGCCAGTCTATTCGATGGCCACGATGTAGCCATCAATATTATGCGCCGCATTTTACAAAGCAAGGGAGCCGAAATAATTCATATTGGTCACAACCGGAGTGTAAAAGAAATTGTAGAAGCCGCTATTGAAGAAGATGTGCAGGGCATTGCCATTACATCATACCAGGGAGGCCACATGGAGTTTTTTAAGTACATGAAAGACTTGCTGGATGAGAACGGTTGCGGGCATATAAAAATTTTTGGGGGCGGGGGCGGAACGATTTTACCTGAAGAAATCGAAAAACTCCATCAATATGGTATCACCAGGGTTTACAGTCCTGATGACGGAAGGCGCATGGGTCTGGAAGGAATGATTGAGGATGTAATCGGGAATTGTCTCCTCAACCCTTCCGAAGAAGTGGCTTTCGAAAATCCTGAATGGAATGGAAAACTTCCTTTAGATGAGGTGAAAGATGTGAGGCTGGTGGCAAGGGCAATATCATTAGCAGAAAATAATAGAGACTATTCTTCAATACTAAAGAAGCTTCAACAAAGACCGGGTTCCGGAACCACCCGTCATGGGAATGGAGGCCAACCTGTATTGGGAATAACCGGAACGGGCGGAGCAGGAAAAAGCTCTGTTACAGATGAACTGGTTCGCCGCTTTCTTAACAACTTTTCTGATAAAACCATTGCGATCATTTCTGTTGATCCTTCCAAGAAAAAAACAGGAGGAGCTTTGTTGGGGGACAGGATCAGGATGAATTCAATTTTTCATCCACGGGCCTATATGCGTTCGCTGGCCACAAGAGAAAGTGACAGGGCGCTGAGTGAACATGTGCAGGAGGCTATTGATATCTGCAAGAGTGCCGGATACGAATTTGTAATTCTCGAATCTGCCGGTGTGGGGCAAGGCGATGCTTCCATCCTGGATCATTGCGATGTGAGTATGTACGTGATGACTCCTGAATATGGAGCAGCTTCACAATTGGAAAAAATAAATATGCTGGATTATGCAGATCTTATTTGCATCAACAAGTTTGACAAATCAGGAGCATTAGATGCCATTGCTGATGTAAGGAAGCAATATAAAAGAAATCATCTTCAGTTCAAAGCAAAAAATGAGGATCTGCCGGTTATAGGTACTATTGCGAGCAAATTCAATGATGATGGAGTGAATCATCTGTTTGAACTGATGCTGAAAAAAATAAAAGAAAAGACAAATGTGGATTTTGGCAGTTTTCATTTTGCAGAAACCGCTTCGGTATCACAGTCTATAATACCATCCAACAGGGTCAGGTACCTGAGTGAGATCAGTGAGAACAACAGGAGTTATGATCAGTTGGTAAATGAACAGGCAGTGATTGCTTCCAAAGCATACCAGCTGAACGGGGTTATTGAAACCTTAAAATATCCTCCTCAGAAAAAAGCTGCAAATGAAATTCATCTGGAAGAACTGGAGAAAATGAAATTGTTTTATGAAGAACAATTAACACCCTTATCCCGTAAATTGATCCATCACTGGAATGAAAAAGTAAAAGAGTATGAAAAAGATTATTATGAATATACGGTAAGGGATAAAGTGATCCGGCAGGCTATGTTTACAGAGAGTTTGTCAGGTTCCAGGATCCCCAAGGTTGTTTTGCCTAAATATAAAGATTGGGGTGATATACTCAAATGGCAGGCGCAGGAGAATGTTCCGGGAAGTTTTCCTTTTACCGCAGGCGTATTTCCGCTAAAACGAGAAGGAGAAGATCCGACAAGAATGTTTGCGGGAGAAGGAAATCCGGAAAGGACAAATAAACGCTTTCATTACGTTTCAATAGATCAGCCTGCAAAAAGATTGTCCACTGCGTTTGACAGCGTTACACTTTATGGGGAAGATCCCGACTATCGTCCTGACATATATGGAAAAGTGGGAAACAGTGGTGTGAGCATCGCCACTGTTGATGATGCAAAAAAATTGTACAGCGGATTCAATCTCTGTGATCCTAAAACATCGGTGAGCATGACGATCAATGGACCGGCGCCGATCATTTTGGCCATGTTCATGAATGCAGCAATTGACCAGGAATGTGAAAAATGGATTGAAGAAAATAATTATTGGGGACAGGTAGAAAAGATCCGTAATGCAAAATTTAAAGACCGGGATCACCCGGTTTACAATAATCCTTCATTTCCCGGCACACTACCCGAAGGAAACACCGGCTTGGGATTAAAATTGCTTGGTATGAGTGGCGGGGAAGTGTTATCGAAAGAAGTTTACGGGCAATGCAAACAAAAAGCGATCCAGCAGGTAAGAGGAACGGTGCAGGCAGATATTCTGAAAGAAGACCAGGCGCAGAACACCTGTATCTTCTCTACTGAGTTTGCTTTGAAACTGATGGGTGATGTGCAGGAATATTTTATTCAGAATAAGATCCGCAATTTTTACAGCGTAAGTATTTCGGGTTATCATATTGCAGAAGCGGGAGCCAATCCCGTAACCCAGCTGGCATTTACGCTGGCAAACGGTTTTACTTATGTGGAATATTACCTGAGCCGCGGAATGCATATTGATGAATTTGCACCTAATCTTTCTTTTTTCTTCAGCAATGGAATGGACCCGGAATATAGTGTGTTAGGCAGAGTGGCAAGACGCATCTGGGCCAAGGCAATGAAGTATAAATACAAAGCGAACAAGCGCAGCCAGATGCTGAAATATCATATTCAGACATCGGGAAGAAGTTTACATGCACAGGAAATTGATTTCAATGATATCCGTACCACATTGCAGGCGCTCTATGCCATTTATGATAACTGCAACTCACTTCATACAAATGCTTACGATGAGGCCATCACCACTCCAACAGAAGAAAGTGTAAGAAGAGCCATGGCCATTCAGCTTATCATTAACCGTGAACTGGGAACCGCAAAGAATGAAAACCCCAATCAGGGATCTTTTTTCTTTGAAGAGCTTACCGATCTCGTTGAAGAAGCCGTGTTGTCTGAATTTGATCGCATCACTGAACGGGGCGGAGTGTTAGGCGCTATGGAGCGTATGTACCAGCGGAATAAAATACAGGAAGAGAGTCTTTATTATGAGACGCTCAAACATTCAGGAGAATATCCAATAGTCGGAGTAAATACTTTCCTGGGTAAAAAAGGTTCTCCCACTATAATTCCCAATGAAGTCATCCGTAGTACCAAAGAAGAAAAAGAACAGCAGATTAATAACCTGCATGCTTTTTGGAAAAGAAATGAAAGCAAATCTGCTGAAATGATTGGCCGTTTAAAAAAAGCTGCAATTCACAGTGGCAATCTTTTCGAAGAACTGATGGAAACGGTGAAATACTGTTCACTCGGACAGATTACGCATGCCCTTTATGAAGTAGGAGGCCGGTATAGAAGGAGTATGTAATAAATTTCCGGGATGATAGATTTTTCACTTAGTAATGAAAACACCTTTAAAAATTTTCATTGAACGTTATTTTGAACGGAATTGGATATAATTCTTTTGAATTCGGGAAAGATCAGAGCTTCTTGCAATTGAATGACTTTCTCAACTTGTTTTTTCAGTAATTTACAGGTGTAACTTTTGGGATGTCAGGTAATCAGTTTTTAGAAGTATGAAACAATTTTTTATATACGTAATTGCTGTTTGTTTACTCCCGTCATTGGCGGCTGCCCAGAAAGTGATTTCCATGAAACTTGACGGAACGATCAATCCGGTTACAGCGGATTTTATTCATGATGGAATTGAGAAAGCTGAAAAACAAAATGCTGCGTGTTTGATTATCCAGCTGAATACACCGGGCGGCCTTTTACAATCCACAAGGGATATTGTAAGTTATATCCTTGCTTCGGACGTTCCGGTGGTTGTCTATGTTTCGCCGGGAGGAGCACAAGCGGGATCAGCTGGCGTTTTCGTTACGCTTGCAGCACATATTGCTGCTATGGCGCCGGGAACGAATATCGGAGCTGCACACCCGGTTTCACTGCAATCTTCAATGGACAGTATCATGACTACAAAAGTTACCAATGATGCTGCGGCGTTTATTCGTTCTATTGCAGAAAAAAGGCAACGGAGTGTTACCTGGGCAGAGAATGCAGTGCGGAGAAGTTACTCTTATACGGAAACAGAAGCTTTGCAGGATTCAGCCATTAATCTTGTTGCAAAAAATGAAAGAGACTTACTGGACAAAATAGACGGATGGCAGGTTGAAGTAGAATCGGGAATTAAAACACTGCATACAAAAAATGCGGTGATAGAAACATACAGCATGGGAGTTGGAGATAAAATCCTGAATCTGGTCAGTGATCCTAATATTGCCTATATCCTGTTTTTGCTGGGCGTTTTTGGAATATTGTTTGAACTCTATAACCCCGGTGCTATTCTTCCGGGAATTGTCGGTGTCATCAGTCTTGTGCTTGCTTTTTATTCCATGAGGACATTACCGATAAATTTTGCAGGCCTTGCTTTAATAATCTTTGCAATCATTTTATTCTTGTTAGAAATCAAGATAGCAAGCCATGGCCTGTTGGCTATTGGCGGAACATTATCTTTATTGATTGGCTCACTGATGCTGATCCGTGCAAGTTCTTCTTTGGAACTGGTGCATCTGTCCCGTGTCGTCATCGTTTCCGCGACAGCGGTAACTGCACTATTCTTTCTATTTGTTATTGGCGCAGGATTAAAAGCTCAAAGGGGTAAAGTGACTACAGGCATTGAAGCTCTTATCGGGGAGACCGGTGAAGCATTGGATATCCTTGATCCTGCCGGAGTAGTGAAAGTGCATGGGGAAATATGGAATGCGGAATCTGTATCGGGCAGGATCGCCCAGGGAGAAAAGATAAGAATTAAAAATATGGTTGATTTAAAACTTTTCGTTGAAAAAACAGAATCTTCTGATGATCGAACAAAAACTTAAAAATTATAATTATGCAACAATTTCCCATCGTCACTGCTGTCATCGTTGTTTTTGCTATCCTGGTACTGTCCAGCGCCATTAAGATTTTACGTGAATATGAAAGAGGGGTGATCTTCCGGCTCGGACGATTGACCGGTAATGGAGGTGTGAAAGGCCCGGGATTGATTTTTTTGATCCCGATCGTTGATAAAATGGTGAAAGTGAGTTTGCGTATAGTGGTGATGGATGTACCTCCGCAGGACATCATCACAAGAGATAATGTTTCGGTAAAAGTGAATGCGGTTGTTTATTTCCGTGTTCTTGAAGCTCAAAAGGCAATAATCGGAGTTGAGAATTATCTGGTGGCTACTTCCCAGTTGTCCCAGACCACCTTGAGGAGTGTATTGGGTCAGTCTGAACTGGATGATCTGCTCTCACAACGGGATAAGATCAATCAAAAACTACAACAGATCATTGATGCACATACAGAGCCATGGGGTATAAAAGTTTCTAATGTGGAAGTAAAACAAATCGACCTGCCCCAGGAAATGCAAAGGGCAATGGCAAAGCAAGCTGAAGCAGAAAGAGAGCGCCGTTCTAAAGTAATTGCGGCAGAAGGTGAGTACCAGGCATCACAACGGCTGGCAGATGCTGCAAAGATCCTGGCAGAACAACCCAGCGCTCTGACGTTAAGATATCTTCAGACGCTGAGGGAGATCGCAACTGAAAAAAATTCTACAACCATATTCCCGGTACCTATTGACCTTTTAAGACCATTTTTGAAAGAAATGGGCCAGAAGGCGCTGGAACAAAGTCATTAAGGATCAGAAAAGAATTTTTGGAAGTGTTCGTTTTTTTGTTGCCGGTATGTTAAGATTTTTGCGACAATTACCTGCTTACTGTAATTTACAGCCTTAATTTTTTATATAAAGATGTCCAGGCTATTTTTAAAGAGAAGTTGTTTGTTTTTTGTTTTTTACTTAAGTGCTTTATGGTGCCTGTCACAAAATATTGATTCTACTCTTCAAAAGTATGCAGACAATTTCGGCCAGGAAAGGATATATCTCCAGTATGATAAATCCACTTATGTGCCCGGTGAGACCATCTGGTTCAAAGCATACCTGATGAATGGATTTTTTCCTGTAGATAGCAGCAGAAATTTTTATGCCGACTGGACTGACAGTAAAGGTAATTTATTATTCAGGACGATAAGCCCGGTTATAGAGGGCACTGCCAATGGTCAGTTTGATATCCCGAAAGAGTACTCCGGCAAATTTATTCATGTTAAGGCATACACCCGGTGGATGCTGAATTTTGATTCTGCTTTTTTGTATGATAAAGACATTGTGATATTGGGTCAAAAAGGGAATTCAACAGTTGTTAGAGATACCATTGTATCCTCGTTGCAATTCTTTCCTGAAGGAGGCGATATAATTGAAAGCGTCAATAATAAAATTGCATTTAAAGCAAATGATCAATGGGGCAGGCCGGTGAAGGTCAAAGGAATCATTCAAAATAATGCAGGTAAGGTAATGGACAGCATCAAAGCAAGGCATGATGGCATGGGTTATTTTTTTGTATTACCCCAGCCGGGGGAATCTTTTACTGCAATATGGAAAGATGAAAATGGAAAAGATCATAGTACAAAGCTTCCTGGTATAAAGAAGGACGGGGTTTCCATACAGGTACTTGTATCAGGATCCAGGCGGATTTTTGAGATTGATGCGTCACCAGGTGCAGCGGCAACACTGCATACCGTAAACCTTATCGGTACAATGCGTCAAAGAGAAATTTTTAAAGTGTCAAAAGATATCAGCACAGGCTCGGCAAGGGGAATCATCCCTACTCAAAATCTTCCCAGCGGCATTTTAACAATCACTGTTTTTGATGATAAATGGAAACCGCTGGCAGAAAGGATCACTTATATCAATAACCAGGAATATTTTTTTAAACCGGAAATGACGGTGCAACACTGGGGATTAAATAAAAGAGCAAAAAATGAAATTGTAATAACGGTTCCCGACAGCCTGCAGGCAAATTTGGCCGTTTCCGTTACAGATGCCGGTATAGACGTAGATAGCAGTGATAATATAATTTCACATCTGCTGCTTACCGGGGATCTCAAAGGACAAGTGTACAATCCCGGTTACTACTTTTCTGATACCAGTAATGAGGTAAGTCAAAATCTTGATCTCGTTATGCTGACACATGGATGGAGGAGATTTAATTGGGAAGAAGTGGTTAAAGGAAAATTACCCGGGATCCTTTATCCGAAGGATACATCTTATCTCACTCTTTCCGGAAAAGTGTATGGAGTAATTCCCTCCGATTTAAAGGGGACAACTATTATCATGATCGTAAGCAGGCCGAAGCAGGGCGGCGATGTGGTTATGCTCCCGATAGAAAATGACGGAACGTTTAATGATCCTTCTCTTTTAGTGATCGATACAGTACGTGTTTATTACCAGCTTCCAAAAAAACATTTCCGGGATGCTTCAGTGCGATTTATGGAAGATCTGCTTCCTCCTTTAAGATCAAACATCCCTGCAATGGGTATTTACTATAATGGAGTGAATGATACAACAGGAAATTTTCATCATTGGTTTCTTGTAAATGAAATGAATGAACTGCTGAAACAATATGAAGGTAAAATGCTGGAGAATGTAACTATTACCAGGAAAGCTAAATCTCCGCTGGAAACAATGGATGAGAAATATACTTCCGGCTTTTTTTCCGGTGGGGATGGTTATCAGTTTAATGTCGTCAATGATAATCTTGCCAATGCTTCACCAAACATATTTTTTTATCTTCAATCCAAAGTAGCCGGCTTGCAAATCAACACCGCATCGACTCCTCCCAGTATGTCATGGAGAGGTGGCACACCGGGTTTTTATGTTGACGAAGTCCAGACAGATGCTTCTATGGTTAGTTCAATACCGGTTGCTGATATTGCATATATAAAGGTTTTTCGCCCTCCATTCATGGGAGGAGGATTTGGAGGCGGCAATGGGGCTATTGCAATTTATACAAGGCGAGGAGATGATATTCAATCTGCACCCGGAAAAGGATTGAACAATAATACGATTACGGGATATTCAGTAATTCGTGAATTCTACTCTCCGAATTATGATAATTTCAAACAGGAGAACGAACGGAAAGATATCCGTACTACATTATACTGGAATCCACAGGTGATAACAGCACCGGGGAAAAACCAGGCCACTGTTACTTTTTATAATAATGATGTCACTAAATCTTTTCGGGTTACTATAGAAGGCATGACCCGTGATGGCCAGCTGGCACATTTAGTGCAAATCATGGAGTAGGTTCAGATTGGGATATAATTTTTTAGGAATAAACGGGTGAGCATCATTTAGAACGGCAGTTTTGCTTTTATGCTTAAAAAACTCAAATGAAAATCTTTGTTACTTTCGGTATATATAAACATTTGTAATGAATAATTTTTATAGAATATTATTTGTTCTCATTTGTATCATTATACTTAGTGCCTGTTCTCATAACCCGTACATAAGTTCAAACAGGTCATATAAAAAGCAGGCAAAGGCTTATGCAAGGATCCTGGCTCAGTACCCGTTAAAAGATTCTGTTGAAAATGCTCCTTATTGGATTGGCACTACTAATTTCAATATGAGAAAACCCAATTTTGTGATCCTTCATCATACGGCACAAAACAGTTGCGGGCAAACTTTAAAGACTTTTACAACAGTAAGATCACAGGTCAGCGCTCATTATGTTATTTGTAAGGATGGAACAGTGCATCACATGCTGAATGATTACCTGAGGGCATGGCAAGCGGGTATAAGCAAATGGGGCAGCGCTACTGATATAAATTCTGTCAGTATTGGTATTGAAATAGATAATAACGGGTATGAAGCTTTTACTGATGCACAGATAAACAGCCTGATTGGATTGTTAGGCAGGCTTAAGAGCACTTACGATATACCAACTGCGAACTTTGTTGGCCATGCAGATATTGCCCCGGGAAGAAAAGTGGATCCCAACAGGTATTTCCCCTGGCAGAAACTTTCTGAGAATGGATTTGGTTTCTGGTATGATACAACCGGAGTAAAAGTTCCCGATAACTTTGATGCACTACAGGCATTGAGGATCATCGGTTATGATATCAGGAAACCAGGCGCTGCAATATATTCTTTCAAACTGCATTTTATTCAAAATGATTCAACAAGCGTCATTAATGATCAGGATAAGAAAATCCTTTATGATCTTGAAAAGAAATATCAATAAAGAAGGTAAGGCTGAATGATCTCTTTCCACCGCGTATTATTGTAATCCGCTTCCGTTATTTGACCGCTTTTTAATTTATGAAAAGACTGGTATAATCCGGTAAGTTTGTCCAGGTGATTTTTTCCTGATGGGTTTACATTTGTTTTATAAAAACGTTCGGCGCAAAGGCCTGGGTATAAAAACAAAAGCATGCAGATCAATTGAAACACCGTATTTACAGGACGGAATGAGCCGGCATCTGTAACGGAAAGCTGTAATCCATGACATGGTTCATTCATATACATTCCTGATAAAGGTTTGTAGGTAACAGGCCGGCTGCTGATACCCGGTATAGAAAGTGAAAGAAACTTCTTTTGCAGGTCTGAAGCATTTATCCACGGAGCTCCCAAAATTTTAAACGGAGTAGAAGTTCCTCTCCCTTCGTTAACATTTATCCCTTCCAATAATCCCATTCCGGGATACAGCAAAGCTGTTTCCACATCTGTAATGGCAGGTGATGGAGGAACAAAAAACCATGTGACACTTTTTGCTGTTTCTTCCCTGATCCAGTTTTGAACTTTTACAATATTAAGATCAAGGCCTTTAATTTTTGTAGCTGAAAAATAATTTGCCAGTTCGCCCAGAGTGCAACTGTGGCGTACGGGGATGTTCCAGCGGCCGATGAATGAAGAACAATTTTGCTCGTCAAGCATCGGGCCTTCTGATAAGTTAATATTTCCGCCGGCCGGATTGGGGCGGTCAAGAATAAATAATGGTTTATTGAATTTTGCGCAGGCTTCCATCATATAAGTCATTGTCCATAAATAAGTGTAAAACCTGCAACCTGCATCGGGAATGTCAAATAGTACGGCATCAATATCTGACAGGTCATTTTCATCAGGCATTAATTTTTCTGCATATAAGCTGATCACCGGAAGATTTGTCAGCGGGTCAATGATATTATTTTGAAAGGCCCCGTCTTCCCCTTTTGCGGTTAATCCGTGTTCCGGAGAAAATAGTTTTGTGATTATGCAACCTGCTTTCAGTAGTGCACTACGGCCGGGAACGCCTGCAGAAGTAGTAGCTGCATTGTTGGTCAATAAACCGAAGCGTACCTTCCGGTGATCCGGGATGTATTGAATGAACTCATCAATACCGAATGACAATTTTTTATTTTCCATTATAATTTTAACGGGGGCAATCCTGCCCATTCATAAGGTTCATTTTTTTCTTTGTTGTCCGGCCTGGGCTTTGCAGAACGGATAGTAAATACGGTACGGTATTCCAAATTTTCTGACGGCATTTCAAAATTGACGATCTCATTCATTTGCGCTTCCGTTAAATCCGGTAATATCCATTTTTGTTCCTGTTCTCTGGTCAATAATAATGGCATCCGGTTGGCATTAGCTCCTCCATTATGAATTTGGCGCATTAAAGAGTTGGCGGGTCGGGTAAGTAATGTAAAGGTACCGGTCAGTTCGCCTGTTTCCGGATCAGGTAAGGGCGAATAATGGTAAAGGCCGGGAATAAAAAATATTTCTCTGCCTTTTAATTGTATGAAATAAGGCACTTTGTTCCTCCACCCTTTGATTTCCCTGTGTTCATAAAACCCGGTGACGGGGATCAAACACCTGTTGTTTCTTATCCTGTGCCAGTAAGATTTTTTATCTGCTACCATTTTTTCACTCCGGGCATTACACATCCATTGCCGTGATTGTTTGATTTTTTCAGGAGTATTCATATAATCTGCAATGACGCCCCATTCGAATAGTCTTAATTTGAAAGCGCCCTCTTCAAAAATAATGACCGGGTACTTGCTGAATGATTGTGCCTGGACATGTGCTGTATTAAAATCAATCTGCAATTGTGCATCGATCCGGATACCGGGGAAATGATCCCGGACTGTTTTGATTGATGTTTTAAAAGAGATGTCATAGCACATTATCCGTATTTTTCAATTTCATTCAAAATTACTTCCACTTTGTTTCCTTTCCAAGTGAGTATCAGGTACAGCTTTCCGAAAAGATCCTGCATGGCTATTTTCAGATGATCATTTTGCCTGTAATCCTGCCAGTCAAAATTCTTTGCCATATAGTTGTAAACACATTTTTTTAAAAAGGGTGGCGGCAACCATTCTGCCGGAAGAATATTTGCATATATCCTGTAGCCTTCAGGTTGTAGTGCAGCTGCTTTTAATTTTTGCATATCAGTTACCGCAGATGTATCATAAAAATACCGGTAAGGATCTCCTTTGATCAGGCCATAGTGGCGTTTAGCTCTTTCCGCATCCACTCCTTGTTGCGTGTAGTGAGTAAATAATAAGGGGACTATTGTTTTATTATTTCCTGGTTCTTCCGGATAATATTCCCTGATAAAGTACATCGGTTGCTGCAGCATTGCTACCAGCAACTTTTCATTCAGGAGGACAAATGGATTGTACATATTATTTTATTTCAAACAGTTCGTCCCAGCGGGTTGTGTAACGTTTGCTGCGTAATTGCTGGCGCATTTTCCAGTTTCTCTTCAGTCCCGTTGCTACATATTTTACCAGGTCGTCCCTCATGCTGAAGTTTATATTGTCTATGACAGTCATTAATGAAGGCAGCCGGCTTTGTACGTGGGGTGTGAACAGGTTTGATTGAATGGAAGTATCCGGCACCAGGCCGCCAAGGATCACGCCTGCTTTCATATACTTTGTATTGGGTCTGAATAATTTTTCGGCGAGCAGGATAGCATACCGGATCAGTTCATTGGTATTTGAGGTTGCTTCCGGCAGTGTAATATGGCAGTGCTTCGCCTGCGGATTGTATTCATATTTCTGATTGAGCAAACCGTTAGTTACTACAAAAACGTGAATAAGTTCTGCGGCACAATGCTGGCGCCGGATTTTTTCTGCAGCTCTTGAAGCGTATGTGGCAACGGCTTCTTTCAGATCGGAAAGTTTGTGTACCGGCTTGCCAAACATTCTGGTGGTGGCAATCATTTTTTTTATTTCCAGCGGATCTTTCATTGGGATGCAGGACTCGCCTTTTAGTTCTCTGATCATTCGTACACCAACTACTCCACCCAGATTCTTCCTGCACCATTCCTCCGGCATGTTCCTCAGTTGCCAGCTATTTTCTATTCCGAAATTTTGCAGTTTAGCCGCATATTGCCGTCCTATTCCCCACAGGTCATTCACCGGGGTCTTTTCCAGGGCATCTTTTATTTTTTCTGCCGAGTCGAGGATCATTATTCCGCGGGTGCCTTCTTTATCTTTTTTAGAAAGCTTGTTGGCAATTTTAGAGAGCACTTTGCTGGGAGCCACGCCGATGGAAACTTTTATCCCTGTCCATTGCTCTGTTATTTCTTTCATTTTCCCGGCGGCATCATACAATTTATTTTCCGGCACCATACTCAGATCAAGGAAAGCTTCATCTACTGAATACACTTCGATATTATGCGCTCCTGCCAGTATGCGCAATGTATCCATTACCCGCATACTGAGATCCCCGTATAAATGATAATTGGAAGAAAAAACAGCAATATCATTTTTTTCTATCACATCTTTATTTTGGTAATAAGGCGCTGCCATTCCCACCCCGAGTTTCTTTGCTTCATCGGTTCGGGAAACAATGCATCCGTCATTATTGCTTAAGACAACGACCGGTTTATTCCACAGGTCGGGCCTGAAGAGGCGTTCACAGGAACAATAAAAACTATTGCAATCAATAATGGCTTTCATCCGGTGACAATTATCATATTCAAATAACCCGGGTTGTTCTGCTCACACCGGGTGGATAGTATAAGTAACAACTCCCCATACGGTAAAATCACTGAATTCGGCAAGGTTGATCGTTTTGTACCGGTTGTTTTCAGGAATCAGGAATGCCGAAGAAAAATTTTTATGAAAACGACGTACCAGAAGTTCGCCGTTCAGCACTGCTACAATGATCTTTCCATTAGCCAGTTTCAATGACCGGTCCACGATCAGCACATCTCCCTCAAAGATCCCTGCATCCCGCATCGCATCACCTTTCATGCGAAAGAAAAAAGTAGCTGGTTTGTTTTTGATGAGTTGTTCATTCAGGTCAATACCTCTTTCCGCATAATCATCGGCAGCAGCGCCGAAACCCGTTGCATTGGCAGTACGCACATCCTGTTGCGAAAATTTTTTGGAGCCTTTATACCCGGCTTCAGTAAAATATTCTCCATCCATAAAATAAATTTTGGAATACTAAATTAATTAGTAAATTTATGCTAACAAAATTTGTTATTAAGGAGAATGAGTTATGAAAGCTATTGTTAACACGATACCGGGCTACCGGGTGTACGAATATTTGCTGGTATTAAGCCCGCATGAAGAATTGTGGAATAAGGTCATGGAGATAAAGAAGAGGTTTGCTCATGAATATAAGTGGGAGCAGGCGGTGCGGGGCAGGCCATATCTGGCACTGGTAAACTTCATGCAATATGAAATGATGGAAAAACGTATTGCCGGACGTCTTAAGACTATTGCTATGGGGCAATATCCTTTCAAAACAGAATTGAAAAACTTTGGAAGTTTTCCGTCACATACAATATATGTAAGCGTAGCAACGAAGCTACCCATACAGGCATTGGTGAAAGGGATAAGGCGGGACGCACAACGGTTAATGAAGTTGAGCGATCATAATAAACCTCATTTCATCCTCGAGCCACATCTCACCATTGCACGAAAATTGAAACCCTCGCAGTATGAAAAAGCCTGGCTGGAATACCGGCATAAAAATTTTACAGGGCGTTTTATTGCAAGTGGAATGACATTGCTGAAAAGACCGGCCGGAATACCCGGAGATCAAAGAATAAAATACTATCCGGTGGAAAGGTTTGAATTTCAAAATCTGCCTGTCTTAACCAGGCAGGGGGAATTGTTTGGTTAATATACCAAGGAGAATAAGAATCAGGACCGATGCGGCATACGGGAAGATGTGTCCTTGTTCTCCTTACCTGTTGCTGAAAAATGAAAACAATAGTAATATGCAGGAAAAGTTGCGGCAGGATCATTATAAACTTATTCCGCAAAAAAATAATGGCTCCCCGGTTTCTCCCGGTATGGAGAACTTAACGGGAACACAAGAATATCTCTCAGGTCGTGGCGCTCAGTTTAATACCAGGAATCGTTTTCTGAAAAATGAAAATGTAAAAGAACACAGTGAAGCCGTTGATGAATGGGTCGAAGCGGATGCTGGAACTCACTACCGGGAACAGGAAGCAAAAAGTATCGTGAATAAAGTGGAAAGCCCTGATGTAGGGATGTCGTATAGTGTGAATCCTTATGCCGGTTGCGAACATGGGTGTATTTATTGTTATGCCCGCAATGTGCATGAGTATTGGGGTTATAGCGCCGGGTTGGATTTTGAAAGAAATATTATTGTGAAAGTGAATGCGGCGAAATTGCTGCGCCAATTCCTGGTGCGTCCGGAATGGGATGCCACACCCATCATGATGAGCGGGAATACGGATTGTTATCAGCCTGCAGAACAAAAATACCGTCTTACCAGAAGTTTACTCGAAGTGTGTAATGAATTCAATCAACCGGCAGGTATATTGACAAAAAACTCACGGATACTCCGGGATAAAGATTTATTGCAGGAAATGGCAAAGAAAAAAATTGTATCAGCGATGGTTTCCATTACTTCGTTTAATGAAGAACTCAGAAGAGTGATGGAGCCAAGGACGGCGACAGCCGGACAAAAACTAAAAGTGATCAGTGAATTGAGTGCAGCAGGTATCCGCACGGGTATTATGATGGGACCGATGATCCCTGGCTTGAATGATCATGAGATGCAAAGGATCATGAAAGCAGCACGGGATAACGGCGCCACATTTACTGCTTACACTTTTATACGGTTGAATGGATCTGTTAAATTCTTATTCTATGATTGGTTGAATAAAAATTTTCCGGACAGGGCTGGAAAGGTCTGGCATCTTATCGAACAGTCGCATGGCGGTAAAGTCAGTGACAGCAGGTGGGGCATAAGAATGAAAGGAGAAGGCCCGGTAGCAAAAATGATAGCAGATCAATATAAGAAGTACGGAAAACTATATGGCATGAATGCCGGCGAATGGAGTTTGAACCGTAATCTGTTCTGCAGGCCGGGGCAACAGGGAAAGCTATTCTGATTCCAGCACTATTAACAGGGATCTATTCTTATACAGGAAAAGTTTACTCCCTTTTATTTTGAAACGATTTACTTTTTTTAATGCAGAGAAAAAATTATCTTCTGACTGTTGTATTCCTTCGCAGTACATCTGAGTAGCAAATATCTGAGAAATGCTTATGTAACTGCCTTTTACAGAGAGTTTTCCACCGAAACTATTGCATCCCCCATTTCCACCTGCACTTTTCTTAGTATTGTCAAAAATGATAAATGTTCTTTTTCCGGTAAGAGAATCCGGTTTTAGTGTAAGCTGATCTTTTCCGGCCTGACGGTATATAATTTTAGCATACCATTTTTTTCCATAAAAGGTAGAGTCTGATGGTTTGTGCATACCGGAAGAATGGGATTTCCCGTTTGTAATAGTGATATTCAACAAAAAAATTAAAACTGGAATTAAATATTTTTTCATAATATCCCTTTTATGATGAATTAAGGATGCTGCAAATATTTCTTTTACATAAAGCGGGTTAAAAATTTATTTAATGGGGTTTACAAATCTGGTGAAATCAGTTTTATTTCCCGGGTACAAGATAGCGGACAAATTGTAAAAAAATTTTCTATTATAAATAAAAAGCCGGTATCAGCGGTAAGTACGGCAACCTTTTCCCCCGGGTTTTACTTAATGCAAAGCTATGTAATAGATATTTTTTCCGGTGCCTGCCGGAACAGTTGCAAATAAATTGCACATATAGTATCAGGGATGGGTGCTGTGCAAAACGGGTTGGTAGTCAAAAAATATCAGAAAATTGACAGGTCATACTTTAATATAGATTTTTTTCTTATCAAGCCAATAGCAAAGCGCCCACATAAGGATGATGAAGCTGATGGCAAAGGCCAGTGATCCTAATCTTGGATCTCCGGGGATTTTGGCACATACATCTGTATAAAACCATGCCCAGGGATTTGTGTAAACCGGTTTACCCAGTTTATCTGCACCATTGGGGATACGGATCAGCCATAAAGTTTTTGGAATAAAAGCACTTAATGCAAAAACAAAGAGAGCATTTTTCCCAAAGACATTAAAAAATTTACTCAGCCACATTTTTACATTTTTAATTTCGATCATATAGATCATGGTTGCAATTGAAATAGTAGCAAGTCCGGTTGTGTACACCACGTAGGAACTGGTCCAGATCTTTTTATTGATCGGGAATACCATATCCCAGCAAAAACCTGTCAGCAGCATGACTGTTCCTGCTACAAACAAACCGGAGATCATCTCAAAATTCTTTCCTTTTTTTTGAATGTAATCTCCGATGAGATAGCCAAAGATTACTTGTACTACGGGCCCCATGGTGCTCATAATTCCTTCGGGGTCAAAAGGAATTCCTTCTCCTTTATACATGTGAGGGAGATGCAGAATCGCTTTGTCCACTTTATTGCCAAACCAGCCGGTCATGCTATATGGATCAGCAGGATCACCCAATAAATAGCAAAGGGCCCAGTATAATAAGAGCAGGATGAGGCCAACAAGAAATGCTCCCCTGGGCTTCAGATAATAAATGATGATAGACGCAAAAAAATAGGCAATGGCAATTCTTGCCAGCACGCCGAGAATACGAACACCATTTTGTGGGTTTTCAGGATCCACCCAATGGCGGAAAACCATTTGATCCCCTTTCCATGAAAAGAAGGGGAACCAGGTCAGGAATAGCCCGATAAAGAAGATGAGCAAAGATCTTTTTATGACTTTTTTCCAGAAAGAGCCATCACCACCTGACTGCAGGCGGGGCATAACAAAAGATAAAGCATTACCGACAGCAAAAAGGAAGAAAGGAAACACGAGGTCTGTTGGTGTGAGCCCGTGCCATGGAGCATGTTCTAATGGTGGATAAATATGAGCCCATGACCCGGGATTGTTTACCAGTATCATCAGGCAAACTGTTGCACCACGAAAAACATCAAGGGAATAAAAACGTTCTTTCAAGCAGAGGTATTTAGTAATTAAATGTATGAAATTGGCGGGAGAAGCAGTAAAAGAATTATTTTGGCGGTATGGAAGAAAAATCATTTTTTGTTCATGCCAGTTCTGTTGTGGATGCCGGAGCACAGATTGGTACCGGAACTAAGATCTGGCATTTCTGCCATTTAATGCCTTCATGCAAAATAGGACGGAATTGTAATATCGGGCAAAATGTTTTCATTGATAACAACACTATTATTGGTAATGGAGTGAAGATCCAGAATAATGTTTCTGTTTATAACGGTGTAGTTATTGAGGATGGTGCTTTCCTTGGCCCTTCTATGGTGTTTACCAATGTAATCAACCCGAGAAGCTTTATTGAAAGAAAAGCAGAATTTAAAAAGACGCTTATCGGGAAAGGTGCTACCATCGGCGCTAATGCCACTATCATTTGCGGGGTAGAGATAGGCGCCTATTCGCTGATCGGAGCCGGGGCCGTTGTTACAAAAAATGTTCCTTCTTATGCATTGATGATGGGCAACCCTGCCCGTCAAAAAGGATGGGTAAGCGAAGCGGGACTAAATTTAAAATTTGATAGTAAAGGAATGGCTGCATGTCCTGAAACAGGCAAAGTTTACAAGTTAGAAAATGAGACGGTCAGGGCTATAAGTTAGTTATTAACCTGTGGGGACAATTCCCTCAAAATCTGCATATTTTAGACACTTGCCACTCACATTCTTCAACTTATATTTGCACTCATAACTTAGGCTTCCCCAAGCTTATTGTTGAAATTTATATAATATAATACCGGTCATATGGAAAACTACTTATGTGACTGAGATGGCGAAGCCATCAAAAAAAGTTCTTGTCTTGGCTCAGAAATGGTTAGCGATATATACCAAGCCCCGCTGGGAGAAAAGAGTAGATATTTTGCTTAAGGAAAAAGGCGTTGAAAGCTATTGCCCCCTGAATAAAGTACGCAGAAAATGGAGTGACAGGGTAAAAATTGTAGAAGAGCCTTTATTTAAATCTTATGTTTTTGTAAAGGTGATTGATTCAGACAGAACAAGAGTGCGAATGACAAACGGGGTTATCAACTTTGTATATTGGGATGGAAAACCTGCATTAATCCGGGAAAAGGAAATAAATGCAATTAAACGTTTTTTAGATGAGCATGAGAATGTGGAAGTTCATCCAATGGAATTCAGGAAAAATCAAAGAGTGATCGTAATAAGCGGTCCCCTGATGGATCAGGAAGGAAGTGTGTTGGATGTAAACCGCAAGATGGTTAAAGTGGCCATTGAGAGTCTCGGGTATGTTTTGGTGGCTTATATTGAAAGAACTAAATTATCTTCGGTGCAGACAAGATAAAACTAAATCTTATTTTTACCTGTTACTGCTTCGTAATTAAATAAAGACGCTTCATGAAATTAATCAGGCTATCTGTTTTATTTATCTTTCCGGTAGTTTTCTTTGCCTCCTGTGCTACGCAGCAAAAGTTACCTAATTATCTTGAAAATGCAGCGGACACAAGCATTATGATTAATGCGACTTTTCCGGAACTGCATATCCAGAAAAACGATCTTCTCTCTATTCAGGTATATAGCGCCAGTACACAACCCCAGGTATCGGATGCTTATTATAATCTTCCTCCTGTAGCTACCGGTACAACAGGCTCTGCAGGTCAGGGGAATGGAGGCTCTTCCACAGGGGGGAATAGCGGTTTTTTGGTAGATGCAAACGGGAATATCGAATATCCGAGAATTGGCACTTTGCATGTAGAAGGGCTGACAAAATTGGAATTGGCAGATCTCATCAGGAAAAAGATTAACGAGAAAGACACCGTGTTGATCAATCCTTCTGTTATCATAAGATTTTTGAGCTATAAGGTTACCGTATTGGGCCAGGTGGGCCATGAAGGAATAGTCAATGTTACCGGGGAGAGGTTGACGATACTTGAAGCAATAGGATTGGCGGGCGGCATTACTGATTATGGAAAAAAGAATGACGTTAAAGTGGTCAGAGAGATAAATAACAAAAGAGAGATCGGAACAATTGACCTTTCATCAAAAGACGTGTTCAATTCTCCTTATTATAACCTGATGCAGAATGATTACGTGATTGTTTACCCGACAAAACAAAAGGCAAGAATGGTGGATCAGTCAGTAGTGGCACAGCGGATCAGTCTTGCATTAAGCATTATTACTGCGACAGCATTTATCTATAATGTTTTCAGATAGGACTTTCGTTTAAAGATTTTAATTCAATCAATTTTATTAAGTGGAGGATCAATCAAACTTTAACAGAAGCGAACTTGGTAACCTTAGTGTCAGGGACCTTTTCTTTAAGTATGTACGGTTCCTGCCCTTTTTTATTTTAGCAATAGCGGTAATGCTGATAGCCGCTTATGGTTATCTGAGATATGCCACAAGAGTGTACAGTTCCACCGGCACTTTGCTGATCAATAGCGATCAGCAAAGAAGCGGGAGAGCAAATGATCAGTTTGATAATTTGATTGGCGATAACAGGAGTGTGAATATTCAGAATGAAATGGAGGTGTTGAAATCCAAACCGCTGATGGAACGGGTTGTAAAAAATTTAAACCTCGAGGTAAGTTATTTTGCTGTCGGGAAGATCAGGAGTGAAAATATTTATAAGCTGAGTCCCTTTACTCTCCGGATCATCAGACTTGCCGACTCGGGTCGTTCTTTTTCTATTGATGTAAAATTTATCAATGATCATCAGTTTCATATTGGTGACGGAGACAGCACTTTTACTTTTGGAGAGCAATTTCAGAACAGGAATGGCATCTTCAGCCTGGAAAAGAATTTATCCGGTTCAGTTAGCTATCAGTACAGTGTCACCTGGCAGCCTGCTGTATCCGTAGCAGCCTCCTTAGCAGGTAATCTTATGGTTGCTCCCAAGACGCAGGGAACGGGGATTATCAGCATAATGTTCCAGGGCCCCAACCCGATTTTGTGTGCTGATATCATTAACCGGCTGATGGAAGAATATAAAATCAAAAATATTGAAGACAAAAACCTGACGGATGAACAGACACTTCAGTTTATCAATGACAGGCTGGACTCATTGGGGCATGATCTTGACAGCATCAAGAGAATCAAACTGAAATACCAGATGGATCATGATGTAATAGACCTGCAGGCACAGGCATCTGATTATTTTGCAAAATTTGGAGAAACGGATAAGGATCTCAGCGTCCAGGAATTTCAAATATCAGTAGCTAATTATGTGGATGCTTATTTAAGGGATAAAAAAAATGAATATAATAAAATTATCACTCCTTCATCTTTGTCTGTCAATAATCCCGTTCCATCATCACTTGGACTAAGCGATCCTGTTTTGAATGGATATATTGAAGCATATAATAAAGCACAGATCGACAGGCAAAATTTATTGAATTCCAATATTCCGCCACAGAATCCTTCTGTAAAAGAGTTAACAGAGTTGATCGAAAAACTTCGTGCCGGTATTTTGGAAAGTTTGAAGAATATCAAGGCCACTATCAATACATCAATCGGGGATCTGCGGCAAAAGAAACAAACTGCGGGCACTGAATTGAGAGCTTTGCCGTTGAAATCACAGGAATATCTTGAGATTTTAAGACAAGTAGAAAGCAAAGAAGATCTTTATAAAGTATTGCAAACAAAACGGGAAGAAACATCCATTTCAAAAGCATCCAATGTTTCGAACAGCCAGGTATTAGACAAAGCAATGATCGTCACCCAACCGATTAAACCCAACCGTAAAACAGTTCAGTTGTTTGCTATCCTGATCGGTCTGGCAATACCCCTGTTATTTATATTCGTGAGTGAAATTTTAAATGATAAAATCACGACACGCTATGACATTGAAAAGATCACATCAACCCCCATACTGGGAGAAATCGGCCACTCATTTTCGGGCAGTTCACTTGTAGTGAATAAGATAACAAGAAGCATGGTGGCGGAGCAGTTCAGGATTATACGTTCTAATCTGCAATTTATATTGGGTAAGAATGAAAAGCCTGTGATTTTGGTGACCTCTTCTTTTAGCGGTGAGGGTAAATCTTTTGCCAGCACAAACTTAGGGGCGGTGATGGCCCTGGCTGGGAAGAAAACAATTATACTGGAATTTGATATCAGGAAACCCAAAATCCTTTCAGGCCTCAAAATACCCAGGAAACAAGGCATTACAAATTATCTGGTGCAAAAGGCAAATCTTGATGATTTGATTATTCCAGTTCCCGGCAGCGAAAATTTATTTGTGATCGGTTGCGGTCCTGTACCACCCAATCCCGCTGAACTTCTTCTTGAACCGGAAGTGGCACAGATGTTTGAATACCTGAAAAAGAAATTTGATGTTGTCATTGTTGATACCGCTCCCGTAGGTATGGTTAGCGACGCAATGACTTTGGGCAAGTTTGCAGATTGTACATTATATCTCGTTCGCCAGCGCCATACTTTCAAAAAACAAATTGCTCTTATTGATGATTTTCATAGCGAAAATAAATTACCCAAAATTTCCATTATCATCAACGATGTTAAGCTGAAGCCGGGATATGGTTACTATGGCTACGGCCGGTATGGATATGGCTACGGTTACAATTATAAGAGCTATTATGATGAGGAAATTCCAAAAGAAGGGACACTGAGCAGATTTTTTAGCAAGATCAATTTTACAAAGAGGTTCAGGCGCTCTTCGGATGAAGATTAAATCAAAATTGTATGAACATTCTTGTTACGGGGGGGGCAGGTTTTATAGGCTCCAATCTTGTTGAAACACTTTTAGAGGACAAAAGAGTTTCAACAGTCAGGGTTTTGGATAACCTGTCAACCGGCTCATTGGAAAATATCGAATCATTCAAAAATAATTCTAAGTTTCAGTTTATTAAAGGCGATATCCGGGATTACCCAACCTGCCTGGATGCCTGTGATGGCATTGATCTGGTTTCTCACCAGGCAGCTTTAGGATCAGTACCCCGCTCTATCAGGGATCCTCTTACTTCCAATGATGTTAATATTACCGGCACACTCAATATTTTCACCGCGGCAAAAGAGAAAGGAATAAAACGGGTCGTTTTCGCTGCCAGCTCGTCCACTTACGGCGATCATCCTGGGTTGCCCAAGAAAGAAGATATCATCGGCAAACCTCTTTCGCCTTATGCCATCACAAAATATGTGAATGAGCTATATGCAAAAGTGTATGGAGATCTTTATGGTCTTGAAACGATCGGATTGCGGTATTTCAACATTTTCGGCCCCAAACAAAATCCTCAGGGGCCTTATGCCGCCGTGATTCCTATTTTCATAATGTATTTATTAGAAAATAAATCACCGTTGATCAATGGCGATGGAAGCCACAGCCGGGATTTCACTTTTGTAGAAAATGCGGTGCAGGCAAACCTGCTTGCCTTGTTTACTAATAATAAAAATGCAGTGAACCAGGTTTATAATATTGCCTGCGGCAAAAGAACTTCTATCCTGGAGTTGTTTGAACTATTGGCCGGATTTGCTTCCAGTACCGTAAAACCTTCTTTCGGACCCGAACGTACCGGAGATGTAAAAAACAGCCTTGCCGATATTTCAAAAGCAGAACAATTACTGGGTTATTCACCTTCTGTATCCGTTGAGGAAGGATTGAAAAAGACTTTTGAATGGTACCGGTCCAGAAAAGCGATTGGTGTGTAGAGTATAGTTAATTATCCCACTCATGTCAAAGACCATTATAATAACCGGCGGCGCCGGGTTTATAGGATCTCATGTAGTAAGGTTGTTTGTAAATAAATATCCCGGTTACAGGATCATCAACCTGGATGCACTCACTTATGCCGGTAATCTTGAGAACCTCAGGGATATTGAGCAGGCTCCCTATTATGTATTCGTGAAGGTAAATATCCTGGATATAAAAGAACTGAAAAACATATTTGAACGGTATCATCCGGATGCAGTCATTCATCTTGCTGCGGAAAGTCATGTAGACCGTTCCATTTTATCACCGATGGATTTCGTTTACACCAATGTGATCGGTACCGTCAATTTGTTGAATGCAACCAAAGATGCATGGGCAGGGAGTTTTAAAGACAAATTATTCTATCATATTTCCACGGACGAAGTGTATGGCTCACTTGGCGAAAAAGGATTTTTTACCGAAACCACTGCTTATGCTCCCAATTCGCCCTACTCTGCTTCCAAGGCTTCTTCCGATCATTTTGTAAGAGCGTATGGAGAAACTTTTAACTTGCCGGTGATCGTCAGCAATTGTTCCAATAACTACGGACCCAATCAATTCCCCGAAAAACTGATCCCTCTTTTCATCAATAATATCGTGAATGAAAAGCCATTGCCTGTGTATGGAGACGGATTATATACAAGAGACTGGCTTTATGTAAAGGACCACGCAAGAGCCATTGACCTGATCTTTCATGAAGGGAAAGCCGGAGAGACGTACAATATCGGCGGGTTCAATGAATGGAAGAATATTGACCTGATAAAATTGCTTTGCAGGCTGATGGATAAAAAACTGAAAAGGACTCCAGGCAGTAGTGAGCAACTGATCACTTATGTAAAAGACAGGCCCGGGCATGACAGGCGTTATGCAATTGATGCTTCTAAAATAAACAGGGAGCTGGGCTGGAAACCTTCGGTGACTTTCGAACAGGGACTCAGCGAAACAATAGACTGGTATCTGGAGAATACGGAATGGCTGAAGCGTGTGACAAACGGT
This sequence comes from Sphingobacteriales bacterium UTBCD1, assembly GCA_002066995.1. Taxonomy (GTDB): domain Bacteria; phylum Bacteroidota; class Bacteroidia; order Chitinophagales; family Chitinophagaceae; genus UTBCD1. The sequence continues at coordinate 36,837 of MWTC01000016.1, forward strand.
GAGTATTTAAAGTATTATGAAGAGCAGTATGGAGGGGGTGGAAGGTAGTGGAAGATGGTGGAAGGTGGTGGAAGGTGGTGGAAGAGTGGTGGAAGATGGTGGAAAATTGTTTAAACTTTTTCTTATGGCAGAATACATGTTCTCTTTTGAAAAACTCGAGGTTTGGCAATTGGCCAGAAATCTTTCAAAGGAAATTTATCAACACACTTCTTCTTTTCCGAATGATGAGAAATTTCTTTTAGTGAGCCAGTTGAGAAGAGCAGCGGTATCCGTAGCTTCAAATATAGCAGAAGGAACTACAAGGATAAGTCCAAAAGATAAAGCACATTTTACAACAATAGCCTATAGCAGTCTAATGGAAGTGCTGAATCAATTGATCATAGCTGAAGATCTGGGCTATTTATCTCATGATATTGTTTCCCGTATGCGTACTTTGATTCAAACTCTATCCATAAAACTATCAAATTTAAAAGCAAGTCAACTCAGGAAAACAGCGAAGTAAATTCGGTTTTTTACCGTTTTATTTCCTGTAACCTCAGTAGAAGAATACTGCAAGCGTTAAACCATTTTCAACAACATTAAACGACCTTCAACAACATTAAACCATATTCCCCAACCTTCAACAACATTAAACCATATTCAACCATATTCCCCAATATTCAACAACATTAAACCATATTCCCCAACCTTCAACCTTCTTTCATGAAAGGAATCATTCTCGCAGGCGGCTCGGGTACCCGATTGTATCCACTCACCAAAGCAGTTTCCAAACAACTGATGCCGGTATATGACAAGCCGATGATCTATTATCCGCTTTCCACGCTGATGATAGCAGGTATCCGTGAAATACTGATCATCACTACTCCGGAAGACAGTGCACAGTTCAAGAGATTGTTGAATGACGGAAGCTCGCTGGGGTGTCATTTTGAATATGCGGTGCAGGAAATTCCCAATGGACTGGCACAGGCATTTGTGATCGGCGAGAAATTTATCGGAAAAGAGAAAGCGGCATTGGTGCTTGGCGATAATATTTTTTATGGTGTCGGCATGGGGCGCCAGTTACGTGCCTTGACGGATATTGATGGCGGATATGTATTTGCCTATAAAGTCTCTGATCCCGAAAGATATGGTGTTGTGGAATTTGACAAGAACATGAAAGCCGTTTCGATAGAAGAGAAACCCAAAAGCCCGAAGTCAAATTATGCAGTGCCCGGTTTATATTTTTATGACAATGAAGTGGTGAAGATCGCCAAAGGTTTAAAACCGTCTGCACGGGGAGAATACGAGATCACTGATGTCAATAAAGCTTATTTGGAAAAAGGGAAACTGAAAGTGGCTGTGCTCGACAGAGGTACTGCCTGGCTGGATACCGGAACATTTGAATCTTTGAATGATGCGGGAGAGTTTGTCCGTGTGATCGAAAAAAGACAAGGCACCAAGATAGGTTGTATTGAAGAGATCGCTTACCGTAATGGTTTTATCAATAAGGAACAGTTGCTGAGGCTGGCAGATGAATTCAATAAGAGCGGGTATGGTGAGTATTTGAGGAGATTGGTGGAGGAGGAGGGGAGTTGAGGTGGAGGTTGAGGGAGGTGGAAGATAGTTGAAAGTGGTGGAAGGTGGAGGAAAGTAGTTGAAGGTGGTGGAAGGTGGAGGAAGGTAGTTGAAGGTTGTTGAATGTAGAGGAAGATGGAGGAAAGTAGTTGAAGGTAGTTGAAGGTGGTGGAAGGTTGAAGAAGGTGGGTTTAAAATATTTTAAATGAGTGAGGAAGTTAGCATATCAGATTTTTCGCCGCATCTTTTTTGGGATGTTGATATTGAAAGCCTGGATTGGAATAAGAATAAAGCTCTGATCGTTCAGAGAGTAATGGAGTATGGATTAATCAACGATTGGGAAATTATACTTAATAGATATGGAATAGATCAAATAGGCAGGATATGTAAAAATTTACGCTCTCTGGATCCGAAATCCCTGGTATTTATTGCTACTCTGACAGAAACGCCATTAAATTCTTTCAGGTGTTATACTACGAAACCCTTGACGAGCACACACTGGAGCTCATCAGGAAATTAATGAAAGATCCCCTTTTTGCCGAATTAAGGCTGGTTGGCTGAACTGCTTTGGCTTTGCAGATCGGTCAACGGAGTTCCGTAGATATTGATTTATTTGGAAATAGATTATTGGAAGAAAGCGAATTGACTGATACCATGGAACGGGTCGGTACCATAAAATGGATCAATAAGCTGAAAAACATAAAAAGCGTTTTATTGGATGGAGTAAAAACTGATTTTGTCAATTACAGATATCATTGGCTTGATAAGCCGCTGAAAAAAGACGGGATCCGGCTGGCTACTCCAAAGGATATTGCTGCGATGAAGCTGAGCGCCATTACCGGCAGAGGCGCTAAAAAGGATTTCGTGGATCTTTATTTCCTTTTAGAATCGTTTACGTTGCATGAGATGATATCTTTTTTCACGGAAAAATATCCGGATGGATCAGCTTTCCTGGTGCTGAAAAGCCTTGTTTATTTTGAAGATGCCGAAACCGATGAAATGCCCAGGCTTTTAAAAGCAGTTTCCTGGGATAAAGTGAAGAAGACTATTGTCGCTGCGCACAGAGAATACGTAGCCAGAAATGGGTAATCATCAAGTGCGGTTTCCAAAATAATGATAATTGAAATTTTCAAGGCAAGGATCTGAATTTCCTGATGAAGTTCGGGGCTATAAAAGAATAAATTGAAAAATAAATAATGAAAAATTTTGCACTGATCGGCGTGGGTGGTTATATCGCTCCGCGGCACCTGAAAGCCATTAAAGATACAGGCAATAACCTGATCGCCGCTTTGGATAAGAATGATTCGGTGGGAATACTCGACAGTTATTTTCCGGAAGCTGATTTTTTTACGGAGTTTGAACGCTTCGACCGCCACCTGGAAAAACTGAAACGGAAAGGCACCCGCATTGATTATGTCACCGTGTGTTCGCCCAATTACCTGCATGATGCACACATACGTTTTGGCTTACGAATCGGCGCCGATGTGATCTGCGAAAAGCCGATGGTACTGAATCCCTGGAATGTGGATGGACTGGCGGAAATAGAAAAAGAGACCGGCAGAAAAATATTTACCATACTTCAGTTGCGCCTTCATCCGGCTATCATTGCTCTGAAAGAAAAAATTAAGAAAGCACCGGCAGGAAAAAAATTTAATATTGACCTTAAATATATTACATCCAGGGGGCATTGGTATTATGTAAGCTGGAAAGGCGATATCCAGAAAAGCGGGGGTATTGCCACCAATATCGGGATTCATTTTTTTGACATGCTGTTGTGGATCTTCGGGGATGTGCGGTCGAACCGGGTGGACCAACACAGCCGGGACACTGCTTCCGGCCGGCTGGAACTGGAGAAGGCTGATGTGAACTGGCTGCTGAGCATTGATGCAAATTCATTGCCTGAAGAAATAAGGCAGGCAGGAAAAAGAACCTTCCGCTCCATGACCATTGACGGCGAAAAATTTGAATTCAGTGAAGGGTTTACGGAATTACATACAAAATCTTATGAAGAGATATTGAAAGGAAACGGCTTTCCGATCGGGGAAACCAGGAGGTCTATCCAGTTGGCACATGAGATAAGGGAGAAAAGGCTGTAAAGGCTTTATTTATGAAAACTCGTTTATAAAATGTGGTTATTATCACAAAATTCGTTTGTAAAATGTGATAACTTACACAAAATTCGTTTGAAAAATGTGTAATTTTGTGAAATGGAGCGGCAAATATTAAAGAGACTCATTGATTGGAAGAATAATAAGAGCAGGAAACCCTTGTTGATCAGAGGGGCCAGGCAGGTGGGCAAAACCTGGGTAATGCAGGAATTTGGGAAGCTGTATTTTAAAAAAGCACTCTATGTAAATTTTGAAAGGGATAAAAGTTTACAGGGTTTGTTTGAAAAAGATTTTGACCTGCGCCAGATACTTTTAGCATTAAGTATTCAAACAGGTGTGCAGCCGGAACCGGAAAATACCTTAATCATATTTGATGAAATCCAGGAAGCGAAAGGCGGATTAACGGCATTAAAGTATTTTCAGGAGCAGGCGCCCGAATATTATTTAGTGGGAGCCGGTTCTTTATTAGGCGTAGCATTGAGCGGACAATCATTTCCGGTAGGAAAGGTAGATTTCCTGGAATTGTATCCGTTGAATTTTTCTGAATTTTTATTAGCGGTGGGAGAAGAGAAACTGGTAACCTTGCTGACCACTAAAGACTGGAATCTTATTCAAACGTTTCACTCCCAATTCGTGAATTTATTAAAGCAATATTATTTTACAGGAGGGATGCCCGAAGTGGTGGCCCGGTATAGCAGAGAAAAAAATTTTGATGAAGTAAAAACAGTGCAAAAAAATATCCTGGCAGCTTATGAACAGGATTTTTCAAAACATGCTCCCGCTGAAATCATTCCCCGCCTCCGTATGTTATGGAACAGCATTCCATCTCAATTATCAAAGGAGAACAAAAAATTTATTTATGGGTTAGTCAGGGAAGGGGCCAGGGCAAGGGAATATGAACTGGCTTTATCCTGGCTGGAAGATTACGGTTTAGTGTACAAAATAAACCGGATAACCAAAGCGGCATTCCCGTTAAAGGCGTATGCCGATCAGAAAGCGTTTAAATTATACATGGCTGATATCGGGTTATTGGGTGCCATGGCCGGGCTGAGTGAAAAGATTTTGCTGGAGGGAGATGCCCTGTTCAGCGAATTCAAAGGCGCCCTGACGGAGCAATTCGTATTGCAACAACTAATTGCCGAATGTGGCATTCATCCGTTTTATTGGTCGCAGGAACGGGCCGCCAGCGAAGTTGATTTTGTGCTGGAAAAAGAAAATCATTTTTACCCGGTTGAGGTAAAAGCAGCGGAAAACCTGCACTCCAAATCACTGAAAATCTTTCATGAAAAATTTCATCCTGAAATCAGCATCCGCACCTCTCTTTCCGGCTACAGAAAAGAAACATGGATGGTGAATGTACCGCTGTATGGTTTGCACGAGATGGTGAAAGCTTTATAATAAGAACCCGGGAAGCAGTTTAAAAAAATTTATGAGGCTTTAGTATTGAATAATAAGAACTATTTCAGAAAAATATTTAAAATGAATAAGAATGAAGGTTTGTGAGACACGAACATGGGCAGAGAGAAATAAAGTGAAGATTTGATTAAATAAAAATGTTATGAAAGGTTATTATTTTAAAGAAATTTTTGTTTGTGAGATGTGTGGTGATAAGACTGATAGACACAAACTATTAGGGCAACGATTAAATAAATCACAGGGATTCCACCCAAAGAAAAAAGCAGGCATTTCGGTTAGCGTCTTTAAATGTTCGAATTGCGGTCTGATTTACTCAAATCCCCAGCCTATCCCATTAAGTTTACAGGATCATTATGGAATTCCACCTGAAAGCTATTGGAGAGAGGAATATTTTAAAATTGATACTCAATATTTTTCCGGTGAAATTTTCCGTTTGAAGAAATTGAAGAACTTTACTCCGGGAATGAAAGCTCTTGATGTTGGTGCTGGTATTGGAAAATGTATGATTGCATTGGAAAATGCCGGCTTTGATACATATGGATTTGAACCCTCTAAACCTTTCTATGAACGAGCAATCTCAGGGATGCATATAAATGAGAAGAAGTTAAAACTTGGTACGATTGAAGAAGTTGAATATGATGATAATTTTTTTGATTTTATTTCATTTGGAGCTGTCTTTGAACATCTGTACCATCCTGCAGCTTCACTTGAAAAAGCATTTCGTTGGTTGAAACCCGGTGGGATTATTCAAATGGAAATACCATCGTCCAGGTATTCTATTTCCAAATTGATAAACTTATATTTTCGACTAAAGGGAACTAATTATGTAACCAATTTAAGCCCTATGCACAGGCCATTCCATTTGTATGAGTTTGATCTGATGTCATTTCAGGAATTATCTAAACGGGTTGGATTTAAAATATTATTTCATGAATATTATGTCTGCAGAATTGATCATTTTCCGAAAATAATGCATTCTTTACTTAAAAAATATATGAAACTAACTAACACCGGGATGCAATTAGCTGTATGGCTAACAAAAAAGACATAATAAATTGGGTATTTATAAAATCGCAATAAGTTTAATTTATTTCAAAATGCATTTGATATATATCATCCGCACTTCTCTTTCCGGCTACAGAAAAGAAGCCTGGATGGCGAATGTACGGCTTTATGGTTTGCAGGAGATGGTGAAAGCTTTATAATAAGAACCCGGGAAGCAGTTTAAAAAAATTTATGAGGCTTTAGTATTGAATATTCAGAACTATTTCAGAAAAATATTTAAAATGAATAAGAATGAAGGTTTGTGAGACACGAACATGGGAGGAGGAAATGAAAGCGACCCGGGAGAACTTATCCAATAATTTCAGAAAGACCTGTGTGAAGTATTGGCCAGAAAATACAAAGAAGTTTTAATGTTGTAACAACTACTTTCATGTTAACGCATGAGGTATCCTGAAACCTATTTTTATATTTACAAGCATTTTTAAAATTTAAATAATGAAAATCTTAGTTACAGGTGGCGCCGGTTATATTGGCTCGGTCTTAACCAGGCTACTGATTGAGCGGGGATATTATGTAAGAGTTATGGACAGCCTTATGTTTGGAGGGGAGCCCTTAATGGATCTGTTAAACCATGAAAGATTTGAATTTATAAAAGGGGATGTCCGGAATGAAAATGATGTTTTTGTGGCATGTTCCGGTGTGGATGCAGTGGCACACCTGGCTTCTATTGTCGGAGACCCTGCTTGTGCCAGGGATCCGGCATTAACAAAATCAGTAAACCTTGAAGGAAGTAAAAAACTTTATACCGCTGCCAATAAAAACGGGGTAAAAAAGTTTGTGTTTGCATCTACGTGCAGTAATTATGGAAAGATGGCAGATCCAAATTCATTTGTAGATGAAGATTCTACCCTGGCCCCAGTTTCTTTGTATGCAGAAACAAAAGTGGCTACTGAGTTATTTTTATTAGGGCAACCTAAAGAAAATATATGTGCTCCCACCTGCTTGCGTTTCTCTACTGTGTACGGATTGTCATTGAGACCACGGTTTGATTTAACTGTAAATGAATTTTCAAAAGAACTTGCATTAGGGCGGGAATTGGTCATTTTCGGAGAGCAATTCTGGAGGCCTTATTGTCATGTCGTGGATCTGGCCCGGTCTGTCATTGCAGTGATTGAAGCGCCTTCGGAAAAAGTTGCTTTTGAGGTTTTTAATGTAGGTGATACTTCTGAAAATTATCAAAAGAAAATGATCGTAGAGGAGATAGCCAGGCAAATTCCGGGCACAAGAGTAAAATATATTCAGAAGAATGAAGACCCTAGAGATTACCGGGTATCATTTCAAAAGATTAAAGATCGATTAGGATTTTCAATCAGACTGAAAGTTCCTGATGGAATAAGTGAAGTAATAAAAGTGGTAAAAGAAGGATTCCTGATTAACCCGGACGATCCAAAATACAGGAATGTCAATTAAAAAACAGTAAGATGAATTTTGATCCGATTTTAAAAAAGATACGTGAGATATATAATGAGTCCGAAGCATTTATCCCCTTGCATGCACCGGTATTTAACGGAAATGAAAAAAAATATTTAAATGAAACCATAGATTCGACTTTTGTCTCCTCCGTGGGCGAATTTGTGAACAGGATAGAAAGAGATTTAGCTGCATACACAGGAGCAAAGCGGGCTATAGCCATGGTGAATGGCACCACTGCCCTGCAACTTGCCTTGCAACTGGTCGGTGTTAAAAACGGGGATGAGGTCATCACTCAACCACTGACATTTATTGCCACAGCAAATGCTATTTCACATGCTGGGGCGCTACCGGTGTTTGTAGATGTGGACAGGGAAACACTGGGAATGTCACCGGATTCATTGAAAGAATTCCTGGATAGGAATTGTACTGTAGATGAAAAAGGTAATTGTATTAATAAAAGATCTAGGAGAACGATAAAAGCATGCGTACCAATGCATACTTTTGGTTTCCCGGTACGAATAGATTTGATTGAAAATGTATGTAAAGAATATAACCTGGCGCTTGTGGAGGACGCAGCTGAATCACTGGGAAGCAGCTTTAAAGACAAAAGCACAGGTACATTTGGACTAATGGGGACACTTAGTTTCAACGGGAATAAAACAATTACTTGCGGCGGCGGTGGTGCTATACTGACAAATAATGAAGAGATTGCAGACAAGGCAAAGCATCTTTCCACAACTGCAAAAATCCCACATGCCTGGGAATTTGTTCATGATGCAATCGGGTATAATTACAGGATGCCCAATTTAAATGCTGCTTTAGCTTGTGCTCAACTGGAACAGTTAGATACTTTTTTAAAAAGTAAGAGGAAAGTCAGTAAGATTTATGAAGAGTTTTTTAAAAATGTACACGGGATCACTTTTAAAACGGAAACTGCGAATACGAAAGCCAATTACTGGCTCAATACAATCATTTTTGATGACCCGGATGAGAAAGAGGAGTTTTTAAAAGTTTCCAATGCTCATAAAATAATGACTAGGCCAATATGGCGATTGATGAATAAACTGCCTATGTATGAAAACTGTACCAGGGGTAATTTACACAACAGTGAATACCTGGAACAACGTGTGGTAAACATTCCAAGCAGCACGATACATAATAACAAGTGATGCCCGAAAAAGAGATTATATTAATAGGAGGAGGTGGTCATTGCAAAGCATGTATTGATGTTATTGAAGCAACCGGGAAATATCATATCTCAGGTATTGTTGATGTTAAAGAAAAAGTGGGTCAAAAAGTTTTCAACTACGCAGTCATTGCATCAGATGAAGAAATATCAAAATTGATTTCTCCTTCCGTATTGTTTCTTATTACTGCAGGACAGATCCGGAGTGCAGGTTTGAGAAAAGATCTTATGGGAAAGGTGATCCAGTACGGTGGCATGATGGCAATAGTGATATCTCCGTTTGCTATAGTTTCTAAGCATTCGGAAATAGGCCGGGGAACTATTGTAATGCACAAATCTGTAATTAACGCTGGGGCAAAAATCGGGACAAATGTAATTATCAATACGGGTGCGATTGTAGAACACGATTCAACAGTTGATAGTGATTCTCATATTTCCACCATGGCATGTATTAACGGAGGATGCCGGATAGGTTCGGGTTGTTTTATTGGAAGTAATGCAGTGGTGAATGAAAGCGTGTCAATTTTGAATGATGTTATTGTCGGATCCGGATCAGTGGTAAACAGAAATATCACAGAGCCCGGTATATACGCAGGTAACCCGGTAGTGAAAATAAAATAAAGTTGAAAATGTTGCCAGGTCATGTAAAAATTATTGCGGAAGCGGGTGTAAATCATAATGGGAATATTGATTTAGCCAAAAAGCTGATTGATGTAGCTGTGGATGCAGGTGCAGATATTGTAAAATTTCAGACTTTCAGGTCTGGAAAATTAGTAACTAAGCAGGCACGCAAAGCTGATTATCAGAAGAAGAATCTTGGCGGAAATTCAGATACTCAATTTGAAATGCTGAAAGCTCTTGAATTGTCAGAAAATGATCATGTGCTGCTAAAAAAATATTGCGGGCAAAGACATATAGGTTTCCTTTCTACTCCTTTTGATACAGACAGTATCGATTTCTTAACCGGATTAGGAATGACAACCGGGAAAATTCCTTCAGGAGAATTGACCAACCTTCCTTACTTGAGGAAAATGGCAAAAAGCTTTAAAGAGATCATTTTATCAACAGGAATGGCAACAATGGATGAGATCGGGGAGGCAATGCATGTATTACAAAAAGAAGACGTTTCTCCCGGCATGATTACAATACTTCATTGCAACACGGAATACCCTACACCTATGGAAGATGTAAATCTGAAAGCGATGATAGCATTGCGTGACGAGTTTCATACACCCGTGGGCTATTCAGATCATACCCTGGGAATAGAAGTTCCTATAGCAGCTGTAGCTTTAGGTGCTACTGTGATTGAAAAGCATTTTACATTAGATAAGAAGATGAAGGGCCCCGATCATAGAGCTTCATTGGAACCCGGTGAATTGAAATCAATGGTTCTTGCGATCCGGAATATTGAAAAAGCCATGGCCGGATCCGGAATTAAAGAACCTTCTCCTTCAGAAATGAAAAATATCACTATTGCAAGAAAAAGTATTGTGGCAGCAGTGCCAATAAAAGCCGGTGAACTGTTTACCGAAATAAACATTGCTGTAAAGCGGCCGGCAGGAGGTATCAGTCCAATGAAATGGGATGAAGTGATCGGAACAAAAGCAAAAAGAGATTACCTGGAAGACGAAATGATTGAAATCTGATATGAAAGGAAAGATATGCGTTTTTACCGGCAGCAGGGCAGAATACGGACTGCTTTATCCGCTCATGCGTCAAATCAAAATGATTAAACAGTTCCGTTTGCAGGTACTGGTATCGGGTATGCACCTTTCCTCTCAATATGGCAGCACCTATCACCAAATAGAAAAAGACGGATTCCGGATTGAGGAAAAAGTTGAAATGCTTTTATCTTCTGATACTGATGTGGCTGTTACCAAATCTGTCGGCCTGGGAATAATTGGTTTTGCAGATGCACTTGCAAAATTAAAACCGGAACTGGCTGTGATATTAGGTGACCGGTTTGAAGCTTTTGCTTTTGCAACAGCATGCTATCTCAACGGCGTACCGGTTGCTCATTTACACGGAGGTGAACTTACTGAAGCAGCCTCTGACGATGGCCTCAGGCATGCTATTACCAAGTTAGCTTATTATCATTTTACTTCTGCAGAACAATACAGGCAAAGAGTCATTCAGCTGGGTGAGTGTCCGGAACGGGTCTTTAACGTGGGTGCTATAGGAATTGATAATATCAGGGAGATGAAATTAATGAGCAGGCAACAAATCACTTCTTACCTGGGATTTAATAGTAATGATCATTATTTGCTGGTCACATTTCACCCGGTCACCCTCAGCCAGGAAGAAGGTACATTACAATTCCGGTCGCTGATCACAGCATTGAAAAAAATAAAAGACCTTAAAGTGGTATTTACGATGCCCAATGCAGATGCGAATAACCGGCTGATCTCCGGTCTTGTTACTGACTTTTCAAAGTCCAACCCTGATAGAGTTGTTACGTTTACCAGCATGGGCCAGCTCCGTTATCTTTCAGCAATGAAGTATTGCTCTGCAGTGGTAGGGAATTCTTCAAGCGGGATAATAGAAGCGCCGGCATTGGGAATACCCACGGTAAATATCGGTGAGCGCCAGGCGGGCCGGATATTTGTAAACAGTATCATTCAATCAGGCTATCACACGGAAGAGATCAAGAGATCGATCCTTAAAGCAATTAATCCTGATTTCAGCAAGAAATGCAAAAAGCAGGAAATCCCTTATGGTGATGGAACGGCAGCAAAAAAAATCATCCGTATATTAACCGGGCTAAAATTGCCGGGATCATTGAAAAAATCATTTTACGATTTATAATATGATACAGAAAGATCATACTATTGAAATGGATGCTACCGTAAAAGATGCACTGAATAAATTAAATGAATTGGATATTGGTTCCATGACCTTATTTGTTATCAGGGATAAAGAGATCGTAGGTACGGTAACTGATGGAGATATCCGGAGAGGCCTGTTAAAACAGGTTGACCTTTCTGATCCGGTAAGCTCTATCATGAATCGCCGGTTCAGATTTTTATCGGAGGAAAACTTTAAAGTCGAAGAATTAAAACAGTTACGTGAAAAGAAAATATTGCTCTTACCTGTTTTGAACAGGCAAAAAGAATTAATAGACATTATAGATCTTACGGAGAAAAGATCATGGTTACCCATTGATGTTTTAATTATGGCTGGGGGTGAAGGAAAGCGGTTAAGACCATTAACCCTCAAAACTCCTAAGCCTATGTTGATTGTTGGTAAAAAACCTATTTTAGAGCACAACATTGACAGGCTAATTCAGTTCGGGGTCAAGAAGTTTCATATATCTGTTAAGTATCTTAAGGAAAAAATTGTGAACCATTTCAAAGAAGGTACTTCAAAAAATATTGAAATAGATTATGTGATCGAAACAAAAGCATTGGGTACTATAGGGGCTTTATCATTGATAGAAGACTTAAAGCACGATTATGTACTTGTTATGAATGCAGATGTGTTGACAAATATTGATTTTGAAGATATGCTTTTAGCTCTTGAAAAGGAATACGCTGACATGATTGTGGCATCTTCGCCTTATGAAGTAAAAGTACCTTATGGTGTATTAGAGATGGATGAACGAAGGATAACCGGGCTTATAGAAAAGCCTATTTATACTTATTTTTCCAATGCAGGTGTGTATATTATCCGCAAAGATGCATTGAGGTATTTAAAAAGAAATGAAAAGATCAATGCGACTGATTTCATGGATATTTTAATCGCGAATAATCGTAGAGTAATCAATTACCCTATTCTTGGCTATTGGCTTGATATTGGAAGTATTGAGTCGTTTGAGAAAGCACAAGATGATATTAAACACTTGGATCTTTAATGAATTACCTTTTTGTAATTCCGGCAAGAGGTGGAAGCAAAGGATTGCCGGGGAAAAATATTAAGCTACTTAATGATAAACCGCTAATAATTTATTCCCTCGAATTTGCACGGCTTTTTACTTCTGATGATAATATTTGTATTACTACAGACAGTGATGAAATTGCTGACTGCGTAAAACAGTATGGTTATACAGTACCCTTTAAACGACCTACAGAACTCGCTACGGATGGTGCCGGCATGCATGAGGTAATATTACATGCATTGATGTATTATGAACAGTCAGGTAAAAAATTCGATGCCGTTATTCTTCTTCAGCCAACTTCGCCATTGCGTGAAAAAAGACATCTTGATGAAGCTCTCGAGCTCTTCAATAAAGAGGTGGATATGGTAGTGTCTGTGACAGAGTCTGAAGCCAATCCGTATTATAATTTATTTGAATTAGACAAGAACGGTTTTCTTGTTAAGTCAAAGCCCGGGCATTTTATCACACGACAGGAATGCCCGAAAGTGTTTTCCTATAACGGAGCTCTTTATATCATCAATACAGAATCATTGAGACAGGAACAGATTCATAAATTCAATAAAATTAAAATGTACCTGATGTCTGCTGATTATTCAATAGATATTGACACAGAGCTAGACTGGCAAATTTTAAAAACAATTATAAAAAATAAAAAGTGATTGATTTTTTTAATCATTTGCAAAAAAAGTATTTTAATAAAATTCAGCCAGATGGTGAATTATTGCAGATAGCTTTGAAGGAAACCACAAATGATGTTAATTACCATTATAAGAATTGTTCGGAGAGTGAAGTGGTTAATAATATTCAACTAAATGGCCCCTATTTGTCAATATTTTTATATAGGCTTGGAGTAATATACTTTTCAAAAAATGAAAGAGAAAGTGTTTTATTAATACACGGGTTACTTAGAAATTTATGTAGTTGTGAGTTTTATTTTTCTACGAAAATCGATGTTGGTTTTCTTCCGGTTCATGGTCTGGGTTCTGTTATTGGCTCAAGATCTAAAATCGGAAGTGGATTTATTATTTATCAAAATTGTACTATTGGACATAAAGGGGATGGTGAAGATGGCCCTGTAATTGGGGATAATGTTACTTTATTTCCTTCGGGGATGATATTAGGGAATTGTAAAGTTGGCCACATGGTCACCATCGCGCCAGGTTCGGAGGTTTTAAATGACATTGATCACAGTTGTATAGTTTCCGGCAACCCTGCAACTATTATTGGCGTAAATACAATTGATAAATTAAAAAAGTACAGGCCGAATTTTCTATAATGATTTGAATAAAAAATAATTAATGAAGTTTAATCGTATAATAGCACGGTTGGATATTAAAGGCCCAAATCTTGTAAAAGGCATACACCTTGAAGGTCTTAGAGTTTTGGGTAAGCCTGAAGATTTTGCAAAGTACTATTATGAAAATGGAGCCGACGAGTTATTCTATCAGGACGTCGTTGCTAGTTTGTATGAAAGAAACAGCCTGCACGAAATAATTTCATCCACAGCCAAAAAAAATTTCATTCCGCTTACTGTTGGTGGTGGTATCCGTTCTATACAGGATATACGGGAAGTGTTAAGGGCAGGTGCAGATAAGGTTTGTATTAATACAGCAGCAATAAAATCACCCCAACTTATCAAAGAGGCATCTCTAAAATTCGGCTCTTCTACAATTGTCGTGGCAATTGAAGCAATAAAGCAGCTAGATGGAAAATATTTTGCGTTTGTTGATAATGGACGTGAAGAAACAGGAAGAGAAGTTTTTGCATGGGCAAAAGAAGTGGAGGAATTAGGAGCAGGTGAAATCGTAATTACCTCAGTTGACAGGGAAGGTACCGGAACCGGATATGATATTGAGCTGACAAAAAAAATCGCAATGGCTGTTAATATTCCAGTAATTGCACATGGCGGTCCGGGCAAATCTGAACATATCAGCGAGGTTATATCAGATGGTCATGCTGACGCTGTAGCTGTGGCATCTGTTATCCATTATGATTTTATTGCACAACAGCTATCTGATATGCAAAACCGCACTGAGGGTAATATCTCCTTTCTTAATAGCGGAAGAAAGCAATTTGGTAAAATTGAACCTGTAAGCCTCAGGCAGATTAAGCAACATCTTATACAAAATCATATTAATACCCGTCCGTAATTATGAATAGCAAAGTTGTTATTATCGATTACCAACTGGGTAATCTGTTTAGCGTAAAGCAAGCTTGTGAATACCTTGGTTACGATGCAATCATTTCAAGCAATCCTGAAGAATTACTTGCGGCTGATTATGCAATACTGCCCGGAGTTGGGGCCTTTAATGACTCAATGAAGAATCTTGAGTCCTTTGGTCTTGTAAAAGCAATTCACCAATACATTAATTCCGGTAAACCCTTTATGGGAGTTTGTCTTGGATTACAATTGCTGCTTACCGAAAGTGAGGAGTTTGGCAGTACAAAGGGTTTAAATATTATACCGGGCATTGTGAAAAAATTCCCTCCGGATATCAATCATGAATTTAAGGTCCCGCAGATTCAGTGGAACCAGATATTTGAACCTTCAGATGGAAAATGGCAAAACACAGCGCTTTGTGTTTGTAAGCCTGGTGACTACATGTACTTCGTTCATTCTTTTTATGCTCAGCCTGACTCGGAAGATTATGTATTGGCTAAAACGACTTACGGAGGAACAAGTTATTGTTCTTCGGTTCAGAGGGCTAATGTATTTGCTACACAATTTCATCCTGAAAAAAGTGGGCTGCATGGAGTAGAAATTTATAAACAATGGTTTGATCAAAATAAAAAATAATAAGAAATCAGAATATGCAACAGGATTTGGAAGTAAAATACGGGCTACCCCGTGAAGTAAAATTTTGTAAAAAATGTGTGATGAGCAACCAGCGTCCGGTTTCGGAAGTGGAGTTCAAGCATAATATCAATACAAAAAAGAAAACGTTGACCTTTGATGATGAAGGCATTTGTGATGCATGCCGGGCAAACGAACAGAAGGATACTATTGACTGGAAAAAAAGGGAAGAAGAGTTGTTCGCTTTACTGGATAAATACAGGCGTAAAGACGGCTCTTATGATTGTCTTGTTCCGGGCAGCGGTGGTAAGGATAGCGCCTACCAGGCGCATATCTTGAAATATAAATATGGTATGAATCCCCTTACAATAACATGGCCTCCCATTTTATACACCGAGTACGGGTATGAGAACTGGAAAAACTGGATTGATATTGGCGGTTTTGATAACCTGTCGTTTCGAAGAAACGGCAGAATAATGAAACTGCTGACAAAACTTTCAATTGAAAACCTGTTACATCCTTTTCAAACATTTATTTTAGGGCAGAAGAACCTAGGTCCAAAATTGGCTGCCAAGTTTGGAATACCATTAGTTTTTTATGGTGAGAACGAAGCTGAGTATGGTAATCCAATAGCCGATAATTCTACTTCTCTTCGCGATAAGTCATTTCATACGTTCAGTCATATTGATGAATTATATCTCGGCGGTGTATCAATTGCTGAACTGAGAGAAAAATACAACATCAGTATTGGCGATCTAAAGGCTTTTCTTCCGGCACCGGCTGATGAACTTGAAAAAGCAAACATACAGGTACACTATTTAGGATACTATTTGCGGTGGACGCCACAGGAGGTGTATTATTATGCTGTGGAGAATACAGGTTTCAAGGCCAGACCATTCAGAACACAAGGTACTTACAGCAAGTACAATAGTATTGATGATATGATTGATGATCTTCATTATTATACAACTTATATTAAGTTTGGTATCGGCAGGGCTACTTATGATGCCTCACAGGAAATAAGAAATCATCACCTTAATCGTGAAGAAGGTGTGGCATTGGTGAAAAAATTTGACGGTGAGTTTCCTGACAGATATTTCAATACAATCATGGATTATATCGGTATGTCACCTGATCATTTTAATGAATTATGTGATAAGTTCCGATCCCCTCATCTCTGGGGCAAGAATACTTCAGGCGAATGGAAGCTAAGGCATAATGTTTCCGGTAGCGGACTTGATGACCAGCAATAATCTGCATGAAAATACTTTTTTGCGGTATTGATTTCAATCGGAAAGATCTTTTAAACGCACTGGCACCGGTAAAAAACAAAGCTCAGTGTTTTTTTTTGGAGAACTTTCAGAAATTAAATACTGGCAACTCTCATCTTTCTTCAATCGGCAGGCAAATTTATTGGGCTGATTATAACGATGCCTTTGATTTGCTGGATCAGGTAAAACCTGATAAAGTTGTATTTCTTCTGATTGATAATTATTATCACTTTGCATTGTTGAAAACTGCGAAGCTGAGAAAAATACCGGTTATATATCTTGATCATGGCATCCGGTATGAAGAAGAGAATGAAAACTTAAAACAATTAGAAGACTCAAGAAGGCTTACATGGGCGGCAAAGCTTAAGAAAACTTATCCGGGAGTATGTTTGAGCTTTCTGAAAAATTTATTTTTCAGAAATACTTTACAAAAGCTAAGCAGGGCAGATAGAAAATTGATGGCTAAAATGTTTTTTAAAAGAGGTAGAATTACGCATAGCGAATTTATGAAACAAATGGGATACATGTTTGTGCCTGACGAGTTTATCATGTATTCTCCTGCTACTTTTAGGTTTCATAAAAAAATATTCAGACTCGATGAAAACAAAACCGCAACAACAAGAGTCCAATTTATTGGTATACCATCAATAGACCGTTTTTCAAATTGCCATTTTGTGCCTGATTCTAAAAGAAAAGTGTTATTATTTATTGATCAGCCTTTGTATGAACAAAATTTGCTGGGATGGACATTGCCTTTGAAACGAAAATTTTTTGATGATCTGCTTTGTATAGTTAAAGCACATGATTTCAAACTTTATATAAAACCTCATCCATGGAATTCTTCGGAAAATTATTTGATGTTAAATTCAGAAAGTGATGTAATAATTATTAACGGCGATTTGGATAAAGAATTCATTGAAAATAATGTTTTGTTTGTTGGCAGCTTCAATTCAACTTTAGTTTTACCGTTTTGTGCAATGGATCAGGTAATTACGTTCTGTATGGAGAATCACCCAATTGCCATACTTCCGGCTATTTCAGAAGGTATTACCAAATATAAAGTTGCTGCTAAAATAAGATCAACCGATGAGTTAAAGGCAATGTTTAGTAATAGGGAAAATATATTAATTAGTAAAAGAGAAAACATTCCTCTTTTCATAAAAGATGTGCTCTATTTGTTTGACGGGAGATCAGGAGAAAGAATGGTAAATGTCTTGACTGCATGAAATTTTTCAAAAAAATCTCGATTTATACATTTGCTGGCTTTTTAAATGCAGGTATCAGCTTCTTTCTCATGCCCTATCTCTCTCATTTTATTAAACCGGGAGAATATGGCATTCTTTCAATGATCAATGCTTATGTCACTATCCTGATCCCCTTAATTGGTTTAGCGGGTTCCGGAATTATCACCGTGGATTATTTTAAAATGAAGGATAAGAAGGAATTTGCTTCTCTTTTTTCTTCTGTTCAGCTGATCCCCTTATTGCCGGCGCTTTTCTTTTTGATCGTTAACCTGGTATTTCCTTCCCTGATCGCCTCTCTTTTTGAAATACCGGCTGATAAAAGTTATTGGCTAAGCCTTTCAGTTGTAGTTGCTCTGCTGAACATTTATATTGATACTTTTTTTGCCTTTATGGTGATAGAGCAGAAAGCAGGCCTGTATGCCCTGTTTAATTTGGCTAAGCTTTTGATTGAAGTGGGACTTACTGTCTGGTTTGTTGCCGGATTGAAAATGAGCTGGGAGGGCAGGTTATTATCCTGGCTGATCACCACTATTGTTTTCTTTTTTGTTTCACTCTTTTATTTTCAAAAGCAGAATCTGCTGACAGCCCGTGTTTCCAGAAAATATGTCATTGCCGGTGTCAGTTTCGGTTTACCATTAGTATTGCATGTGATCGGTAAATTTGTGATCAACCAGTCAGACCGTGTATTTATAGCCAAAATGGTTTCTATTGATGAAGCGGGAATTTATAATATCGGCTACCAGGTAGGCATGGTGATGCTGGTGCTGGTGAATGCCATAGGTAATTTTATATATCCTTTTATTAATGAACGGTTAGAGAATCCGACGGATGCTAATAAACGGCAGATAGTTAAAACGAGCTATGCCGTTACCGGGCTTTCTTTCCTGGCATTGCTGGTCATCACTTTTGCCAGTCCGTATTTTTTTTCGTGGCTGGTAGATAAAAGTTATGCTGAATCTACCGTTTATGTTTTCTGGGTGGCATTAAGCTATTTTTTCTGGGGCGTCTATATGATTTTTTCCGGCTATATTTTTTATACAAAGGATACCGGGTTTTTGGGTTGGATTTCAGTTTTAAGTGTCGTTTTGAATATAGCGCTTAATTATGTTCTTATATTAAATTTCGGCGCTATTGGCGCTGCTTATGCTACATGTATTTCTTTCTTTATCATTGCAGTGCTAACTGCAGTGGAAGCAAATAAGAGAATTCCGTTGCCGTGGAATATCTTTATCCTAAAAAAAACCGCATGATATTTCAAAGATTACTTGGCGGCATATATGGCACATGCCGTACGGCATACTACCAGCGGAGATATCGCTACTTTAAAAAGCTGTATAAAATAAAAAGTAATTTCATCTTTCAGGGCACTGATATACGTTTATACGGCAAAGGTTCCATTAATGCCGGAAATGATTCTTATATAGGGAGCCTTTCTGCGATACAACTGGAAGAAGGGTGCAAAGTGGTTATTGGAGATCATTGTATGATCAGCCATAATGTGAGAATTTACACTTCAACCAATTTGGCGGATCAGGACTTCAGAACCGGTAATGAAAATTTGAAAAAGAAAGGAGATGTTATCATAGGTGATGGAGTATGGATTGGAGCTAATGTGTTCATTAATCCCGGGATCAATATTGGAAATAATTCTGTCATAGGGGCAAATAGTGTTGTTACAAAGGATATTCCTGAAAACTCAATATGCGGTGGAGTGCCGGCAAAGGTTATTCGTTTTAAGAAAGAAAGTGATTAGTTGCATAAACTGACGATTTTACATATTACCGAACAACTGGGCATAGGGGGAACCGAAGTATTGCTAAAGAATACATTACCGGAACTAAAAGAATTTGAACATGTGGTGGTTTACCTTGGTGGTAGCGATGAACTGAAGAAAGATTTTGTACAATACCCTGTTTATGACCTGGAACATAGGGGCAAAAGAACTCTCATCCGTTCCATATTGAGGC
The DNA here is from genome assembly GCA_002066995.1 of Sphingobacteriales bacterium UTBCD1. Taxonomy (GTDB): domain Bacteria; phylum Bacteroidota; class Bacteroidia; order Chitinophagales; family Chitinophagaceae; genus UTBCD1. The sequence continues at coordinate 56,729 of MWTC01000016.1, forward strand.
TGAAACGGATCATTAAGAATCATAAACCGGATATTGTTCATGCTCATTTGTACTGGAGCAGTATCATTGCCCGGTTTGCAAAACCAGCGAATGTAAGATTGATCACTACGGTTCACAGCGTTCTCAGCAAAGATGCATTTGAAAAAAACAAGCTTTCATTATGGATGGAAAAAATGACTGCTTCAAAGCAAAATGATGTAATTGCGGTATCAAAGTTTGCATTACAGGACTATATCAGTTATACCGGCTTTAAGGGCAGAGCACATGTAGTGTATAATTTTATACCGGCACAGTTCGCCCGTCACATTTCCTCCAAAGTGAGTGTAATGAAACAACAGGAACCTGTAAAATGCATCGCTGTCGGAAATTTAAAGCCTGTAAAGAATTACGCCTATATACTTGAAGCATTTAAGCGATTGCCACAAAGTGCATTTACCCTCGATATAGCCGGAGAAGGGAGTATGAAGCCTGTATTGGAATCAATGATCAAAGACACAGGAATCCCCGTACGATTAATGGGCAGCAGGTCCGATCTTGATTCTTTACTTCAGGAGTACACGGTTTTTATCCAGGCATCCGCTTATGAAGGTTTTGGTATTGCTATGTCAGAAGCCATTTTATCAGGTCTGGTTCCGGTTTTATCTGACATACCGGTTCATAGGGAAGTAACAGATAATAAAGCGTTTTATTTTGATTTGGATGATCCTCAGTTCCTGGCAAATACGTTACTAACAATGAAAGTCAATGCGGATGAAATTTTACTTAATAAGTGCAGGGAATATGTAAAGGATATCACTTCACCGGCTCATTATTTTGGCAGGCTTAGATCAATTTACGGGCTTACCTGAATTCCGGTTCCCTGGTGAAAGGGCCACTTTAAGATTTTCTGTGGTTTGTAACTTTTTTCCGTACGCTTTTAATTGAAACTGCAGTTAAGATGTTTCATCTTATAAAAAACCCGGTAGCAATAGTCTCTTCTGGTTTTTCAGATACACATTGACCTGGTCTGTTCTTTAGAAAAGAGGGTGTATTCTCAGTGCGATTATTGAAAACCGTCAGAAAGCCGTGATGTGATAATGGTAATAAAAGATGACTACGTTTTATCAGGCTTTTTATTGTGTGAAGCATAATACTCATGAAACATTCTGCAAATATTTATTTTAATCAGTCTCAGGCAATTGCTTTATTAATATTTAATGTTCGGGAGATTGCATTTTGAATTGACGATTTTAAACAGCGACCTGGTATTAATATTATATTTATGGATATTCAGGAAGATATTGGATCCGGCAAGTATCCGGCATAATGAACCACCTGCTATGCAAACGGCTTTCCCTCTTATATCCATCCGCTTCATTCACTAGCGATTAACAATAAAATATCGAAATTTACGTTTCAGATTAACGAAAATGTTTATGCGAACAAAAGCCTTTAGCGTTTTATTATTGTTGTTATTTTTATTCGGAATTGCAATTCTTGCTGCTGAGCTCTTTTTTAAACCGGCTTCTCCGATTGTTCAGGGTTCAAATGAAATTAAAGCAAGAGAACATTTTGATCCTTCTCTTTCCCGGATCAGGTCCATAAAAGAATTTACTGAATATTGTGATTCATTATACGGGCACAAACAGATAGCTGCCGGAGATTCAGAGCAATACGCCATTGCCATATCCCGGACATTAAGGGATAGATTTTATCATGGGTATTCATATTATAGTTTAGGTCAAAATTCTCTTGGAAGGATCCTGGCGCCTTATCTAAAACCGGATCTGAGTGCTATTGTCATACCGGATGATATATTAAAGCACCCAATGGCAGCCTGCAGCCAGCAATCAATAGTAGGTATGGAAGTTTTCAGGAAAAAAGGTTTTGATGTCAGAAAAGTGGGTTTCTATTCTGATAAAGTAGGAGGCCACTTTTGTTTTGAAGTATTTTTCAATGATAAGTGGCATTTTTTTGATCCGGACCTGGAACCTAAGCTTTCTATTATGACGGCAAATCATTTTCCCGGGATTGCAGAAATAGTAAAAAATGATTCCTTACTTCAATCGCTATACAGAAATCAGGATGACAAGCTTCTTCAAACGTTGTTTGCCAAATATCGTTATGGGAATATCAATGACTTTCCGGCCCCGAGGGCAATAATATATCAGTATGTGACAAAGGTTCTTTCCTATACATTCTGGTTAATCCCCCTGTTGACCTATATTTTTATTTTTATCAGGAGAAGAGCAAATTCCAAAGAGAAATGTGCGGAATTACAGGGTTCGTTAGTTTACGCAATACGAGCCTGAAAGAAGATCTGCTGAAGATGACTTCAAGCCTTTCGCATCGGGGACCCGATGGAGAAGGTTTTTATTATTCTAATAGTAAAGATTATTCTGTTGGTTTGGGTCATCGCCGCCTATCGGTTATTGACCTGAGCACTGCAGCCAATCAGCCAATGGAGTTCGATGGATTGCACATTGTTTTTAATGGCGAGATTTATAATTATAATGAAATAAGAAATGAACTGATTGCACTCGGCCATCATTTCCTTACTCATTCGGATACAGAAGTGATCCTGCATGCATGGAAGCAATGGGGAGAGGAATGCATTGAAAAGTGGCGGGGTATGTTTGCCATAGCTCTTTTTGACGAACGATCCGGGGAATTGACCTGCATCCGCGACCGTGCGGGAGTAAAACCATTTTATTATTATCTGGAAGACGGTTTGTTTTTATTCGGCTCTGAGTTAAAATCCCTGTCGGCCCACCCGGCATTTATAAAAAAGATTAACCCGGATGCTGTGGCCTTGTTTCTTCAATATGGATATGTCCCTTCTCCATATTCTATTTTTCAGAACACGTATAAATTACCTGCCGGGCATATTTTACGGATAAAGCCAGGATCAGATAAAGTTTACCTGAAGCAATACTGGAATGTATATGACTATTATAATAAACCGAAACTTACTATCGCCTTACCGGAAGCAATAAAAGAAACAGAAAAAATATTATCTGAGTCGTTTAATTACCGGATGGTTTCGGATGTGCCGGTAGGTGTTTTCCTGAGCGGCGGGTATGACAGTTCCTGTGTCACTGCACTTTTACAAAAGGACAGAACGGAAAAGATCAGAACATTTACGATCGGCACAACCGATAACAAACTGGATGAAGCACCTTATGCAAAACAGATCGCAGCACATCTCGGTACCGATCATACAGAATATTACTGCACCCCGCAGGAAGCACTGGATATTATACCTGACCTGCCTTATTATTATGATGAACCTTTTGCAGACAGCAGTGCCATACCTACCATTTTAGTGAGCAGGCTGGCAAGAAAGAAAGTAACAGTTGCTCTTTCTGCAGACGCAGGGGATGAAGTATTTGCCGGATATAACCGCTACGATTATATTTCCCGTTACGGAAAGAAAATTGCAGCAATGCCAAAACCTCTTCGCAAGTTGGCAGTTGCATTAATGGGATCTGTTTCTTCGGAAAGAGTGCCCTATTTCCGCCACAAAAGAAATTTTCACAGCCGGTATGATAAATTGAAAAACCTGCTGGCGGATCCGTCTCCCGCAGAACTGCTTAGGAACCTGAACCAGGTATTTACAGGGGAAGAAGTCAAAAAAATATTTGCATCTGAAGTGGCTGAATTGCCCACATCACATACTACCACAAAGTTGCACCAGGGCTTCAAAGATCCTTTATCCTTTATGATGGCAATAGATTATGAAACATATATGGTGGATGATATTTTGCAAAAAGTGGACCGGGCTACCATGTCTGTCAGCCTTGAAGGCAGGGAACCTTTTTTGGATCAGCATATCATACAGTGGGCTGCCCAATTACCATCAGATATTAAATACTTTAAAGGACAGAAAAAATATATACTGAAACAGATCGTACACAAGCATCTTCCGCAGGAAATAATGCAGCGACCCAAAATGGGATTTGGTATTCCTGTTGAAAACTGGCTGGCAAAGGAACTGAGGGAATTGGCAGAGGAATACTTAAGTGCCGAAAGCCTGGCAAAACATCATTTGTTTCATATAGCTGAAGTGCGAAAAATCGTATCTGATTTTTATAAAGGGAGAACAGAAAAACATTTAAAGATCTGGTATTTATTAATGTTTCAGATGTGGTACATCAGGTGGATGTGCTGACCTGGCAGGGAATATTATGAAAAACATTTGTTTGCTGATTTGTTGCTTGACGCTGCTATTTCATGACCGGGAAGCAGGTGCCCAGGTAAGTGCAGGAAAAACAAAGATACTCTATAAGGGCAACGATAATGAAGCTGTACAGGACCTGAAGAATTGCCTTTCCGGTTTTGAGGGGGGTACTATAATATTTGATTCGATGCCGGTGAAAGACAGGACAGGACAGGAATTTTATTTATCTTCAAATGGTACGGTGACTGAAATAAAATATACTACCCGGAACTCCCTGGAAAACGCCATTTATACTTATCTCGATATGCTTGGCTTCCGATGGTACGGACCGGGCGATAACTGGTTTGTACAGCCCAGGTCTTTGAAACGCCTTGTGATAAAAGGAAAATGGTTTAAGCCGGATTTCAGGAACAGGAGTTTTTTTGGTACCGGCGGCCTGGATTTTGGCATGGCACAACCCTATGACCCCGGCAATAAATATAAACAGAAATGGTATGCCTGGAAAAGGAGGAATCGGATTAATGCAGATTTTAATCCGGCAGGCCACGCAGGTGAAGCATTTTATTTACAGAATAAATCATTGCTGGATGCACATCCCGGGTGGTTTCTCAATGATAAAGGAAAAGTAAACGGAAGAATTAAAATTGAACAGCCTGGCGCCGTTCAGGCATATAAAGATTGGATAAGGAAGATCTATGAAAAATTGAAGTCTGCATTTATTGCTCTTGATGTTGATCCCGAAGATGGCAGGGGAGGCGCTGATGATCCTTTGCCTGCAGGTATGCCGGGAATAAAAAATTTTGCGGATAAATGGTGGTGGCTGGCTAATGAGGTCGCTAAAGATTATAATGAAAATAATAAGAGAGTGGTGATCACCATGTATGCTTATGGTGATGGCCCTTATAATGCGTTGGTACCTTCTTTTAAACTAAGAAAAAATGTTTACCCTGTAATCATCCCTTATGCGTTTCAAAGTGCTTACCTGCCACAGGAAATGGTGAAGACCTGGGCAAAAAATATCAATGGCAGTATGGGTATTTATGATTATTGGAATATCACGCAATGGAGTATGGGGATGCCCCAGTTTAATATTTACAGTATTGTTCCCAAACTAAATTTCTGGAACAACAATAAAATTGATGGAATTTACCTGGAAACTACTGAAGCAGCTGGGCCGATGGGTCATGCATTATGGTTAGCAGGCCAATTGCAGTGGGATTTGAAAAAAAATTTTGAAGAATTATACCGGCAGTATTTAAATGATTGTTTTGGAAAGGGTGCCATCTATATAAAAAATATGTATGACCGGTGGAGCAGGAATTACCAGGGGGCTGCGGAAGTTTCTTTCAGCCTCAGGGATTTAAAAAGTGCATCTGCTGCAGTCATTAAAAACAGTAGTGAATGGAAACGCATCAATGAGCTGAAAGCTTATGTTCATTTTATGAAAATGTATTATGAACATGATGGAACACAAAAGAGTAAAGATGCTATATTCCGGTATTTATACAGTATCCATCATTTGATGATGGTACAAACTGCAGCATTTGTTGGCCAGTATTATATAACTCCTTTGGATAAAGGAAATATTGTACCGGGCGGAAATGATATTAAACAGGCTACAGAAGAAGATATTGAAGCGCAGTTTTTAAAAGATATTGAGAATGCCGCACCGGTTTACCAGATCCCGGGTTTTGTTTTTGATTATAACAGGGTTAAATATAAAGAGCCGGTACCTGATGGCGCCTGGCGCTTTGGCGGATTTCAGTGTTCCTTTTATTTTACAGCGCCATTCAGCGGCATGATGTCTTTTGATGCCGGCGCTGAAAGCAACACTCCGTTAAAAGTTTTTTCAAACGACTCCATATTGATAAAAGATACCGTAGGACAAAAAAACAATGACTATACGGAAAAAGCCGGCAACCATGAATGGAAATTGAAGCGATTTAAAATGAAGATAACAAAAGGGAAGACTTATTTTATACAAACCAGTTATGGATTCAGCAGGATTAAGATCAATACACCCGGAGTTGTATTATTTAAAAATCCCGGGCAACAGGATTTTGATAATTACGCATACCCGGTTCAATATTTTTATGTTCCTAAAGCAGATACGGAAATCGTGTTTTTTGATACAGAGCCGGAGGGCAGGAATGGCAGGGGATATTTGATCGCTCCTGATGGAAAAGTGATGAAAAGGGAGAGCACAGGAGTAAAAGATATTTACAGGGTCCCGGTTGCACAGCCCTACAGAGGTAAAGTATGGAAAGCAAATTTCGGGCATCCTTCCTGGAGTTTTAAGAATATTCCCAATATTACCAGTTTGCAGGATTTTGATTATAATGAATAAGTTCCCGGATGAAAGGCAGCCGTGAAGTATTATATATGTCCTATGATGGCATGACGGATCCGTTGGGCCAGTCGCAGGTACTTCCCTATATAGTTGGATTATCAATGGCAGGCTACCGGTTCACCCTGATCAGTTGTGAGAAGCCTGATCGGTTTGCAGCCGGAAAAAATGTTATACAGAAAATCTGTGATGACAACCAAATTGAATGGCATCCCCTGAATTATACAAAACATCCTCCTATATTGTCAACAGTTTTTGATCTCAGGAAAATGTGGAGGCTTGCGATGCGGCTGCAAAAAGAAAAATTTTTTTCATTGGTTCATTGCAGGGGCTATATCACTTCAATAGCCGGGTTGGAGATGAAGAGGAAATATGGTGTGCCCTTTTTATTTGATATGCGTGGATTTTGGGCTGATGAAAAAGTGGATGCAGGCGCCTGGAAACTCACCAATCCTGTTTACAGGCCGGTATATAAATACTTTAAAAGAAAGGAGAGTGAATTTCTGAGTGAATCGGATAAGGTGATCAGCCTGACACATAAAGGAGCAGAGGAAATGCTCAAGTGGGGAGTAAAAGGCCTGACCCCTGATAAAATATCAGTGATACCCTGTGCAGCAGATACAGATCTCTTCAACCCGGAGCAGGTCTCGTCTGAAATGAAAGATTCTCTGAAAAAGAAACTGGGAATCCGTAATGATGATATTGTGATTTCCTATTTAGGAAGCATAGGCACCTGGTATATGCTGGATGAAATGTTATCCTTCTTTAAAGAAGCAGGCAGGCGGATGGAGCATACTAAAATGTTATTCATAACTTATGATGAACACGAACGCATCCTTAGTACTGCAAAAAAAATGGGGATTGATCCCGGGCAGATCATCATCAGGCCGGGCAGGCGGGATGAAGTGCCGGCATTGGTGAGCCTGAGCAATATTTCCGTATTTTTTATCAGGCCCACCTATTCAAAGATCAGCAGCAGCCCTACCAAGCAGGGGGAATTGATGGCCATGGGCATACCGGTAATATGTAATGACAGGGTTGGAGATGTTGAATATATAGTCAATACAACAGGTTCAGGTTATGTGATCCATGATTTTCAAAGCAGTGATTTTGAAATGGCTGTTGCGCAAATTCCTTTATTATTGAAAAGTGATCACAACGCCATCAGGAGTAAAGCAATAGAGTTTTATAGCCTTGATTGTATTATTCCCCAATATGTTTTGTGCTATAAAAAATTGTTACCGTGATGAAGAAGATCCTTTTTATTTGTCCTTATCCGGAAAATGTCGCACCGAGTCAGCGACTGAAATTTGAGCAGTATTATGAAAGTATGCGGCAAAAAGGTTATCGGGTTGATACCCGTTCATTCATGAGCTATAAATTCTGGAAAATTGTTTACTTAAAAGGAAGGTACTTTAAAAAAATGATCTACACGATCTCAGGTTATTTGAGAAGGTCGGCGGATATTTTCAAACTATCAGGATATGACATCATATATATTCATCTTTGGGTAACTCCATTCGGACCTCCTTTTTTTGAATGGATATATCGCCTATTTGCAAAAAAGATCATTTATGATATTGACGATCTGATATACCTGAAGAATGTAAAAAGCAGGTCTAACCCGATCGCCGGTTGGATCAAAGGGAGGAGAAAGCCGGTCTATTTAATGAAAGTTGCTGATCATGTGATCACCTGCACGCCTTATCTTGATGAATTTGTCCGTAATTATAACCTGCATACGACAGATATTTCTTCTACGGTAGATACAGATCAGTATGTGCCAAGGATTGATTATTCAAAAAAGGATAAGTTAACGATCGGATGGAGCGGTAGTCATAGTACATCAAAATATCTTCATTTACTTGATCCTGTTTTCCGGGAATTATCCCGGACCCTTTCATTTAAACTCCTGGTGATGGGTGATGAGCATTTCTCAATTGATGGGATTGAAGTGGAAGCTATTCCCTGGAAAGAAGAATATGAAATAGAAACGATCCGCAGATTTGATATCGGGGTTTACCCTTTGCCTGATGAAGAGTGGGTATTAGGGAAAAGCGGCTTGAAGGCAATACAATATATGGCAATGGGGATACCAACCATAGCCACGGCCATCGGCGCAAATTTCCGTGTGATTGAAAATGGAGTGTCCGGATATTTAGTGAAAACTGAAAAGGAATGGATAGAAAAGATCAGCTTGTTAAATGAAAACGCAGATATCAGGGCACAAATAGGCCAAGACGCAAGTAAGAGGGTATTGGAATTGTTTAGCATTAGAGCAAATGCCGGAAAATACCTGGATGTTCTTGAAAAAACGGAACAGGGTTGAGTGAATATTTAAAGACCAAACGGCCGGAAAAGGCTCTTAAGCGGTTTGTTGTTTTTATAGTACAATAAAATTAAGGCCAGGGTATAGAAAGGCAGGCAGGGTATTTTATACCTTGATAGTGCTCCGAAATTATAAGAGGAAATTCCAACGGCAAATGCAAATATTATTGAAAAGATCAGGCAAAACTGAATGGTAGGATCTGAGCTGATGGTATTCCATATTTTTCTGATTCCAAGGACGAATAGAATTTTCAGCGTGATAAATAAAAACAGTACTGCTTCGGCTGCGGATAATAATACGATAATTTTCCGTGATTCCCAGAGATAAGGCCTGAAAAGAGTGACATTGACCGCCAATGGAAATTGGGATAGCATGCCGGTTATAGACGGGCTGAAATTTCCTAATGAATATGCAGAGCCTTCATCCCCGGACGTATAGGCTATCCAGCTTCTGGTAGTACTGGATGTTTCTGCTACGCTTTCCAATGAATATTTCCCCAGGTCTTTTGCGAAACGTTCTGTGAAGAACAGGAATCCTGAAATGATAACTAAAAGTACTATAGATTTTGCAAGGGCCTTTTGTGCTTTGTTTTGAATACGCTGGGTATAATTGAAGAGTATCCACATAAATAATGCCGGCAGAAAAGCCAATAGAATATAAACTTTGATCCGTGCAATAATGAAAAAGCTGAATGTGGATAATAAAATGTTCCGGAAACTGAAATCTTTTTGGACCATAAAGCGGAAAATTCCGAAAGCGAGCCAACCTAACCCGAAAAGGCAAAGCGTATCTTTAAAAATGCCCGACCCCCAGACTACAACACTCGGAATGAAAAGGACGGCAATGGAAATGGGGCGTATCAGTGAAGGATATAATGAAACGAATGTCCTGAAAAGTGCCCATACTCCCGTAAAGGAAATGTAGGCAAATAAAATGGCTGTTGGCAAGTATGTTTTGAGAGTAAATAAACTGAGGAATGCAGTTATGGAAACCACAGCATATGATGGCGGGTCACGGTACCATTCCATTTGTGAGATATACGTGTAATAATTAGGATCATTTGATGAAGGTATATGAAACAGCAGGTTTATCCATTTTATAAATGACTCATCAAAAGAACTGTTAAGTATCTGCGCCTGGTTGAAGTAATAATATGTATCTCCTCCTTTATAGTAGTAACCGTAAATCAGTCCGATAAAAAGAGCGCCGAAAATCTTAATTGACAAAGCTGGAATATAATACTTTCGTAAAGGATTTTTTTTTGAATAACGCTTATTTCTTGTTTGGAATCCTATAGCAAATATGATAGCGATGAAAAATGGCAGTAAGATAAAATCAAATATAGTAAGATGTGCTTCTGCATTCATACTGGTTATCTTTGCTGAATTTTTCAAAAGTACATATTCCGATATATAATTTTGATTAAAACTGATAATTAATTAAGTGTTCCGGATCTATGCCTAAAGTTCTCCGTATTCTTAACAGGCTGAGTGTGGGAGGACCACTGTTGAATGCGGTGTACCTGACCAAGTACATGTCACCCGAATTTGAGACTTTGCTAATGGCAGGTGGAAACGAAGAACATGAAAAAGATGCAGGCTTCGTTACAACACACCTGGGAATTCATCCGGTCCTTATCCCTGAAATGGGCCGCTCTATCAGCCCCCTGAGTGATTATCATGCCTATCGGAAAATAAAAAAAATCATAGAAGAATTTAAGCCCGATATCGTTCACACTCATGCTGCAAAACCGGGAGTACTGGGAAGAACTGCAGCTTATTCCATGAAAGTTCCCGTAATTGTTCATACATATCATGGCCATGTCTTTCATTCTTATTTCAATAGAATCAAAACGAAAATGATTATCCGGGCAGAACGCAGCTTAGCAAAAAAGACAGATGCAATCATTGCCATCAGCAATCAGCAGCTTCGTGAACTTGAAAATGATTTTCAAATAGCCCCGCATGAAAAATTCAGGATGATCCCTTTAGGCCTTGATCTTAAAAAGTTTCAAAGTGATTGTGCAGAAAAAAGAAAAAAATTCAGGAATGAATTCAATATTACGGAAAACACGGTAGTGATCACTATCACCGGCAGGCTGGTAGCAGTAAAAAATCATCAGTTATTCCTGGAAGCTTTTGCACAGGTACTGAAAAAGACTCAAAAGAAAATAAAGGCCTTTATTGTAGGTGACGGCGATACAAGAAAGTTCCTGGAACAAAAAGCTTCTGATCTTGGCATACACTATTCAACGGAAAAAGATACTTTGCATGAGCCGGCCCTGGTCTTTACATCATGGAGAAATGATATTGACGTGATCAATGCAGGATCTGATATCATTGCTCTTACTTCTCTCAACGAGGGAACGCCGGTAAGCCTGATAGAAGCACAGGCGTCCGATAAACCCATCGTTTCTACCCGTGTGGGCGGAGTAGAGGATATTGTTTTGGAAAATGAAACGGCTTTGCTATCAGGATCCGGAGATATAAATAAGTTTTCGGAAAACATGCTTCGCCTGGTTGAAGATGATGACCTGAGAAAGCGCATGGGTGAAAAAGGTGCAGATTTCGTAATGAACCATTTCAGCTACCAGCGACTTGTAAGTGATATGAAAAATTTATATTTTGACCTTTTAGAGAAAAAGAATGCTGTTCTTCAGAAATAATAAAAGCCAGCCTCCTGACATGAGCATCCTCGGAGCTGATATGCATTCGCATCTTATCCCGGGTTTGGATGACGGCGCAAAAGATATCGTCGCATCATTAGATCTGATAAAAGGACTGATGGACCTGGGGTATAAAAAACTGATCACAACTCCGCACATTTTGTGGGATATGTATAAAAACACCCCGGAAACAATTTTGAGCGGACTTGAGCGGTTGAGAAATGCGGTGCAACTGGAAAAAATGGCTATAGAAATTCATGCTGCAGCTGAATATTTCCTGGATGATCATGTGAACGAGTTGCTGAATAAAAAGGAACCATTGTTGCCGCTCAGCGGAAAAATGATATTGGTGGAGTTTTCGATGGCTTTTCCTTCATTAAGCATTAAAAATATTTTATTTGATATGGCCATGCAGGGGTATCAACCTGTACTGGCCCATCCTGAACGGTATGTTTATCTTGAAAATACAAAAAGTTTCTATGATGAATTGAAAGGAATTGGCTGTCTTTTCCAGTTGAATTTATTATCACTTACCGGGTATTACGGCAGGTCAACAACTGAACTGGCTAATTACCTGATTAAAAAAGGATATTATGATCTTGCCGGGACTGATCTGCATAATATTCAGCAACTACAACGTTTGCATGACTCTTCTTTGACAAACGGAATGAAAAAATTACTTGATTCCTGCTCTATTATCAACAGCCAATTGTAAATATTCGCCGATCCTGCCTGTTTGGCTGGGTTTTTCCCAATTTAGTTTTAGGATTAGTTTTTGTTCCTGTTTTCATGTTTTCCTCACGTTAATTGTGGAGAAACCAAATTATACATACTGTTGAATTTAGTAAATTTGAGCAACATGAAAACCGAAATAAAAACAGATAATTCTTCAGGATTTAATGAATTGCTTCTGGGCAATGCTGATTTTCTGAAACCTTTTGCCGTAAATCTTACAAGAGATTTTGAATCTGCCAATGACCTTTACCAGGAAACGCTGTATAAGGCATTAGTCAATAAAGAGAAATATCATTCCGGTACTAATATCCGGGCATGGCTTTACACGATAATGCGTAATATTTTTATTAATGATTACCGTAGGAATGCCAGGCAAAGAACCATTTTCGATAATACTCCGGAAGATTTTCTGATTAATCTGAAACAGGTGTCTGTTCCCAATCAGGCAGAAGCAAATCTGCGTATCAAGGAGATCAGGAAAGCAATAGAGCATCTTCCGGAAATATTCAGGAATCCATTTCTTTTGTACTTTGACGGATATAAATACCAGGAAATTGCAGAAACACTGGATGAACCGCTTGGTACTATCAAAAGCAGGATCCATTTTGCACGCAAGCTTCTTAAAGAACATATTTCCAGAAGCTGAAGAACCCCCGATTCATAATTTTTTTTGAATCTTCAGCCAATATACTCCGGAACAGATGTTTGCTTAAGAAAAATAGGAATGCACTTTATGAACAATAATGAGCCCCGGTGGATGCCGGGGCTTATGCGTAAATAAAGTCTATGAAAAAAATCAGGGATATAAAAATTTATGGAAAAGCATTCTTCTAACTGTCCGGATCAAATTGCATAAAGGATCTGCGGACTGCTTTGAGCATGCTGAATAGTTGTGCAATATCAATAAACATCATGATGACCAAAGCCAGTAAAACATACCAGGGTATTTTCAGCTTTTGAATATTCTGATCTTTCTGAAAATAATTGAGAATGGCAGCGCCAAAGGCAATGCCGATAATTAAGAAGGAGAGAAGCGAGTAGATCACTTTAAGAAACATGATCTGCATGGTGGTATAACCAATTTTAAAATTTTCAAGTATGGCAGCCGGGATGATCAGAACGAGAGTGATCCAACTCCAGTTTTTTCCAAACCAGCTGTCACTGAGCATAATATTCAGAAGCAGGATGATAATGATGGAGAGTAATCCCCAGGGAAAGAGCAGGAAGGCGCTGGGTTTCCCGGTGGCAATACTTATTTTTTCTGTTTTTTCCATAATTGAAAATTTAGCATAGAAAGGTAAACAATATTTTTAATTTGTTTGTAAATTCATAAAGATTAAAACAGTTCCTAAGTTCAGGACTTTCTTGAAAGACTTACAGGTACTTTCTGCCTTGTATAAATAAAATAATAAATGCACTCTCTCCTGCCATCCCCTGAAAAATGCCGGCAGGGTTGAGCCGCCCGGACGATATCATTCGGGCAGGCCCGCCTGACCGATTTTATTCGGGCAGGCCCATTAGATAGATGTCCTTCGGGCAGACCCGCCTGACCGATGTCATTCGGGCAGGGAACTGGGATATCAAGTTCCGGAGACTTGCGTACTATCCATTGTACTACGAGGGTAGCATTTTTTTTAGAAACCTTCTGCCTGCTGCTGACTTAAAATATTTTTCTCTTGCAATGGCTTCTTCTCTTGTTTGGAATTGTTCTGAATAAACTAATTTGAATGGGATATAAGGGCGAATGGAATCTGTCATGCCCGAATTGTGTTGAGCCAACCTTTTTTCTAAATCTTCACAATGACCTTTATAATAGTAATCATGATGAATACTCTTCAGAACATAGGCGAAATACATAAGGTTTATTTGGTAGCCTCGCCCAGAATCGAACTGGGATATCAAGTTCCGGAGACTTGCGTACTATCCATTGTACTACGAGGCCAACTAAGTCAGGGGTCTGGAGTTGTGAGCAGTGAATCGGAAATGAAACTCCAGACTCATGACTCACTACTCCGGACTATTTTATCAGTCCATGGGCATTAGTGGCAAAGATCTTAACGGCAATAGCCAGCAAAATTACTCCAAAAAATTTTCGTACAGCTATCAAACCTGCAGGGCCAAGCAATTTTGCGATGACATTTAATGATTTCAAAACAATAAATACAATGATAAGATTGATAAGGATGCCTGCCAGTATGGTTGTTTCTCCATAGTTTGCTTTTAAAGACATTACAGTGGTCAGCGTTCCCGATCCTGCAATTAATGGGAATGCGATAGGAACTACTGTAGCTGCGGATACATCCTTTTCACTTTTGAAAAATTCCAACCCAAGCACCATCTCCAGCCCGAGAATAAAGATCACAATGGAACCGCCCACTGCAAAGGAGCGAACATCCAGCCCCAGCAGCTTAAGAAATACTTCCCCTCCAAACAGGAATAGTATCATCAATGCACCTGAGATAATGGTAGCCCTGAATTCACGGATGCCTCCCATCTTTTCCTTAAGTGATATCAGGATCGGAACAGAGCCTATAATGTCAATGACGGCAAAAAGAGTGAATGTGACCGTTATCAGTTCACCGAAATTGATTGACATACCTGCAGTTTAGGCGCAAAGGTAATGGGCCGCTCCATTCTTTCCTCGGTATTTGAAAAATTGCTTTATCGCTTAAAGCTGACCCCGGTAGTAAAATTGAATCGCCTGGAATTATAACCGGGATAATCGAAATATTTTGTATTGGTGATGTTTTTCAGGTCCAGGAAAACCTTAAAATTTTTGTTCACCCTGTATTCGCTGTACACTGAAATTATTGCATATCCTTTTAATAGCACGGGGGAACTGCCATAAATAAATTCTTCCCTCTTTCCGGAAATATGAAGCTGAGCACTGACAAGAAGATTGCTGTTTACGTTAAAAGCGGTGTTAAGGTTTAGTGCATTTTTGGGAATACGATAAAGGTTGTAGTAAGAACTGTCTTTTCCGATGGGCAGGCCGGTACCGTCATAAGCTGATCTTGTACTTCCGTTAGTGTATGTATAATTTGCATTTACTTCCCATCTTGTTGCCCTGTACGTAATTTCTGCTTCTGCTCCGTACTCTTTTTGATTTGCAGCATTCATGTAAAGACTCATATACGTTTGTGGATTATAAGTATAGAGTATGGCATTTTTGGTATCGTGATAAAACCCGGTTACCCTTGCATGGAATAATGATGTTCGGAATACTTCAACTCCTGCTTCAGTGATAATCCCTTTTTCCGGCTGAAGATCTTTATTTCCTGCAGAGGGGTCGAACAATTGATACAGGGTTGGTATTTTATAGGCTGAGTATAAGTTCAGGAACAACTTTGTTTTATTTTTTATCAGTACAAAAGGATTGAGAGTGAATGTAAAATTATTTCCATAAACAGAATGATGGTTCCACCGCCCGCCAACTTCCAGGTTCAGGCTGTTTTTGCTTTTTAGAACTGCTGAAGCGTAGGGGCTGAATTGATAAATTGTTTTATGTAATACCGGTGGATTATATGGCCCGAATGGTCCGGTAGAAAAATATTCCTGGAACGTATTGTTACTCCTGTAATCCATTCCTGTTAATAGCTCCCAATTACCAAAATTCCGGCTGTCATACCATTCGGCGAAGTGTGTTCTCCCGGTATATGCTGCCCGGAAGAAATCTGAATAGGGATTGCTTCTGTCAGTTGAGTCATCAAGATAATTTCTGGCAACGTAGTTGAAAAAATAATTAACGTGCATGATGCCATTCGTATGGCGATACTGGAAACCTGCACCCAGTTGACCATCATGATTTTTTACGGTAAAATCTTTATCATCGGTGAATGCGCCGGCATCCAGGTCCGCATTGTAGCTGCTGTAGGTTCCTAAAAGCGTTGCCTTTACTTTTTTGCTGAGCATCCATTCAATAGTCCCGTTTGCTACATGTTTGCCAAAGCCATCCTTGTCAAAATTTTTATTTCCCGTTGAATCGTATGCGGCAGAAAACCCTGCAGAGCTGAAGTGGGTATAATTTAAAATAAAGTTCCATTTATCGTTTCTGCGGCTTATACCTGCATATTGTTTAAATGAATTGTAACTGCCTGCAGTAAGATTTGCAGTGATGTTTAATTTATCCGGTCCGGCTTTTTTTGTGATGATGTTCACCACGCCGCTAACCGCATCGGACCCATAAAGGGTGGATTGCCCTCCTTTTAAAATTTCAATACGTTCGATCTGATCAATGGCAAAAAAGTTCAAATCAAAGTAGTTGTTGTTTGCCGATGGATCGTAAAGAGGGAAGCCATCAACGAGTATCAGCGTATTCCCCGCTGATCCGCCCCGTGTATTTATTGTAAGATTAGTACCCGGATCGTTATTCACCCCGGGGATGGTAACACCCGCTACAGTATTCAGTACTTCTCCAACTGTTCTTCCTTTATTTTGCTCTAACTGACGGGTCGAAATTATTGTAATAACTTTTCCTGTTTCACTTTGTTTTTGAACAAACTTGTTGGCCGTGATGATCACTTCATCCAGTGTTTTGGTTGTGTCTTGCTGGGCAAATGACCGGCTGCTGATGAGTACAGCAGCCACAATAAACAATTTCTTTTTCATTTTTGAAATGTTTTTTATGACTGCTTCCAGGAAAATAAATGATGAATATAAATGCCACCCCGGCGTTTACATTACCGCTTTTCACCCGAAAGCCGCCCTACGACTGATCGAGGGCAAATATTGTTATTGATCTGGCAGGTCTTCTGGCTTACAATTTTTCTCAATTACCTTCCCGCCCCGGTTTGTCGGGGCAGTGGTTTGTAGCCTGAGAAAATTTACCAAAACCTCGTTTAGGTTTGGGGATTGTTTACAGCTACGGGGATAGCGCCGGATTTACACCGGACTTCCCTTTTCATCCCGGGTCATCGGGAACCAGAACGCAGCAAAAGTAGGAGTAAAAAGAATATTCAGAAAAAATGATTTGTTCACAAAGCGGTTATAATAGTTTTAAGGCAGCGCCGATATAGTAGTTAATACCCGGAGCAACATTGTAAAACCTGCCACCCGCAGCATTTACATCATTACCTAAACTATAGGTGACATTAAACAGGTTTTCCACGCCACTGAAAATCTCTAATAAATTTTTTGAAGTGAGTTGTTTCTTCCAGCCCAATCTTGCTCCCACCAGGTTGTAGGGTGAAGCATAAGCGGTATTGGCATCGTTCAGGGGAATAGGATCACTGTAAAAATAATTCAGGTTGGCATAAAAACCGTGAAGGATATCCATATCAGCTCCGGCAGCTACTGTATTGGGCGCTACACTTGGAATTTTTTTCCCTGAATAATCGTTATTGATTTGTTTGAAACTGTTATACCTGAAATTGTACAATGTATAACTGATCCAAATCTTTGCATAAGTGATCTTGGCTTTAGGGTCTTTAAAAAACTGGTAGCTTGCCTGTGATTCGATTCCTTTTTGACGGGTGGATCCGGCATTGATAAAATAGTCTGCATTACTGGCATCCCTGCGCTGCACAATAGCATTTTTTAATTCATAATAAAAGGCGTTCACTTCAACGTACAGCCGTTGTCTCATCCAACTGCTTTTAACTCCTGCTTCGTAGTTGATCCCATGTTCTGCATTCAGTCCTGTACTTATGACCGAGGTTGATGGCAATACTTCTGCCACAGTAGGTGGAGAAAAGCCTTTTGAAATGCTGCCGTACAACCAGAAATTACTGATCAGCCTTTTAGACACAGCAATTCTTGGAGCCAGTTCATTTCTATAGGTCCTTTCTTGTGGAAGAAGTGAAGGAACAGATAGCCTGGTGATCCGGATATAAGATTCAGTGCTGCCGAGGCCTGCCGTGATGTTCCAATCATTTTTTAAACGGAGGTCCGCTTGTGCAAAAAAGGAGATAACACTATTCCTGATATCATCATTGGTTTGAATGGTATCAGCATGGCCGTTTACATTTCCAAAATCTATGGTGTTGAAATAACCTTGTTGTGTTTCTGCACCAAACACGATCCGTAGAAAATCATTTTTTGTTTTTGGATTCCAGTGAAAAATTGTACGGGCGCCAAAATGCGGCTCCCGCCTCCTTTCATAATTCCTGAATGTTGGATTGGTGATACGGGAAACAGCACCGTATAAAATGGAAGTATTATCAAAACGATCTGAAAATTGATAAGTATTGCTGATACCGGCAAGCCCTGTTTTTTGATACAGGGCAGCTTTCGACGCATCAGCACTGGGAAAAATGCCGGCAGCAGGCCTTGACTGCTTCGGGTTTACTGTATATTCTGCTTTTGTCAGTGCTCCCGGAGTCTGATAGTAAAGATCTCCGTATAAAAAATTAAAATTGATCTGATCTCTCTTACTTGCTTTCACCTGCATTTGCCATGTGACTACATCACGGCGCATGGCAGTATGATCCCTGTATCCATTGGAGGTTTGATGGGAAAAACTGATCACATTCCTGGCCTTGTCATTACTTCCATTCCATTGGACGTCCATATTATTTGTACCAAAGCTTCCATAGAGATAATGAAGATTGATTTCTTTTTTTTGAATAGGGGGCATGCTGTTTATCAGAATAGCTCCACCGGTTCCTGCGCCATACAGGCTTCCTGCGGGTCCCTTGATTATTTCAATAGAATTAAAATTATAATAGCTGAGCTGGTTCAGATAAGTATTGCCACCCGGATCGGTGAAAGGAATTCCATTCCAGTACACTTTTACATTGCGAACCCCAAAGGGGGACCGGACTGTGCTGCCGCGGATATTCATACGATAACTGCCGGGCGAACGTTCTTCCATCCTTACTCCGGGGGTGCTGTTCATTGCAGGAAGGATGCTCATATCATTGTATCGTTCCAGTTCAGGCTGCCCGATGTAGTTGACAGCAGTTGCAATTTGTTTTAACTGCTTGTTCTGTTCGTATGCTTTCAGTAGTACTTCACCCATTATTTTAGCGGAATCTGCCGATGCTTCCTGGGAGTGTGTTTTAGAAAAAAGGAGACAGGCCAGGATGATTAAGGATAGATTTTTTATCATGGAATTGGTTTTAACTCTCACAGCTAAGGTAGATCGTTTTTCCCTATCTTCAATCAATGATTCCGAAAAACAAGCTGGGGCTTTTTTCATTGACTATGATCGTGATTGGGCTGGTGATCGGCATGGGTATTTTCAGAACTTCCAAAGATGCAGCGCAGGCTGCATTAACGCCATCCATTTTTTTTCTTGCCTGGATTTTCGGAGGTGTTGTAGCATTTTGCGGCGCTTTGACCTATGCGGAGATCGGCAGCCGTTACCCTGTTACAGGTGGATATTATAAAATATTTTCTTACGCTTATCACCCGTCAATTGCTTTTGCAATCAATTGCATCATCCTGATATCAAATGCCGCATCACTTTCCGGCGTTGCATTAATTGGCAGTGAATATATCACTCCATTATTATTTAAAGAAAACGCAGGTGATTTTACTAAAGCCCTGGTTGCCATGTCAGCAATAGTATTATTTTATGGTGTAAACCTGAAAGGATTACGGATGAGTTCCCAGGCTCAGAATATTTTAATGATCATTAAAATCGGCCTGATACTGATCATCATATCTTCCATATTTTTTCCACAGTTATATAATAGCAGCCCTCAGCCTGCGGTAGATCTGCGGGCGGTAGGTTTTGGCTCTGTTCTGTTATCGTTTGCCATTGCATTGAAGGCAACGTGTTTTACATACGGCGGTTATCAGCAGACAATCAATTTTGGAGAAGAGATAGTGAATCCAAAAAAAAATATTCCCAGGGGTATTTTTATCGGGATCCTGGTTATTATTTCTTTATACCTGGCGGTGAGCTATGCATACTATAAAGTGATTGGATTTAATGAACTGAAAGACACTTCCGGGATAGCAGCAATCATCGTTGAAAAAATGTTTGGCCCCACGGCCAGTTCTGTAACTTCTGTTCTCTTATTTGTAGCGGTACTGGCTTACGTAAACGTTTTATTGCTGAGCAATCCAAGAGTGATGTATGCCATGAGCGAAGACGGAATTCTTCCTTCTGCGTTTAAAAGAAAAGATGAAAAAAGAGATGTGCTTACCGTCAGCCTCACGGTTTTTGCTGCTATGTGTGTGATCGTTTTATTTTTTGCAAAACAGTTTAATGAAATACTGAGTTTTACTATTTTTCTCGATTCGATAGGCATGGCCACTTCAGCAGGCACGATTTTTATTTTGAGAAAGCGGACCAGTCACCTGGATGGCACCGGCATTTATTCCATGAAATTGTATCCATTGATGCCTCTGCTTTTTATTGCCACCTATGTTTTTGTCGGGATCATGATCGGAGTGGACAACTGGCGTTATGCTGTAATCGGAACTTCCACCTTCCTTGTATTCCTTTTATTATATTTTGTCACGCAAAAATTTAAAAAACAAAAAACTTAAAATGGATCTTTCTTATATTTTAAATGAACTGGGTGAGGACCGGGAGCATTATTTTAATGCAGTGGCCCCTCCTATAGTGCAAACCAGCAATTTTGTTTTCAAACGTGTAGATGACCTGGCAAAAGCGTTTCAAGATGAGATGGGCGGCTATTTATACAGCCGGGGATTGAATCCTACGGTAGAAATTCTCAGGAAAAAATTGGCGGCACTGGATGGGGCCGAAGATTGTCTGGTATGGAACAGTGGTGCTGCAGCGATCTTTGCAGGAATTTTTGCCAATGTAAAATCCGGAGACCATGTAGTGTCAGTGAAGTCACCTTATACCTGGGCTCAGCGAATGTTTGATGTGATACTTCCGCGATTTGGCATTACCACTACATATATTGACGGTAAAAAAATTGAAAATTGGGAAGAAGCAACGCAGAACAATACCACATTATTTTACCTCGAATCTCCCAACAGCTGGGACTTTGCATTGCAGGATATAAAAGCAGTAGCGGCATTTGCTAAAAAACGAAATATCATTACAATGATAGATAACAGTTATTGTACTCCTCTTTATCAGAAACCCATTGAAATGGGAATTGATCTGAGTATGCAAACGGCTACAAAATATATCGGGGGCCACAGTGATGTATTAGGAGGGGTGTTGTGCGGTTCCAAAATAATGATCAGAAAAATATTTGACAGTGAATATTTGAATATCGGCAGTGGCGTTCAGCCATTCAATGCCTGGCTGATGATCCGGGGATTAAGGACTTTACCGGCAAGACTGGACCGCATCAGCAGGACGACGGGGGAGGTAGTGAAATTTTTAAAAAGGCACCCAAAGATTGAAGGAATACTTTTTCCTCTTGACGAATCTTTTCCTCAGTATGAATTAGCGAAGAGGCAAATGAAAGGCGCCTGTGGTTTATTGACCATTATCATTAAAACCCGGAAAAGGGATTCCATTGTAAAATTCTGTGAATCGCTTAAGCACATCATGATGGCAGTCAGCTGGGGTGGCCATGAAAGCCTTGCTATTCCGAAATGCAGTGGCATACCTCCGAACGATTTTGACCCTGAAAATAAGGAACACCGGTATGTACGGATGTACTTTGGCATGGAAGACCCTCTTTACCTGATTGCCGATCTGGATCAGGCTTTATCAGTTGTAGCGTAAAGAAAAATATAAATCCTGACCGGTCATCAAAAATCAGTCCAGCCAGCAATAATATTGACCTACTTTTGCGCCCTATGATGCGATTTCTGAAACTGGCCTTTTGCCTGTTGATTTTTTCCAGGTCCTTTTCCCAGGAAAAATGGGATCTGCGCAGGTGCGTGGAATATGCCTTGCAAAATAATATTTCTGTGAAGCAGGCAGATCTTCAGGTACGTTTTGCGGAATTGGATCTGCAGCAAAGTAAACTTTCCATGTATCCTTTTATGAATCTCGGCGGAAACCTTGGCTATAGTTCGGGCCGCAATCAGGATCCGACAAGTTTCAGCCTTATTACCACCGGGTATCTTTCCAACAGTTATTCATTGCAGGCAAATGTCAATCTTTTTAACTGGTTCACTCAGAAAAATACAGTTGCGGCAAAAGACTATACCCTGCAGGCTACACAGGCAGGAGCGCAAAAAGCCCGTAATGATATTTCTTTGAATGTGGCTGTAGGCTATTTGCAGGTTCTGCTGGCAAAAGAACAAGCTAATCTTGCTTCTATACAGGTACAACAAACAACGTCTCAACTGGAAAGCACCCGTAAACAGGTAGATGCAGGCGCACTCCCGGAATTAAATGCAGTGCAGATAGAATCACAGCTGGCAACAGACAGTTCAAATCTGATTGCTGCCGAAACCTCTGCACGGGAATTATTGCTCCAGCTGAAAGCATTACTGAATCTTGATGCTGCTGCAGATTTTGATGTTGCTGCTGTGCCGGTAGATCTTGTTCCTGTAGAGAGCCTGGCTGATCTGCAACCCGATGCAGTATATAGTCTCGCATTGGCTAATCTGCCGCAGCAAAAAGTAGATGAACTCAACCTGGAATCTGCAATAAAATCTGTGCAGGTGGCACGTGGAAGCATGTACCCGACTTTTTCACTGTTTGGAAGTCTTGGAACTACTTACAATGATAAAGCAAGTGAAATCAAATCGAAAACACAGATCAATGCCCCGATTGGTACCGTAACGGTTGGCGCAGCAACTTACCAGGTTTATCCGTTGAATCCTTTTGACTTGTACAATTATGGGGCGATCAGTTATTTCAATCAGCTCAATCATAATTTCAGGCAGTCGGTAGGCCTAAGTGTCAGCGTGCCCATCCTGAATGGGGGAAGCCTGCGGACAGGCTGGAAGAGGGCTAAGCTCAGTTTAAAACAAGCTGAACTTATAAAAGAGCAGAACAGCAGGACATTAAAACAGGATATTTATAAAGCATATAACGATGCATTAGCAGCTTTTGAAAAATATAATGCAAATTCCAAAGCAGTGCAAACAGCCCAGAAAGTATATGATTTTGCCAGGAAACGTTATGATCTGAATCTGCTTTCTACTTATGATTTGTTGATCAGCCAGAACAGTTTGCTTTCGGCAAAAACACAATCATTATATGCGCATTATGATTATGTGTTTAAAATGAAACTGCTTGAATTCTATAAAGGGCAGGGAATTAAACTTTAAAATATTTTAGAAAAATGAACAAAACTGTCAAATGGATATTAGTCATTATAGGAATAGTGATTGTACTGCTTATTGCCGGCAAATTTGTTTTCGGAGACAATGAGGGCGGTGGAATAAAAGTAGCCACGGAGAAAGCAGCAAAACGCACTATTATAGAAACAGTGACAGCCAGCGGAAAAATTTATCCGGAAACTGAAGTAAAGATCACACCCGATATTTCAGGTGAGATCACTGAGCTTAATGTACATGAAGGGGATACGGTAAAGAAAGGACAGATATTAGCCCGGATTTATGCAGATATTTATGCTTTGCAGAAAGACATGGCAGCTTCCAGGGTGAATCAGTCTGAAGCTACCGTAGCAAACAGTGAAGAATCGCTTAATGCATTAAAGGCCAGCCTGGACCAGGCAAAACAAGCTTATGACAGGAATAAATCATTGTTCGATCAGAAAGTAATTTCAAAATCTGAAATGGAACAATATGAAACTGCATACCGGACTGCTCTTGCAAATTTTAATGCGGCTAAACAAAATATCGTCAGCCTGAAAGCAGGAGTACAATCTGCTCAGACGGATCTTACCTCTGCAGCAAAAAATTTAAGCCGTACCACGCTGACCTCACCAATGGACGGAGTCATTACATCTTTAAAAGTAAAGAAAGGAGAAAGAGTTGCCGGTAATAGTTTCACTTTAGGAACTGAAATGATGACCGTATCAGATCTGAGCGTTATTGAAGTCAGGGTGGATGTAGGAGAAAATGATATTGTGAAAGTGAATATAGGTGACTCTGCAGATGTGGAAGTGGATGCATATAATAACAGAAAATTTGCAGGGATTGTTACAAAAATTTCGAGCAGCGCCAATGCAACTGCTGTGGGTGCGTCCAATGATGTGACCAACTATGAAGTAAGAATACGCCTGATCAGGGATTCATATAAAGACCTGATTACAAAAACTTTTCCATTCAGACCAGGTATGAATGCTAGCGCTGATATCAAGACCCGGCAGCATGATAATGTTCTGTCAGTGCCGATCACTGCCGTAAATGCAAGAGTGAAGGGAAGTGACAAGAATCTTGCTGATAAAAAGAAGGAAGAAAGCAAGATGAAGGAAAACGATAACAATTTGCAGGATGATAATAACTCAACTGATTCTGATGAGCTGGAAGAAGTGGTTTTCGTATTGCAGAAAGATGGTAAGGTGAAGAAGACTGTAGTGACTACAGGTATCCAGGATCTAAATTACATAGAAATCACCAGCGGGTTGAATCCGGGTGATGAAGTTGTGTCCGGTCCTTATGCGGCTATCAGTAAAACACTGAAAGACGGCTCGAAAGTTAAGGTGGTTCCGAAAGATAAATTGTTTCAGAATTAAAATGATTGTAATTTTTTGAAGAGTTCTGCATGCAGGACTCTTTTTTATTTTACCGGATTAGCTGAAATGTCTTTCTTATCTTTAATTTTTAAAAACCAATTGAAAATATCAGGGCTATGGACCGTCAATTTGGAGTTATCGGGGGTGGCAGTTGGGCTACGGCTTTGGTAAAAATCCTTACGGATAAGAAACATATAGTTAATTGGTGGGTTCGTAACCCTGAAATAATAAAAAATCTTCAGCAGCATGGAAACAATCCTCACTATCTGAGTTCAGTAGATTTTGATACCAGCCTGCTTGCTGTTTCGGCTGATATCAGTGCAGTGATAGATCACTCTGATATTTTAGTCATAGCTGTTCCTTCTGCTTACGTAGAGCAGAGTATTGGAATGGTACCCACCGGGGATTGGAAAAATAAAAAAATAGTTTCCGCCGTGAAAGGATTGCTTCCGGAAAAAAATATATTGTTGAATTATTATTTACAGCAAAAATTTGATGTTCCGCTTGAAGATTATTTTGCCGTTCTGGGTCCATGTCATGCAGAAGAGGTAGCATCTGAAAAACTGTCTTACCTCACATTCTCCGGGATTGATTTAGTCATGGCATCAGAGATTGCAACGCATTTTAATACCGAATATATCAATACGGTCGTTAACCCGGATATATTAGGTGTTCAATATGCTGCTGTCCTGAAAAATATATATGCCTTAGGTGCCGGGATAGCTCATGGACTTGACTACGGGGATAATTTTTTAAGCGTATTTATCGCCAACGCAGCAGATGAAATGGCAGGCTTTTTAAAAAAATTTGGTGTAAATCACATCGTAGTTGGCGAACACGAAGGCGAAGACCCGCATACACACAGGAAAACTCCAAACTATGCCGCATCCGTCTATCTGGGTGATCTGCTTGTAACCTGTTATTCGCTGTTCAGCCGTAACCGGACTTTTGGAAGTATGATCGGGAAAGGTTATTCTGTAAAGGCGGCACAACTGGAATTGAATATGGTGGCAGAAGGTTATAATGCTTCAAAGTGTATTTATAATATAAATCAGTCTGTTAAAGCTTCGATTCCCATCGCTGAAACCGTTTACCGGATACTTTGGGAAAATGTTAATGCGGCAACAGGCTTTAAACGCATAGAACAGGGATTGGTCTGAACACTAAAGATTGGTTGGTAAAAATAAGTAAGTAAAGATCAAAAAATTTTAAGTTCTATGCCTGTTTCATTCAACGGATTCGGACCCTTGGCCATTTTAATCATGGTGCTTTCCTTAATAGCTTCACAAGCATATAAAAAATACCGCAACAAGCAACGGAATTTCTAAATGGCTTATTTTTAGGGATAAATTTGAAATCCATGGTAAAGTTTTTCCAGGTTCTTTTTCTTATTGCATCCATAGTGCTGATTGTTCTGAATGTCATTCGTTATAACAAATACAGAGACAGCAAGCGAATTCCCAATGCTGTTCCCCATCCCATCAAGTGGTTTGATTTTATCCTCACCACCCTGGTAGCATTAGGCTGTGCGCTGAATATTATCATTACCTGGATCGGTAGCGGAAAGTGATCTTAGAAAAACAAATCTGCCGCTATTCCATCAGCCAGAAACTTTCCTTCCCTTGTTAATTTTAAGCGGTTATTTTCCAGTTCCATTAAGCTGCCGTCAATATATTTTTTACTTGCTGCCTGCAGTTTGCCGATGGCATCCTTATCCAGCTTCTGCAGATCCAGTCCTTCCATTGTCCGCAGGGATAACATGATATATTCATTCAGTTTTTGAGTAGAGGTGAGTTCTTCTATTTCAAAGGGAATTATACCACGGCTGATCGAGTCTATATAAACGGAGTTGTTTGAAATATCCCACTGCCTGGAACAGCCATTGAAAGAATGAGCTGAGGGACCCAGGCCAAGGTATTTTTTCCCTTGCCAGTAAGAAGAATTATGCATGCTGCGAAAACCCGGCCTGGCAAAATTGGAAATTTCATAATGCTCATATCCTGCTTTGCCGAGCCATTCCATCAACAAAAAAAATTGTTCCGCTTGCTTGCCGGGATTTATTTTTTCTTTTTTATGCTGACGGATCATTTTGTAAAGGGGTGTTTTTTCTTCTACGGTCAGGGCATAGCAGGAGAGATGAGGAACGCATAAACCGATGGATCTTTCAACATTCTGTTTCCATTTTTCATTTGTCAGCGTTGGCACTCCGTAAATGAGATCAATTGTTAAATTCTTAAAACAGGAGATCGCTGATCGTAAACAATCAATAGCCTGTCTGGCATTATGCGCCCGGTTCATCCATTTCAGATCTTCGTCAAAAAAACTTTGGATCCCGATGCTAAGCCTGTTAATGCCTGTTTCTTTCCATCCTGATAATTTTTTATCAGTAATATCATCTGGATTTGCCTCCAGTGTGATCTCTGCACCGGGTGAAACCGTGTAAAGTGAATTAATCTGAAGAATTATCTTTTTAATTAATTCCGGCTCTAAAAGGCTTGGTGTTCCTCCGCCAAAGTAGATTGATTCTACGGGTTCGCCGTCTAAATAATTTTTTTGCAGCTCTGTTTCTTTCAATAAAGCAGTTACCAATTCGTTTTTATATCTCTGGGAGGTGCTGAAATGAAAATTGCAGTAATGGCAGGCCTGCCTGCAGAATGGTATGTGTAAGTAAATTCCTGCCATTAATTGAATTGATTATATTCGGCTTTCATCGGATATACACAGTGACTGGAAAAGTGTGACATGAATATGAAATCCGGGAACCCGATTTATTATTTAATAAATAATTTTAATCCCTGATTATCCTGATAAAAGCCGGATGATAAAATTAAGACTGCAAATATCGGCTCTTGTTTTCTATTTATTTTGCCTTGATGCTTCCGGGCAGAATAATTATAATCTGTTTATAAAGGGCGTGGATAAGGATTCTGCATTCCTGGTGTCAAATTTTACTTTGTCCACTTCCTTCAGTTCAAGAATTGAATGTGCGGAATACATTAATAAATTGCCGGCTTACCTGCATACAAACGGGTATGTAACAGCTTCTCTTGACAGTATTGAATATGATAGTGCTTTTGCACGGGTAGTTATTTTTCTTGGAACTTCCTATCGCTGGGTCTTGCTTGATACAAGAAATGTTGACCCGCCCCTTCTTGAGGTTGCAGGATGGAAAGAAAGATCTTTTGAAGACAAACCAGCGGATTTTACCCGGGTTCAATTGATGGAAAAGAGGATACTGGATTACCTGGAAAACAATGGCCATCCGTTTGCAAGGGTGTCATTGGACAGCATACATATAGATGAAGATAAGGTTTCTGCATCGCTGATTGTTGAAAAAGGCCCTCCATATAAAATAGACAGCATCCGGGTCTTTGGTGATGCAAAAGTTTCAGGAAATTATCTGCAGCGATATCTGAATATCCCGAATGGAAGTCCTTACAGCAAAGAAAAACTGACAAATATTAATAAAAAACTTCGTGACCTTTCTTACCTGGAACAAGAACGCCCGTTTGATATTTCTATGTTGCCCACGGGATCAACCGTCAATCTTTATCTTAAACAGAAAAAGAGCAGCCAGGTATATGCCATAATCGGTTTCCAACCTAATAGCGTTGCTACCGGAAGTAAAAAACTTTTAATAACAGGAGAAGGTAATCTAAATTTAAAAAATGCATTGGGAGTCGGAGAAACTATTGGATTGAATTTCCAGGCACTGCAGGTAAAGTCCCAGCGGCTGAACGTTTTATATCAGCATCCGTTTATTTTTAATTCTCCTTTTGGGCTGGATTTTAACTTCGATATGTTCCGCAAAGACAGCAGCTTTCTCAATGTAAACCTGCAGTTAGGGGCACAATACGTTCTGTCCTCCACGCAGACAGGGAAAATTTTTGTACAACGATTTCAAACGATAGTTAATGGGATTGACAAGGCATTTATTTTGCAAAACTACCGGCTTCCTGATGCAGCAGACGTAAATACTCTGAATACCGGGATCGATTACGAATTTAATAATACCAATTACCGGCTTAATCCGAAAAAAGGGAACAATTTCATTATTGTAACTTCAATAGGCACCAAAAGAATTAAAGAAAACAATGATATTCTGAGTTTGAAGGATCCCAATAATCCTTCTTTTAATTTCGGGTCCCTGTATGATACAATTAGGTTGAAAACCTACCAGCTTAGGGTAAAAATTACGGCAGAAAAATATTTGCCGGTGGGAAAACAAAGTACATTTAAAACAGCGTTCAATGCAGGTTTTCTGCAAAGTGGTAATATATTCAGGAACGAATTATTTCAGATTGGCGGGTATAAGCTATTGAGAGGCTTTGACGAAGAGAGCCAGTACCTGTCACAATATACCATTGCTACAATCGAGTACCACTACCTGATCGGCATGAATTCTTATTTCTATGTTTTGACAGATGGCGGATGGGGTAAAAACAACAGCCAGAACATGAATATTCATTATTCTTATTTCGATACCGGGCTGGGCCTTGCTTTTGAAACCAAAGCAGGTATCTTCAACCTGGCCTGGGCAGTAGGGAAGCGTAATGATACGCAGTTGAATCTGCGGCAATCAAAAATTCATTTTGGATTTGTGAATTATTTTTAAACCGTCATCCGGTTAGAATATTTTTGCACAATAAATCTTTTTCTTGAACCATTTTTTATTCTGCTTTATTGTCTCATTATTGTTTTCAGGATCTCTGTTTGCTCAATCCGGGCAGGATTCGGGTTTTAGTGCAAGGGACACCTTAAGCCGGCACAGTGACAACAATGCAGTTAAGCAAACATCTGCTTCCCTGGATTTTCAGGTTGATTCATTTTCTAAAAAGCCTGAAAAAACAGAGGCCTGGCAGGTAGATATCGGGGAAAATTTTTTTACCAGCGGCCTTAATAAGGAACTGCTGGAAAGACATCCTTATTTTGGATTTACTGCCCCTGCTGTTACAGTCACCACAGATAAAAAGGAACTTACGGGCAAAGAGATCATGTTTTACACATTGATCGGTTTTTTACTTGCCTTTGCCTTACTGAAAAGAATTTTTCCAAAATATCTTTCTGACCTATTCAGGCTTTTCTTCCGTACCACATTAAAACAACGGCAGATCCGTGAACAACTGATACAATCACTATTGCCTTCCTTTTTGTTTAATTCTCTTTTCGTTCTATCATCAGCTCTGTATGTGGATCTTCTGCTGCAGCACTATAACCTCAATAAGGTTGGCGATTTTTGGGAAATGTTTTTGTATTGCGGGTTAGCAATTGCAGCAATTTATTTAGTAAAATTTTTGGGGATAAAACTTTCCGGTTGGATATTCAGCGCCGAAGAAGCCACGAATTCCTATCTTTTTATTGTTTTTGTCGTAAACAAAATGATTGGTATTTTTTTACTTCCTTTCCTGGTATTGCTGGCGTTTACCCAGGGAGACGTTTACCAGGTATCACTTACAATTTCTTGGTGCGGAATTGCCGCCCTATTTCTTTATCGTATGGTTTTGTCATACAGCGCTGTTCGTAATCAAGTCAAAGTCAACCCTTTTCATTTTCTTTTGTACTTCTGTGCTTTTGAATTGGCGCCATTATTACTGATCTACAAGGTTTTGCTATACTTTTTCAGCAGAACTGCTTAACTTTGCGTCCAAGTTTAGGTAATCTGATTTATAGTAAAAGAAAGGGTTTATATGGCTGATATACAGGTTAAAATAATTCAGAAAATTCTCATTACCCAACCGAAGCCCGAAAACGACAAGTCACCGTATTTTGAGCTTTCACGGAAATATAACGTGAAGCTCGATTTTCATCCTTTTATCAAACTGGATGCTATCTCCGGCAAAGAGTTCAGAAAACAGAAGGTTGAAATTCAGAATTATTCCGCAGTAATCTTTACCAGTCGAAATGCGATTGATCACTTTTTCAGGATATGTGAAGAATTAAAGATCAGTGTTTCTCAGGATACCAAATATTTCTGTATCACTGAAGCAGTAGCATTGTACCTTCAGAAATTCATCCTGTACCGGAAACGTAAAGTATTCTATGGAAATGATGGGACTAATAAAAGTATGTTTGATGTGATCAACAAACATAAGGGGAATGAAAAATTTCTTTATGTCTGTTCGGAAGATCAGCAGGATAATGAAATTTGTAACTGGTTAAAAACAAATAACTGTGAATTCACACTTGCTTTCATGTACCGAACACAGAGTAATGATGTGAAAGAAATATTGTCGAAGAATGAGTATGATGTTATTTGCTTTTTTACGCCAAGCGGAGTGAAGAGTTTGTTTGATAGTATTCCAAAATACAAGCAAAATGGAACTATCCTGGGCGCTTTTGGCAATAATACGTCGAAAGCCCTTGAAGAAGCAGGGCTAAAACTGGAAATAAAAGCGCCTCAGCCGCACATGCCAAGTATGGTATCGGCGTTAGAAAAATTTTTAGCAGCTTACCTGAAGAAAAAATAGTTGATTTAACGAACTTGTTTGGAAAGGGGTACTTTGTGAAGTACCTCTTTTTTTGTCAACCAGTCAACGAACTTTGCTTTGATTTGTTAATTCAATGATGCATATTCATACGAACAGGCTTATCAATGAAACAAGCCCTTATTTGCTTCA
This sequence comes from Sphingobacteriales bacterium UTBCD1, assembly GCA_002066995.1. Classification (GTDB taxonomy): domain Bacteria; phylum Bacteroidota; class Bacteroidia; order Chitinophagales; family Chitinophagaceae; genus UTBCD1. Next base: position 88,060 of record MWTC01000016.1, read on the forward strand.
ACATGCCCATAATCCTGTTGATTGGTTTCCCTGGGGAGAAGAGGCATTACAAAAAGCAAAAAAAGAGAACAAGCCCATTTTATTAAGCATTGGCTATTCATCATGTCATTGGTGCCACGTTATGGAAAGAGAAAGTTTTGAAGATGATGCCATTGCCCGGATAATGAATGAAAACTTCATTAATATCAAAATTGACAGGGAAGAAAGACCCGACCTCGACAGTATTTATATGGATGCAGTACAGTTGATGACAGGAAGCGGCGGCTGGCCGCTGAATGTCTTTCTGACTCCTGATGGTAAACCGTTTTTTGGCGGTACCTATTTTCCGCCAAAGCATGCTTATAACCGCCTTTCCTGGCAGGAAATACTTCAAAGTGTATCGCTGGCTTTTAAACAAAAAAGAAATATAATTGAAACGCAGGCAAAAAACCTGTCAGAAAAAATTATTCAGGCCGGATTTCATGAATCAAATGGCGATATTTCTTCAGATAATCTGTTTAATAAAGAAAATGTTGAAAAAATTATTGATATTATTTTAAAATCTGCTGACAAGGAATGGGGAGGCTTTGGTAATGCCCCTAAATTTCCACAGTCGCTTAGTCTCCTTTGCCTGTTGCGTTTTTATCATGAATCCGGTAATAAAGATGCAGGGAAGCATGCCTTATTAAGTTTAGATAAGATGATTGGTGGAGGGATTTATGATCAGATTGGCGGAGGCTTTGCCCGTTATGCAACGGATGATAAATGGTTAGTGCCGCATTTTGAGAAAATGTTATATGATAATGCATTATTGATTATTGTTTTGAGTGAAGCATTTCAATTAACGGGAAAGCAGCGGTATAAAGAAGTGATCGAAGAAACCATGCAATTTATCCACAGGGAATTGTACTTTAAAGAGGGCGGGTTTTATTGTGCTGTAGATGCCGATAGCGAAGGGGAAGAAGGCAAATATTATGTCTGGGATTATAAAGAAGTAAAGAGCCTGCTTGGAAAAGATGCTGAAATTTTTTCCGAATATTTTGATATAAGGCCGCAAGGTAACTGGGAAGAAAAAAATATTCTGAGAGTGAAAGAGCCTTCTGAAAGATTCGTCATACGAAAAGGAATAGAGGAGAAGTCGCTTGGAAAATTATTGATAAGTTGTAAAAAGAAGTTATTTGATGAGCGGACAAAAAGAACACCGCCCAAAACCGACGATAAGATCATTTTGGGATTAAATGCTTTAATGAATATTGCATGCAGCAGAGCTTTTATTGCCACCGGGACCGAATTCTACCGGCAAGCTGCAGTTAAGAGTATGAATTTTATACTGGAAAAGTTCTCTGCAGGAAAGAATGAAGGGTTTTATCATTCCTGGAAGAATGGGCTGGGTAAACTCCCTGCTTTTCTTGATGATTATGCTTTTTTGATACGGGCTCTTCTTGAACTTCAGAGGGTCACTGCTGATAATGATTGGCTGCTGAAGGCAAAAGAATTGACGAATTTTATTTTGCAGAATTTTTCAGACCAGGACTCGGGGCTTTTCTTTTATACAAATAAGAGCCAGGCCGATGTCATAGTAAGAAAAAAAGAAATTTATGATGAAGCTCAGCCATCAGGTAATTCAATGATGGCATATAATCTTTATCATTTATCTGTGTTTTTCGGGCAGGATACATGGAGGGACAGAAGTTATAATATGATCACTTCTGTAAGTAAAATGATGCTGAAATACCCGGTTTCATTTGGATTATGGGCATGCCTTTTTCAGGAGCTTATTGCCGGGACAGATGAGATTGTAATAACAGGGAAAAATGCAGCTGACCATCATAAACAGGTGCTTAAATATTACAATCCCGCCAGTATTATTATTTCTTCCGGTAAATCAGATATCGACTTCCCGTTGTTAGCAGATAAACCCCTAAAAAATGAAGTTTTAATATACCTGTGCAGGAATTTTTCATGCCTGCCTCCGGTAAAAACCACCAATGAGCTTATTTCTCTGATAAACAAGCCGGTTCAGCCAATAAATAATTTTTAGTTAATACAATAAAACCGGTAGAAAGGCCGTTAGAATTTTTACTCTGAAAATTACGATTTGATTTATAAAATATAAATACTAACGTTGTGTCAGAAAAAACCCTAAAATATTATATTTGTCCAATACCCTTTAAGTATATGAAAATGAAAAACCTTTACTATGCCTGTTTTGCGGCGTTAAATGTATTAATGCTTACCAGCTGCGGAATTCTTGGTAAAAAGAGTAGCAGTGGTTCCACTCTTCCCAATGATGGCCAGTTGCATGGAATAGCTCCTGGAAGCAGGTACGTTCTTCCCAAACCTCCGGGAATGGTATATATCCCGCAAGGTGTGTTCCACATGGGTCCAAGTGATGAAGACCCGGCATACCAATTTAGTGCACGCAATCGCACAGTGTCCATCAGCGGATTTTGGATGGATGCCACTGAAATCACCAATAATGAATACCGCCAGTTTGTTTTTTGGGTCCGCGACTCTGTGGCTGCCCGTAAATTAGGATATGTAAAAGCGGGTTCTGATGGGATTGAATATGTGGATTGGAAAAAAATGCAAACACTCAAATGGAGCGATCCAAAGGTAGTTGAACAATTAGCTCAGACAGACTTTATTCTTTCCCCGGAAGACAGGATCGATGGTAAAAAAGAAATTGATCCTTCAAAGATCATTTATCATTCAGAAATATTTGATCTAAAGGAGGCTGCAAAAAGAGAAAATGCAGGCAAGCCCCGCTCTAAGTTTATTGTAAAAAAAGATGTTCCCATATACCCGGATACACTCTGCTGGATTCGTGACTTTGCTTATTCATATAATGAGCCGATGACGAAACGATATTTTTCTCATCCGGCATTTGGAAATTACCCTGTGGTAGGAGTGAACTGGAAGATGGCAACAGCCTTTTGCGAATGGAGAACACATTTGCTGAATGCTTTTCTTGATTCTAAACATAGGACACAGGAATCTGATTTCAGGCTGCCGACCGAAGCGCAATGGGAATATGCAGCAAGGGGAGGCCGTTCAGAATCAATGTTTCCCTGGGGTAACTATTATCTTAGGAATAAAAAAGGATGCCTGATGGCTAATTTCAAGCCCGGCCGCGGAAATTATCCTGAAGATGGCGGTTTTTATACTGTTCGGGCTGATGCATATTGGCCTAATGATTATGGCCTGTATTGCATGGCAGGAAATGTTGCAGAATGGACATCTTCTATCTACTACGAGGGACGTAATAACTTCCAGCATGATATGAATCCCGATGTTCGTTGGAATGCAAAAGATGATGATCTACCGCTGATGAAACGTAAAATCATACGTGGAGGCAGTTGGAAAGATGTCGGTTATTACCTGCAAACAGGTACCAGCACTTACGAATACCAGGATTCATCAAAATCTTATATTGGATTCCGTAGTGTTATTGATTTGCCTGCTTCCTCTGGTAGAGGTCGCCGCTAAGAAAGTGCAACCTGAACGAACCGGTAATCTCAGGTTACATCTCAACCACTAACTGTAACGTTGTAATTTTTTAATCACCTATAAAACGAGCTATTTATGCTTTTCTTTAAAACCCGTAGAGGTCAAGTCGTCCTCAATTTTATCTTCGCCTTTTTTGCCGCAGTGGTAATCGCTGGCGCATTATTTAAGATCCGTCACTGGCCCCTTGCTGACGAGATGATCACCTTAGGCTTACTTTCCGAGGTGACAGTATTTCTTGTAATGGCATTCTTTGCTCCTCCTGTAGAAGAACCGCACTGGCAAAGATATTTTCCAAAGATCAACGTACATCCTGATGTGGAAAAAGCCGAAACAGGAAAATTTGAAGTAACTCCTTTGGTAGCAGCAGGCTCCAATGGCAATCCCGCTTTGACCAAACTGGAAGATATGCTGCGTGAAGCAGATATCACTCCGGCTAATCTGGGCAGATTGAGCGATAATTTCAAAAAATTAGGCACTACTGTCGATAACATTTCTGAGATAAGCGATGTAGTTTCTGCTACAGGAGACTACACAACGAAGACCCGCGAAGCTGCTGCAGCTTTAGGTTCTATGAAAGACGCTTATCTGGGTGCAGCCAGCAGTGTACAAAGCCTGAATAATGCTGCAGAAGGTACTAAACAATTCCATGAGCAGGTACAGGTACTGACAAAAAACCTGTCATCTCTCAATACGATTTATGAACTGGAATTGCAGGATACCAATAACCATCTGAAAGCAATGAACCAGTTCTATACTAACCTGGCACAAGCCTCTCAAACTATGGAAGGCAGTGTGGGTGAAGCTAAGAAAGCTCATGAGCAAATCTCAGTACTGGCAAGTAACCTCGGCCGCCTGAACCAGATATATGGCAATATGCTCAGTGCAATGCAGGGCCGTGCCTGATCAGAATAAGCGTAATGGATTCGTTTTATAAAACAAAATCCGTATCCGTGATTTATTATTTAAGTCACCATTAATAAATTAAAAGCCAAAAAAAATCATGTCTTTACCTAAAGAGCCACGGCAGAAGATGATCAACATGATGTACCTGGTGCTGACAGCGATGCTGGCACTGAATGTGTCATCGGAGATCCTGAATGCCTTTAAAACCGTGAACAGCTCCCTGGAAAAATCCAATGCCACAATTTCCAACTCTACCTCTACGATTATGAAATCACTTGAGCAAAAGATGAGTGATCCGTCAACCGCAGAAAAAGCTAAGATTTGGTATCCCAGGGCTCAGCAAGTTGCACAATATTCAGATGCAGTCAGTAATTATATCCAGGGATTGAAAGACACGATCCTTATCAGGGCCGGAGGTGATCCGAAAAACCCTGATCAGAAATACAAAGATGATAACCTTGATATCGTTACCAGGCTGATGGTGGATAAAGGAGAAGGAAAAAAGTTGTTGCAGAAACTAACTGAGTTTAAGAATAATATACTCGGTGTTAATGATAGTATTAAGACAGAATTTGCCACTTCTCTTCCTATTGACCTTTCAATGCCTAAAACTCAAAATAAAGGAAACAGGACATGGGAAACCGCATACTTTAATATGGTTCCTACTGTTGCTGCACTCACTATTTTGAGCAAATTCCAGAATGATGTAAAAACTTCTGAAAATAAAATCATAGCTTACTGCCATACAAAAGTTGGTGAAGTAGCTGTACAACAGGATGCTTTTGCTGCTATAGCTGTCGCTGATGCTAATTATATATTGCCCGGGCAAAAAATTAATATTACTGCAGGTGTAGGAGGATTCAGTACTGCGGTGAAGCCTCAAATCTCAATTGGAGGAAGTAATGTTCCTGTTGGAGCAGATGGAACCGCTCAAATGCAGGTACAGGGAACATCTCTGGGCAACCATTCCATACCGGTTCATATTGAATATACAGATCAAAACGGGAAGAAGCAATCTATTAATAAAACAATTGAATATACAGTCGGTCAATCCAGCGCTGCAGTGCAATTAGATAAAATGAATGTATTATTCATAGGGGTTGAAAATCCCATCACCATTTCCGGTAGCGGTGCTGTAGAACAGTTGCAGGTGAGTGCTACGGGTGGGGGTGCTGTTATTTCCGGAAGCGGGGCACATCGAACTGTAAGGGTAACCGAGCAAACAGATGACTGTACGATCAGTGTCAGGACACCAGATGGAAAAGTAACGCCTGTCAAGTTCCGTGTTCGACCGATTCCTGATCCATCACCTTATGTTGGTAATAGTGCCAGCGGTGAAATTCCGGCCGCAATTTTCAAGTCTCAGGCAGGTGTGAGAGCATACGTAAAAGATTTTTATTATGAAACACAATTTAATGTGGTAAGTTTTCGTATGACAGGGGATGCTGCAGGATTTGATGAAGGTGTGGAAGAAGTTAATAATACAGGTGCAGCCTGGAATGAGGCAAGAAAAATTATTAATAAGTGCCGCCCCGGATCTTATATTACTATTGAGGATATCAGGGCAATAGGACCAGATGGCAGAACCCGAAAACTGACACCATTAATTTTCACTCTTAAATAAATATGGCTGACATGATAAATAAGTTTGCAAAATTGACAGTATTGCTGGTTGTATGTACCGGCATAATGATGAATGTTACTGCACAACAGCGCCGGGGCAGAACTACAAGGACAAACACAACTGATCGTGGTAACAACTCAAAACAACCCGGTGATACGACCAAACTGCCTTCGCAGGTAAATAATAACAATCAACAGCCCGCAAACTATAATCCTTACGGAAATATTCCGATTAAGATGGCTCCGCAAACAGGGGGATTTAATGATACAATTAGAAAATCGCTGCGTACTGATGGTGTTTTCGAAAAAGGGCTAAGCGACAGAACCCCTCTGGATTACGAATTTTTAAGGAAAGATGATGCATTATTCAGCGAAAGAGTGTGGAGAGAAATTGATATCCGTGAAAAAATGAATCAGGTTTTTCGTTATGCTGCTCAGGATGATAATGGGGATCAGCGTTTCATAAGTATATTGGTAAAAGCAGTGAGATCTGGTAAAGTAACGGCTTTCAGCCCGGATGATGACCGCTTCACTACACCGCTTGACCCGGCAGAGTTTGAAAAGGCATTGAATGGTGGAGCCGGTAATAAATGCGACACCACTCCGGTGTATAATCTCAATGATCCAAATAAAATTGACAGTTTTGTGGTTTCTTGTCCCACTTTAAATCCTGATGATGTTGTAAAATTCAGGATCAAAGAGGATTGGGTTTTTGATCGTGAGGCCAGCCGTTTATTTTGCCGGATCATAGGTATAGCTCCCTGCAAAACAATTATGAGTACTGATGGAAAGACCGAAAGAGGTACTCAACCTTTATTCTGGGTTTATTATCCTGATATGAGACCTATTTTGGCAAAATATGAAGTATATAATGCTAAAAACATGGGACAAAGCAGGATGACCTGGGAGGAATTATTTGAGAGCCGCATGTTCAGCAGCTACATTATTAAATCTACATTAGACAATCCCCAGAACAAGTATATCAGGAACGTTATCAAAGATCCTATACTGGCCTTGCTGGAAGGAGATAATATCAAAAATAAGATATTCGATTATGAACAAAATCTGTGGTCTTACTAATAAGACATTACTGTTTTAAAATAAAATTTATAAGAGCCCCTTTCGGGGCTTTTTTTTTTACTAATTATTTCGTTCTAAAAGACTTAAAAAAACTTTATAAAATCGTATAAGTCCTATTAGGTAATTTGGAATATTATCGTATTTTCGTTTCGGTTTTTCATAGGATATTGGATTTTAAAAACGGGGCTGGATTTCTATTCGGGCCCCATTTTTTTTATAGTATTCTGTTCTTAATTGTGAAAATGTTCGTAGATCAATTTTGCTTTTGATTTTCCTGTAAGTTTTTCCAGTTCCCCTAAGTCTTTTCCCTTGATATTTTTCACGGATCGAAATTCTCTTAATAATTGATCAGCAGTACTTTTACCGATCCCCGGGATGTCCTCTAATTCATTTTTAAATGTATTCTTGCTTCTCTTTTTTCTATGGAAAGTGATGCCAAAACGATGTACTTCGTCCCTAATTCCCCGGATGAATTTCAGGCTTTGGCTGTTAAAAGGCAGTTTTAATGATTCCTTATCTCCTGCAAAGAATATTTCTTCTTCATTTTTTGCCAGTCCGATCAACGTGGTTTTAGAAGAAGCGTTCAATTCTTCCATAGCTTCAATAGCAGCGCTAAGCTGACCTTTCCCGCCATCAATGATCACTAACTGGGGTAAAGGAAGATTTTCTTCTATAACCCTCTTATAACGCCTGTAAACCGCCTCTTTCATGGTGGCAAAGTCGTTGATGCCTTTTACTGTTTTCACATTGAAATGCCTGTAATCTTTTTTGCTGGGCTCTGCATTTTTGAAGCATACCATTGCCGATACGGGATTTCCTCCCTGGAAATTTGAATTGTCGAAACATTCAATGTGCAAAGGAACTGACGGTAATTGCAGGTCCTCCTGCAATTGTTTCATCAAAGCCTCTGACTTTACCTTGGGAACGTTCAACTGAAGCCTTTCCTTGTTTTTCAACCCTTCAATGAAGTAATTGGCATTTTTCTCTGAAAGATCCAATAACTTTTTTTTAGTACCCCCTTTGGGTACGGTTATTTTTACACTCTTTTCGGGATAAATAACAGGAAAAGGAACTATGATCTCTTTGGCATCACTTTTAAAAGTCCCCCTGAGCCGGCCAATAGCAAAAGAAATAATCTCGTCTTCTTTTTCATCTAAATGGGTTTCTGTCTTACTTGTATGTGTTTGTATTATGCTACCATTACGTACCATCAGGTAATTGACATAAGCGGTCGTTTTGTTTTGTACAATCGAAAAAACATCTGCATCAATTTTTTTCACTCCTTCAATTACTGATCTTGCCCGGTAGTTTTGGAGAAATCCGATCTTTTTCTTCACAATAGCTGCTTTTTCGTATTCAAGATTTGCAGCGAGTATTTTCATTTCATCTTTGAAATGCCTGATAACAGGAGCAAGATTTCCTCTCAGCATATTTTTCATTTGCCGGATATTTTCTGCATAGTCTTCTTTGGCCTGTAATCCCTCACAAGGTCCTTTGCAATTTCCCAGGTAGTATTCGAGACAAACTTTGAATTTTTTGGTATGAATATTTTTGTCTGTCAGGTTCAGCGAGCAATTTCTGAGCGGAATGGCTTCTTTGACAAAATCCAGCAACTCCCTTACTTTCTTAACTGAAGTGTAAGGCCCGAGATATTCGGAACCATCATTGATGACTCTCCGGGTGAGAAATACTCTCGGGAAAGGCTCGTTTTTAATTACAATATAAGGATAAGATTTATCGTCTTTAAGATTGATGTTATATCTTGGCTGAAATTGTTTGATCAGAGAATTTTCCAGCAGAAAAGCATCCTGTTCTGAATCTACTATGGTAAACTCGATCCGGGCAATACGACGCACCAGTTCATGAGTTTTATAACTGGTAAGTGTTTTATTGAAATAAGAACTCACCCGTTTGCGCAGGTTTTTAGCTTTACCTATATATATTAGCTCATTGCCGGCATCAAAGTATTTATAGATACCGGGCTGTTGAGGGATACTTACAACAATATGTTGAAATTCTTCATGTGTCATTCGCTTCGGTTCTCATTCCAGGCTACTTTCATAATATGTGTGGTTTGTGACTGCCCGGGTTTTTGTGTTAAAGTAGCTACCTGGAAACTTTCATCCACTTTCCATAACATTTTCTTTTCCACTATGCTGTCTTTATTTGACAGCATTAAATCAATGAAAAAGCTTTTTACTTTATCACCTGACGGATCAGGTACAATCTGCGTCTCCTGCTGCAGTATAGTAGCTGTATCTGTTTTATGCGGCTTGCAGGTAAATACCACACGATTCAGGCCCTGGTCAAAAAATCTGTCTTCTGAATATAAGGACTGGTATTTTTTTTCAGTCAGGTCTGGTATCTCAAGAAAATCTTTTGCAAGTCCGGCAAATTCTTCCCGTTTGATGTATTGCGTATCTGTACGGGCACTATCTATCCATGTTATCTTGATGATAGGATAAAGAGAAGTATCTACCTGGGCGACCTGGCTTTTTATGTATGATAGCACAGGGAAAAAGTTTTCCTTTTTTTCTCTTCTGCATGCCAGCAAAACCAACAGAAAGAGCCCCACTGAATATTTTTTCATCTGAATATTTTTTGTTTGAAGGAATGAATTTACAATGATTTCGACAACTTCCGGATTAGCCGCTATTGGGATAAAAATTCATGAAATTCATTTAGGTATTTCATAGTGCAAAGTTATTGAAACCGGGCCTGCAAAATTAAATAGTACTTATCGGCCGGAATAAGGAGAAACTTTTTTAATGTAAAGTTAGCAGATGAAATATGCTGCTCTATTTATTGAGGCTGATACCCACTTTAAAGCCGAAGTCAAATAAATTTTCTTTAACCGGGTATTGATTACGGAAGCTTGATAACAATTGGTACCTGACTTGCGGGCCTAACTGCCAGTTCATTTTAGCGGTAGAATAGGTGACAAAGAGTTCTAACCCCGTATTCATATTCCACCGGCGGACAAGCCATGGAACCTCTACGTAATTTTTATAATCTGTAGAAATAAGATAAGCTCTATCACTGATAATATATGTTGGCTGAATTGTGCCTGCAATCCCAAAATTAGTTTTATTATTCTCTGTAAAATTGTATTCTATGCCGACCGGAGCCGAAGCAGAGAAATAGAAGTTTTGCAGCCAGCCGGATTTATAACCATTGAAATTCCTGTATTGTGTGACTTCATTCAGTGAATCTTTTCCCCTGTTGCTGTTGAGCGCTATTGTAGCTACTTCGTTGGTATATGAATATGCTTTTATTCCGTACCGGTTGATATTGAACTGCATCCCTGCTCGAACCTTCAGTTTCTTTGTGAGAGGATAACCTGCAATCAAACCTATTTCAAAGCCCATATCAGGTTTATGGGTAACCACGCTGTTTACGTTATAGAAATAAGCATAACTGTAATTACTGGATGCATAAGCGGCATCTTGCAGGTATGATTTGTTCTCTGTTAATCTTCTGTAGCTGATGGTAGGTGCGACAGATATCTGCCATTTTATTTTTCTGTGTTTTACCTGGAGAGCCTTGCTGTTTTCTGAGCTTTCAGGAGAAAAATCATTACTTTTTTCAGGGACAGCAGTTTGGTTAATTCCTGTTATAAATTTTTCAGGATGGCCGGCTGGTTTATCATTGTTGACTGGATCCCGGTAAATAAGATCAGGAGTTGGAAGAATGTGAGCTTCATCTTTTTTTGCAAAAATTAATTTCTCAGTCAAGTTCACGTTATCAGGCTCATTGTTGTGAATAGCCGGGAGAGAGACTGATGTTTGATTAATATCCGGTACGACATTTCCTTTAGGAATTGAAGCTATCCGGTTTTTTGCTGCTTTTTTCTTAATACCTGGTGAAAAAGAAGTTTTGTTTATATGATCTGGAAATGTGTTTTTGATACTATTTATTTCGGATTGCTTTTCAATTGTCCGCTGATTATTTTTAGTAGGAGAAATGTCTAAGTTGTTAATCGTTTGTAGTTTTGCTTTTGGTGAATTGATGATCGTCCAAGTAGCAACAACAGAGGCAAGAATCACGAACGAAATTCCCAATATATACCATTTCTTCCGGACGTGAAGCGAAGAATAGATTCCCTTCCACACCTTTTCAGATGGATACATCCGGTATTGATCTGCATTTTGTCTGACAAATCTTTCAAAATCGTTATTGTCAAGGTTCTTCTGCATAATCAGTCACTAATTTAGGGTACGTTCAAAATTATCTTTGGCTAACAGCTGTAAGCCAATCAAATTCATGTTTTGGTTTATGCAATATTCTTTTCTGCACCAGTATATCCTCCAGCATTGATTTTGCCCTTGTATATTGGCTCCGGCTGGTACTTTCTTCGATATCCAGCATTTTACCGATCTCCCTGTGACTATATCCTTCAATTGCATATAAATTAAGTACTGTTCGGTATCCAATTGGCAGTAAGCGGATGCATTCTACTACCTGTTTGGCCTGGATGATCGAGGGAATGCTTTCCTCTCTTATATAGGCACCGGCAGCATGAACGATATCCACGTTTTCACTGAACTTTTTATTTTTTTTCAGGATATTGATGCAGGTATGAATTATGATCTTTCGTATCCACCCTTCAAATGCTCCCCGGTTTTCAAAACTCTTTATTTGTAAAAAAACTTTAATAAAACCTTCCTGCAGCATATCCTCGGCATCTTCACGGCTATGAGCGAAACGATAACACACCGCCAGCATTTTCGGACTGTACCTGTTGTACAGTTCACGCTGGGCGGATGCGTCATTTCTTAAACACCCTTGTAAAATGGCTTCCTCCGTCATATCTGCCGATTGGATGCCTGTAATTTAGACAATTTTCCTATACAAGTGCTGCACAGTTCTGTAAAATTTATGATGGAAATAGTCTCCCGGCTTTCTGAACTGAAGATTTTGTAAAGGCGGACGTAGAAAATATGATATGATTTCCCGGGATTAGAGTTAATAGTTCGTTATTACTGTTTTTTTCTTACCAAACTGTCTATTGGATATTTTGCTTTCATGCTATCCCTGGAAGCATCAGCCCAAGCCATAAGTTTGCTTTTATCAGCCTCTGAAAGAACAGCATCTTTATGTGTCCATGTATATGAGTTGATTGGCATTTCACCTTCTTTAACCTGCTCTGTAATTTCTTCGAATTTGTGATACTGGAAGCGCAAAGATTTATTTGAAAATTCATCAAAGTTGATTTCATTTTTTCCCTCTTTTATGTGATGATTGAGCCACCAGGCAACCGGCTGAATATTGGCATACCAGGGATAGTTTGTATTGTTGCTGTGACAATCATTGCAGGATCTTTCTAAAATGGATTTTATGTCATCCGGAACTGTAAATGATTTGCCGATATAATTAGGCTGGTCACCTTTCGATTTATTTCTTTTTGGATGAAAAAGTTGGATTATTACAAGCGCAATCAATAAAACGATCAGGATCTTTTTTATCATAGATGGGAAAATTATTAAATAAAATTACGATTTATTAATCAAAATATCACCTGTCATTTCTTTTGGTACTGGAATATTCATCATGGTTAAAATGGTTGGAGCAATATCTCCAAGTTTCCCGGGCCGTATATCTCCTTTCCAGTTATTGTCAATAATGAAAAAGGGAACCAGGTTTTTTGTATGGGCTGTATTGGGACTGCCGTCAGCATTGACCATGTAATCTGCATTGCCATGGTCCGCTGTTAAAAAAATTGTATATCCGTTTTCCAGCCCTGCGGTGACGATCCTGCCGACGCACTTATCTACGGTTTCAACGGCTTTTATTGCAGCTTCCCATACCCCTGTATGGCCCACCATATCTGCATTGGCGTAATTCAGGCAAATGAAGTCCGCCGTTTTATTCTCTATCTCAGGGATCAGGGCATCGGTCACTTCATAAGCGCTCATTTCAGGTTTTAGATCATAAGTGGCTACTTTTGGAGATAGGATCAGAATCCTTTTTTCCCCCTCAAAAGGTTTTTCTCTTCCGCCACTGAAGAAGAAAGTGACATGCGGGTACTTTTCTGTCTCTGCAATACGAATCTGCTTCAGGTTATTATTCTGGATCACTTCACCCAGCGTATTTTTTAAATCATCATTTTCAAAAACGACAGAAACTTTATTAAAACTATGATCATACTCGGTCATAGTAGTGAAGTCCAGTTCCAGTTTTTTCATCCCTTTATCAGGCATGTCGGTTTGGGTCAATACCTGAGTTATTTCACGGCAACGGTCTGTGCGGAAATTAAAGCAGATCACCACATCATCACTTTTAATGGTGACGAGCGGTTGCTGTGCTTCATCAATTATTACTGTGGGTTTAATGAATTCATCCGTCACGCTGTTAGTATATGAATTTTCCACAGCCTGCAATGCGTCTGTCGCTTTTTCCCCAACACCATTTACCATTGCATCATAAGCCAGTTTTATTCTCTCCCAACGCTTATCACGATCCATGGCATAGTATCGTCCACAGACCGTTGCGATCTTTCCTACTGTTTTATTGATATGCAACTGCAGTTCTTTTATGAATCCTAAACCGCTTTTCGGGTCACAGTCACGGCCATCAGTGAAAGCATGAATAAAAACATTTTCCAGTCCTTCGCTATTGCAAACGTCAAGAATGGCTTTCAGGTGATCTATATGTGAATGAACCCCGCCGTTGCTTACCAAACCCAGTAAGTGCAGGGATTTATTGCTTTTTCTTGCATGGCGGACCGAACGGAGCAATACAGGATTTTTTGCGAATTCACCTTCTTTAATTGCTTTATTGATCCTTTGCAGTTCCTGGTAAACGATCCTTCCGGCACCCAGGTTCAGGTGGCCCACTTCTGAATTTCCCATCTGGCCATCAGGCAATCCTACAGCTTCACCGCATGTAATCAATGTAGAGTGGGAGTATTTTGTGTATAAAGACCTGAAGAGAGGAGTGTTTGCATTTTGAATAGCATCTGAGGAGGCAACTTTTCCCAGGCCCCAGCCGTCCATTATCAGCAAAATTATTTTTCGGTTACTCATGAAAATGTATTTAGAATTGGTAGAAACGCATTTGATTTTTAAGGAAAAAGCCGGATTTTACAGGGATTTATCCTCTTTTTGGCGTGCAAATCTACATTCATTTGATCTATTACCCTTTGTTATCGCTAAAGCAGCTGATTTTTAGTATTTTGTGTCATTAAAAATGATAGTTTTAATAATGGCATATTTTTAGTTCAATACATCTGCGCAAATCATTATTAGTATGAAACAATTATTTACTTTTCTTTTAATCGCTCCGCTTGTCGTGCTTACTGCTTTTACGCAGAAGAATGATATAGACGGCGTCATTGGAGCATTACGTTCGGGAAATGCAGAAGAATTGTCCAGGTACTTTGATGACAATGTGGAACTCACTTTACCCGACAAGAGCGACAATTACAGCAGGGCACAGGCTGTATTGATCCTGAGAGATTTTTTCAGCAACAACAGCGTTTCAAATTTTGAATTGAAGCATAAGGGGGACAATGGCGGAGGACAGTTCTGCATTGGTACTTTACAGACCAAAACTGGAAATTTCCGGACAACAGTTTTTATGAAATTGAAAGGCTCCAGGCAGGTGGTGAAACAGATCCGGTTCCAGGCGATTGAATAGTGGTATATATTTTTTTTAAAAAAATCCATGCTCCGGTAATTACTGCCGGAGTTTTTTATTTTTGCCCGGATGAATTTTGATCGGCAATTATATCACCTAACAGATGAAGCTCTGGCTGAGGATGTTGGAGAGGGTGACTTCTCAACATTATCGTGTATTCCCCCGGAGGTGAAGGGAAAAGCTGTTTTAAAGATCAAACAAGAAGGAATCCTTGCAGGGGTATCAGTAGCCCGCAAGATATTTTTGTACCGGGAACCTGGCTGCAGCTTCACTTCATATAAGAATGATGGTGATGAAATGAGGCCGGGTGACATGGCATTTGAGGTCGGATGTACCGTACATACATTGCTGAACTGCGAACGATTCGTATTGAACTGCATGCAGCGTATGAGCGGCATTGCCACACTTACCCGTCAGTATGTTGATAAGCTGAAAGGATATAAAACAAAAGTGCTGGACACCCGTAAGACCACACCTAATTTTCGATTGCTGGAAAAAGAAGCGGTTCGGATCGGCGGAGGGGTCAATCATCGTTTTGGTTTGTACGACATGATCATGCTGAAAGATAATCATATTGATTTCTGCGGCGGTATTGAGAAAGCCATTGAAAAAGCAGCTCATTATGTAGTAAGTAAGAAGCCCGATTTAAAAATTGAAGTGGAGGCAAGGAACCTGGATGACGTAAAGAAAGTGGTTGCCACCGGTAAAGGAAAAGTATTCCGTATCCTGCTTGATAATTTTACCCCTCAACAGATCGGGGAAGCATTAAGGATTATCAATGGTGCATTTGAGACTGAAGCCAGCGGAGGCATCAACTTGGAAAATATTATTGATTATGCAAAAACAGGTGTGGATTATATTAGTGTGGGAGCATTGATCCACCAGGCAAAGAGTCTTGATCTTAGTTTAAAGGCAGTCTCTCAGAACTAATCCAAAGGAGGGATGTGAAGTCAAAAATTCTGAAAAACTTATGTCAAAGAAAAACAGGCCCGACAGCAGGGGATTTGTATACAGCACCAATCCCGGTTTTCAATTTGAGCATGGAGCGGAAGCTCCGGAAACATTACGTCCTTCTCAGCAAACATTGAGAGTAAAACCCGATACAAAACAACGGGCTGGAAAAGTTGTAACACTGATTGAAGGGTTTACAGGAAAAGAGGAAGATCTGAAAGAGCTGGAGAAAAAACTAAAATCGTTTTGTGGAACCGGCGGATCATCAAAAGACGGCATCATTATCATCCAGGGCGATCAGCGGGAAAAAGTGATGCAATGGTTGCTGAAAAATAATTACAGCAAAGCAAAAAGGATCAATTGACCATTTCAGGATGATCGGGAAAACTTTCTTGTAATGTTTCATTTTAATTCTACAGGCCTTTTTACGTTTTAAATCAGGAGGATCTCTAATAATCCGAGTTTTAAAAAGAGTTTAATCATAAAAATTTTGACACTGATTGGTTTAATAGTTTTGTTTTGTAATGATTTTCTTCTTTTTTGGTTTGCAGTACTCTTTTTTTTGAGAATGTGCACACATGTCCTGTCAATTTTTTATTAATTAAAACACCAGTAGCGAAAATTTATTTTGTAATTTCAATTGTTCAAAAACCGCCAGCGTAATTAGGCCAACGTTTAAAGTGAAAATTTATGAAATATTTTTTACTATCAACAATCCTGTTGATTTTTTTCATAAGCAGTTACAGTCAGCAAGTTAAAGATGAGGAAGTAAAAAAAGCACTACAAGCGATCTTACATTTCATGGAAAAAAATGATGCAGGTGCAGTTCAAAATTTGATAGCCGATGAATACCAAATGGATGGCCACTCAGAGTTAACTTGTATAAAAAACAAAGCGCAACGACTTACAGGTATTCAATCAGGACAAATAAAATATGGGTCAATAAACCTGGAGGATAAACAAAATCATTTGTATATATTAAATGATACCACAGCTACGGTGTTGGCACAAAGTACCGTAACATACAAAGCATGCAATAGTACCGGACCGGAATATGCAATCCGCACAAGCCAAACCAGCGTTCTGGTTTTTGTAAAAAGAAAAGGAAACTGGCTCTTATCATCAGAATGCGTGGGCCGAAATTGTACTCGATAATTTTAAAAAAATTTTTTTCCACACAAACCTTTCACTATCAAATTTCCATCATTGCCCCTGCGCTAAACTATACGCTCTTTTATCTCCCCACATGTTTAAAAGTTCTGAAGAGCAAATTTTAAAGTCACCACTGAGCCCAAGATAAAGTGCGATGATATCCTGTTGGCGCACCGGAGCCGTATCTACACTTTCAAAACGGGCATTGAATTGATTCACGAGATTGGTGTAAACAGATCCGGTAGGCCATACCTGAGTACCACGGTTGCTGAGGTTGATGAGTTTGAATTTTTCTCCTGCATGCCGTTCACATTTCCGGGCAATGATATCCGGCTGTTCTGTGCTTTCTATGAAAAAATCAGCGCCAACGATCTTTTCCTGCTCCATTTCTTCGGTGACCATCAACGGATTTTTTTCCAGTTTGAAATGAGTGGTGGTGGCCGGCATATTCTCCAGCAATGGCTTGGCACCCTGGGCAGGAGTTTTGCCAAAGTTGCTGATGATGGCTCCGGCAAATTCGGTCGTGTTCAGTGGCGGCCTGGTTTTTTCACCGAAGTCGCCGGTATGGATCCCTTGTTCCAGGGTGTAAAGCAAAGCGTTTTCAATTTCTGCTGCATTCTTCATAAACCCAAGGTGGCGAAGCATGGCGATACCGCTGAGCAATAATGCAGTTGGATTGGCAATATTTTTTCCTGCAATATCCGGTGCTGTTCCATGTACCGCTTCAAATATGCAGATGTGGTCGCCGATGTTGGCAGAAGGGGCAAAGCCCAGCCCGCCCACTAATCCTGCACAGAGGTCGGAAACGATATCCCCCTGCAGGTTGGTCAGGACGATCACATCAAAATTATCGGGTCGGGTGACAAGTTTCATGCACAGATCATCAATGATCACATCGTCTGATTTCAGTTCCGGGTATTTTTTTGCAACTTCATAAAAACATTCCAGGAAAAGGCCATCCGAGATCTTCATGATGTTTGCTTTATGAGCACAGGTAACTCTTTTTGCGTTTTTCTTTTTCGCCATTTCAAAAGCATATTTTATCACCTGCAGGCTTCCGGGCCGGGTGATGAAGCGGCGGCTCAGCGCAACGTCATGCGTCAGCATGTGTTCAATACCACCATATGTGTCTTCGATATTTTCTCTCACCACAGTGATATCAACAGGGATTCCGGCTTTTGAAAAGACCGTGTCCACTCCATACAATGTTTGAAAGACTCTTTTATTGGCGTAAGTGTTCCATGTTTTACGTGCAGTTACATTGATGCTTTTCATCCCTTTTCCTTTAGGTGTTTCCATCGGGCCTTTGAATAAGATACCCAGATTTTCGATCGTCAGTTTGGCATGAGGCGTCATTCCATTGCTGAATCCTTTGTCAAACACCCATTTTCCCATTTCAACCATTTCATATTCAAGCGGTACCTTATTGGCATTAAAAATTTTTAATACGGCATCCATGATCTCGGGGCCTATTCCATCACCTTTGGCAACAGCTATTTTCATAAAATTTCAAATTTCAATGCAAAATTAGGGGTTGATGGCCCTTCATTGTTTTTCTTTATTTTTACACAAAGCGTTTTTATGACCAGCATGATCTCCGAGGGAGTGAAGGTGAGTGTAGAAACTTTCTATCAGCCCGATTACAGCAACCCACTGCAATCAGAATTCATGTTTGCCTATCGAATTACTATTGAGAATCATAATTCATTTCCGGTAAAATTGCATCGCAGGCATTGGAATATTTTTGACAGCAACGGCAGCTATCGCGAAGTGGAAGGTGAAGGAGTGGTGGGAGTGCAGCCTTCCCTGAATCCCGGAGAGCATTATCAATATGTCAGCGGCTGTAACCTGCGTACGGAAATGGGAAGGATGTCAGGAATATACAAAATGGAAAACCTGTACAACAAGCAAATGTTTGAAGTGAATATTCCCCCTTTTGAAATGATCTTTCCATATAAAGGAAATTGAGCGCCTTCAATGACAGGCTACAATCAAATTCTTCCGGAACTGGTATTTAACTATAGCAGGTTGTAAGCCCCTCAGATTTTCAAACAAGAAGTGGAGCAGAAAACCATCGGATAACAGTATTTGCAAAGAGGCTGATTATTTCGGTTTATACTTTGCTGTCTCAATAATTTTTAACGGATCTGCGCTCATTACATCTGCGATCTTCATGCCCGGATTTTTTTCAACGAACTTCCTGATGATCTGCCTGCCGATCCACTGACCTAAATTGCCTGGTGAATATTCCTGAGAGAATCCTTGTGTAAACGGACCTTCTCCTATATAGGCCTGGATCGTAACCGGATTAATTGAATTGAGGTCACCACTCCCGACAATTGTACTCCAGATCATACCTTCATTTTGATTGCACCAGTCCAGTTGCTGTTGTGTATAGCCCGTTTTTAATGAGTCGGGTGTCTCAGGTAAAAATTTATCCAGCAGCCACCATTGTTTTCCTTTTTCGATCATTTGATCAATGAGGGATTTGCCGGCGCTTTTATCCTGGAAAAGGTCATCTACGATCAGCTTCATCGCATCGGGCACAATGTATTCTTTGCTGAACCTGCGGCTTCTGAACCGTGGTGCAATGTTGTCAATAAAGAAGGGATCATTATAGAGTGAAAATTTTTTTCCCAGGTAAAATTGTAAGCTGATTCCTAAAAAATCAGGCCCCAGGAAATCTGGAGTCAATTCATTTCCCAGTTTTGCCAACGCATCCAGTGGCCCAACGATGGTCACTATTCCGGGAACCTTGTAATCAGGAAAATAATATTTTACAAACTGGAATGCTTTATTGAAATCTTTTTCTAGTGCATCTGTGTTTTTAAAAACTGCGGCAGCCGAATCATAGATCGGGCGGTTAAAGCTGAGATACCGTTTCACTCCCGGCAGCATGGAGGCGCTGTCCAATCCGAGAATATTTTGTAAAAATATTTTGTTGAGTACCGGGTATTTAATGTTCAGTTGATCCATGCCTGGTAAAACATTGTTGCTGTCTATTGCGAAAAATTCTTTGTCGAAACGCTGAAACCGGAGGTTCACTTTGATTCCTGAAACGTCAGGAATATTTTCTTTGTTATTGCAGGAAATAATCAATAAGGCCGGTAAAAGAAGGAGAATAGCTTTTTTCATTGTGATTTTTAAAACGTGAGTGGTAAAAATATTGTATGCGAAGTTAGAGGAATGCCGGCGGCTACTGGAAAGAGATTTTTATTTGGCTTAATATGGCTGTTTGTAGATTTGCGGAATGAAAATCGCTTTAGCTCAGCAGAATTATCATATCGGCAATTTTGAAAGTAATACCCAAAAGATCATTGAAGCTATCCAATGGGCAAAACAACAGGGAGCTGACCTGGTCGTTTTCCCCGAACAAAGTATTCCGGGTTACCCGGCACGTGATTTCCTGGAATTTGAAGATTTTATCAACAAGTGCTACGAATCACTCGAAACGATCAGGCAATATGCTGATACAATTGGCGTGCTGGTAGGCAGTCCGTCAAGGAATCACATTGAAAAAGGCAAAGATCTTTTTAATTCAGCTTTCCTGCTTTATAAAAAAGAGATCAGGGCAGAG
Source organism: Sphingobacteriales bacterium UTBCD1 (assembly GCA_002066995.1). GTDB lineage: Bacteria > Bacteroidota > Bacteroidia > Chitinophagales > Chitinophagaceae > UTBCD1. The sequence continues at coordinate 108,473 of MWTC01000016.1, forward strand.
ATACGGAAAACATTGCTTCCCAACTACGATGTCTTTGATGAATACAGGTATTTTGAGCCTGCGTTTGAATGGAAGGTTATTAATTTCAAAGGAAAGAAACTGGCGGTCACCATTTGTGAAGACATCTGGAATCTGGGTGATAACCCGATGTATCGAATCACTCCAATGGAGCAGTTAATGCCAATGAAGCCGGATGTGATGATCAATCTTTCTGCCTCTCCGTATAACTATGCACAGGACATAGTCCGCAACAGCATAGTAAAAGCTCATACCCTTAAGTATAAATTACCCATGCTGTATTGCAATGCAGTGGGCTCGCAGACCGAGATCGTTTTTGATGGCGGCAGCCTGGTTTATGATATCAACGGGGAGAAGATAAAAGAAATGAACTATTTCGAAGAAGATTACCAGGTATTTGATTTGGAAAAATTGTTACAGGTTTCAACTGCTTCAAAAGCCACATCTTTGGCAGGAGGAGAAAAATATTATTACTCCGCAAAAGAAGTAGGCGAAAATGTAAACACACTGAAGTATCTGACCGATGAGAAAAGCATTGATGAAATTCACCGGGCGCTGATCTTAGGCATAAAGGATTATTTCCGGAAAATGGGTTTTACTAAGGCTATCCTTGGCGCTTCAGGTGGCATAGACAGCGCTTTGGTGCAGGCACTGGCTGTTGAAGCATTGGGAAAAGAAAATGTAAGGGCCATACTGATGCCTTCGCAGTTTTCAAGCGCTCATTCCGTTGCCGATGCAGAGCAATTGAGCAGGAACCTGGGTAATCCGTATGACATCACCCCTATAGAAAACATCTATGAATCTTTTCTGAAAGAACTAAAGCCTGTATTTAATGATCTTCCTTTTGGCGTGGCAGAAGAAAACATACAGAGCCGCAGCAGGGGAAACCTGCTGATGGCCATTGCCAATAAATTCGGATACATATTATTGAATACTTCCAATAAAAGCGAACTGGCAACCGGCTATGGCACTTTGTATGGTGATATGGCAGGAGGGTTAAGTGTTTTAGGAGATTTGTATAAAGTGCAGGTATATGCTTTATCCCGGCACATCAATAAGCAAAAGGAGATAATACCGGGCAATATTCTTAGCAAAGCGCCTTCAGCAGAGCTGAGGCCGGGACAGAAGGATAGCGATTCTTTACCGGCTTATGAAATACTGGACAGGATACTTTATGAATATATAGAGCAACGAAATGGCCCTAAGGAGATCGTTGCTCTTGGATTCGATGCGGCCCTGGTGGCAAAAGTTTTAAAGCTTGTAAACTCAAACGAGTACAAGCGAAATCAGTTTTGCCCGATCATCAGGGTCAGCACTAAGGCATTCGGTGTGGGAAGAAGAATGCCGATAGTGGGGAAATATCTTTCCTGATTTTAATGGGTAAATGTTACCACAACATTTTGTGAGTTGCCTCCGATGGTTATGTTTTGGGAAACCACCAGCTGGGTTTCGGATAAACTTACCAGTGTGAAGTCTCCGCTGCCTCCGGTAAACCAAACGGTAGAAGCATGAATGGATGTTTCATTATTTTGAAAAGACCAGGTAAAAGGAGCAGATTGAGGGTCGCCGGGATTGCATTTAGTAGCGCCTTCATCTATAGTACCGTTACCGTTTGCCTGGAAGCTTAGTGTATTATCTTTTTGACAGGATTGTAAAAGCAGGGATACATCCACCCCATTGGCAGTAGCTGTACTGAATTTCCAAATAGCCTGGGTTATCAGGTCGGTTTTTGTTTTTTGTTTTGATTCTTTTTTACAGGATTGTGAAACCGCTGCAAACAGAATAAAACTTAATGCTATTTTTAGGATGGTTGTGTTTTTCATACTGATTGGATTTGAGATTAAAATTATATCATCAAAAGAGTCCATAAAACGGTAGTAATACGATATTTTTTTCGTGGATTTACCTCCTTTCTTTTCCCGGCAAATTATTTGCTTAAATCAAGTTCGTATTTTGCAACACCATAATTTAAATTCATAATATGCTAAAAACTGCTGAAGATATCAGGCAACTGAACGAGCGGATCGCTTTTGCCGGAAAGTTTATAGAACGGCTGAGGGAAGAGATAGGCCAGGTCATTGTAGGTCAGCAACACATGCTGGACCGGCTTTTAACCGGACTGTTAAGTAACGGGCATATTTTGCTGGAAGGAGTGCCCGGCCTTGCCAAAACTTTGACAATAAAATCATTGGCTCAGGCCATACATGCCCGGTTCAACCGAATTCAATTTACTCCTGACCTGCTTCCTGCAGATGTGATCGGAACTATGATCTATAATCAGCAACGCAATGAATTTGTGATCCGCAAAGGCCCCATCTTTTCTAATTTCATACTGGCAGATGAGATCAACCGTTCCCCGGCCAAAGTACAATCGGCATTATTGGAGGCAATGCAGGAAAGACAGGTGACTATTGGCGACACTACTTATAAACTGGATGAGCCTTTTTTGGTGTTGGCAACGCAAAATCCATTGGAGCAGGAAGGAACTTATCCATTACCCGAAGCGCAGGTGGATCGTTTTATCATGAAAGTGGTGGTGGATTATCCGTCTATGAGCGAAGAGCAACTGATCATCCGTCAAAATGTGCAGGGACTTTCTTTACCTACTATCAAACAGGTCGTATCCATCCAGGAAGTGCTTACTGCAAGAGAGCTTGTCAGGCAGGTCTACATGGATGAAAAAATTGAACAGTATATTCTCGACATTGTCTTTGCTACCCGGAAACCGGAACAGTACAACCTGGGAAAATTAAAACCGATGATTTCGTATGGGGCTTCACCGAGAGGAAGCATCAACCTGGCTTTGGCAGGAAAAGTGCAGGCATTTCTCAATAAAAGAGGATTTGTGATTCCTGAGGATATAAAAAGCATTTGTAAAGATGTTTTGCGCCACCGGATTGGGTTGACGTATGAAGCAGAAGCAGAAAACATGAATGTGGAAAATGTGATTGACGAAATATTAAAAACCGTTAATGTGCCCTGATGCTGACCACTGCAGAAATAGTAAAGAAAGTAAGGGAGCTGGAGATCAAAAGTAAAAAGCTTACCCATGACCTTTTTACCGGGGAATATCACAGCGCATTTAAAGGAAAAGGAATGTCTTTTAAGGAGGTTCGGGAATATTATGCCGGTGATGATGTCCGCTTTATTGACTGGAATGTTTCTGCAAGGTTCGGGTATCCTTTCAGCAAAGTTTTTGAAGAGGAAAGAGAATTAACCGTGATGCTCCTGATAGATGTCAGTGCCAGTTCATTGTTTGGAACAGTATCGGCAAGGAAGAAAGATATAATCACTGAAGTGGCTGCGGTGTTGTCTTTTTCTGCCGTGAACAATGCTGATAAAGTCGGTGTGATCTTTTTCAGCGACCAGATAGAGGGATTTATCCCTCCAAAGAAAGGTAGGCAGCATGCATTGTATATTGTTCGGGAATTGCTGGCAAAACAACCGAAAAATAAAGGAACGCAACTGCACAAAGCATTGCAGTTTTTCAACAGCACATCAAGACAAGCTAATATCGTTTTTGTATTGAGTGATTTTTTAGATGCAAATTACAGTGATACATTGCGTGTGGCAGCCAGGAAGCATGACCTGATCGGTATTAAAATATATGATAAAATGGATGTGCAGTTGCCTGATGCAGGTATTATGCTGGTAAAGGATGCGGAAAACGGGCAAACACGCTGGGTGGACAGCAGCAGCAAGTCGGTGAGAGAACAATACCAGCAGGAGTTTTTCAGGGTTACAGCCTACAGTGCGGATATTTTTAAAAAAGCTGGCTGCGATCTGCTCCATATCAGGAGCGGTGAAGATTATGTAAAGGTATTGCAACGATTCTTTTTAAGCAGGAACCGTTGATTTTATCAGAATGACCAGATTGAAATTTAATAAAATAATTTTTTTCTCCCTGCTTTTTTTCCCGGCAGGATTGATATACGGCCAGAATAAAATATCGGCCAGGGCTACTGTTGATAAAAACAAAATACTCATCGGTGACCGGCTCAATCTTTTTCTTGAGGCAACGTATCCCCAGGGTAATGCCATCATTTTTTTCAAAGTGGACAGTATCCCTCATTTTGTAATCATAGACAGCACAAAAACTGACACGTCAAAAACGGCAGGAAAGATCACGCTGAAGCGGCAATTTTTACTAACCAGCTTTGATTCAGGTCGCAGGGTTATCCCGCCTTTTATTCTTAATAAAAAGATTAAAACAGATTCTGTACCCGTTACAGTTATGTTTTCTGATTTTGATCCTTCAAAAGATTATCATGATATTAAAGATATTGTTGAATTGCCTCCTGTAAAAGACCGGAACTGGTGGCTCTTACCGGCTGTCATTTCAGTTCTTGTTGTCGTAGCAATGGCCTGGCTTTTATGGCAAAGAAAATCACAGAATGTAATTGCTGAAATACCCAAGATTGATGCATACAAAGAAGCGATGCAACAACTGCAACAGGCAGAAAGGAATACCGGTTCTCCCAAACAATTTTATTCTTTACTGATTGATATATTCCGCTTATATGTTTTCAGGAAAAAAGGCATACTCTCCTTGCAGGAAACAACAGATGACCTGGTTGTCCAGCTCCGGCAACTGAATCTTGAAAAAGAATTGTTCGGTCATTTGTCCCAGTCATTACAATTGAGCGATTCGGTAAAATTTGCAAAGTTCATTCCATCAGAGCAGGATAATAAGATGACCTTTGAAACCATAAAAAGATCTATTGAAGAAATTGAAAGATTAATTGCAAAATGATGGAATGGTTTAAAAATATTGAATTTGCTTACCCACTTGCTTTTGCATTGTTTGCACTGATTCCCGTTTTGATTTTCTGGTACATTAAAAAAAGCGACAGCAGGCAGGCCTTCATTCCGGTGTCATCGGTTTATGCTTTTTCATTTATTTCCTGGAAAAACAAACTGAGGCATTTGCCGCCCGTTCTCAGGGTGCTGGCGTTGTGTTTTGTGATCATTGCATTAGCCCGGCCGCAGAGGAGAAATGAAGTGCAGAAGATCAGCGGCAATGGTATTGATATTATTCTTTGCATGGATGTAAGCGGAAGCATGGGATCCAAAGATATTTTACCATCCCGGCTGGAAGCAGCCAAAGAAGTGGCTATACAATTTATTCAGAACAGGCCTTTGGACAGAATAGGACTGGTGATATTTTCGGGGGAGAGTTATACACAATGCCCCATCACAACGGACAGGACTGCTTTGATAGATCAGATACAATCTCTGGAAACGCAAAAATATCTTGCCGATGGAACGGTGATCGGAGAAGGGTTGGCAACAGCAGTGGATCGGTTGAAAAAGAGTGAATCTCCAAGTAAAGTTATTATCCTGCTCACTGATGGCAGGGAATCAGCACCGGCAACTAGAATCATTGATCCACTGACGGCACTTGATATTGCCAAATCACAGCATGTAAAAGTATATACCATTGGCATGAGCGCCGCACCATCAACCATTATTGAATCAACAGACGTACCCAAAAAAAATCAGAACCCGGCTGCAAGTCAGCTGGATGAAGATCTGCTGCGAAAAATTGCCAGTGAAACAGGAGGTAAATATTTCAGGGCATTGGATCATGAAGGTTTAAAAAATATTTACCAGCAGATTGATAAAATGGAGAAGTCAAAAGTGGAGATCACCATTTCAAAAAAATACAGTGATTTATTCCCTGTATTATTGCTCGGTTCATTGATTTTTTTATTTTTGGAGATGATCCTGCGTTTTACGGTTTTCAAAAAATTTCCCTGAAAATTTATTCTGTTATCTTGCACCGGATGAAAGCCGTGGTTTATAAATCAACAGGAAGCTGGTACACCGTAAAGGATGAGTCCGGAAATTTTCATAATGCACGCATGAAGGGAATTTTTAAAATAGATGAGATTACCAGCACCAATCCTGTTGCAGTAGGCGATGAAGTAGATATTGATCCTGAAAATGAAGCAGAAGAAACTGCGATCATTACGGCGATCAGGGAGCGAAGAAATTATATTAACCGGCAGTCGCCCCGGTTAAAACATCAGCATCATATCATAGCAGCCAATATTGATCAGTCTATGCTGGTGGCAACATTAAGAGAGCCGAAGACTTCCCGGGGATTTATTGACCGTTTTCTCGTGGCATCAGAAATGTATCATGTTCCTTCCATACTGGTATTTAATAAAGCGGACCTCTATCGCAGTAAGGAACAGGAAAGATTTGATGAGTGGAAGTCCATGTATGAAAAGATCGGGTACCGGGTGGTAATGGCCAGTGTAATAAATGGTACGGGATTGTCGGAAATTAAAAACGTGTTGAAAAACAGGATCACTTTGATCAGCGGCCACAGCGGCGTGGGCAAATCATCGTTGCTTAATGCCCTGTTGCCGGATTTGAATTTGAAGACCCAGGATGTAAGTGGCTGGAGCGGGAAAGGTCTGCATACCACCACTTTTGCAGAAATGTTTGACCTGCCTTTTGGCGGTAAAGTGATTGATACACCCGGAATGAGAGAATTTGGGTTAGTAGATGTGTCCCGGCAGGAGTTGTCTCATTATTTCCCAGAAATGCGGGAACGGCTGAACGAATGCCAGTTTAATAACTGTCTCCATGTAAACGAACCGGGATGTGCTGTTAAGAATGCAGTGGAAGAAGGGAGTATTGATCCTGGCAGGTTTGACAGTTACCTCAATATTCTTGATTCAATTGACGAAAACAGGTATTGAAGAAAGAATGAAAGTAAATATCAGGCAATATTCCTGTTTTCATTAAATAATTTCATTTCAAGCACATTGGCCAGTTCCACAACAGCTTTATTGTCTTTGTTCAATGCATCACGTGTTTTAGTGGGAAAGATCGAAATGCCATTGTAAATATTGTAATGCAGGGTCAGGTTGTGACCTTTGAATTTGAATTCCCAGTCAATGGTGTCGAAGTCGTCTTCTTTGTTGTTAAAATTAACACGCAGATCTTCACTGAGAATGTCTGCAACCTGGTAGAAACGTTTCAGGCTGCCATCATCTTCTATGATGGCTTCTGTGCATCCCATTGAGGTACGTAGGGTGAGGCTCATGGTACAAATTTTTTTTGATAGTTCTTAATAAGACTTGGATCATTAAAGAAAAGCTGCATCTGTATTCTTCAACTCTTAAATTTTTTCGCATCCTTTGCTGCTTTCGTAGCGGCGGGGTCGCCACTCAGAATTCTTTCCGCTCCCACATTTTTTCCATTGGTCGGGCATCCGTACTTTGGCCTGAAAACGCTGCTGAATAACCGGCAGGAGGATACCAACATCAACAAGCTTATCATTACTACGAATAATCTCAGGTTTTTCATTTGTAATATTGCTTTCGTCAATAACGAAAATATTCAGAAATAATTGTATCTGCCATAGTAAAACTACGGATGAAGTAGATTTCCTAAACTTTAATCTGAATTATTTTTTTATAGAAGGCTGGTTCCGAAACCAGTCAGCATAATGAACGTAATTATTCGCAATGCGGTCTATCTCACCATTGATCATTTCAGGAGATATGTCTTTTACTTTTTTGGCCGGAATTCCCGCATAAATGCTTCCAGATTCACAAACAGTTCCTTCAAGAACAACAGCTCCCGCAGCAATGATGGTATTACTGTTGACCACTGCTCTGTCCATTACTATGGCTCCCATGCCGATCAGTACATTGTCGTGCAGTGTGCATCCGTGAACGATCGCATTATGCCCGATGGAGACATTGTTCCCAATGGTTGCCCCGCATCGTTTATAGGTGCAATGAATGACCGCCCCGTCCTGAACATTCACTTTATTTCCCATACGGATAAAATTCACATCTCCCCGCACCACAGCATTGAACCAGATACTGCAGTCATCACCCATGATGACATCACCGACTATCGTGGAATTGGGAGCTAAGAAACAATTTTCACCAAACTGTGGGTTTTTATCTTCAACAGGAAGTATGACCGGCATAAAAGTGTTTGCCTGCAAATTAAAGAATTTGCCTGCTGCCATGGCCCTGTTTATCGGAATGGTTGAGCCTGATGAACGATATTTGCCTGATGAATCTGAGGGAATTATTCTTAAGGCATGTTGCCCAGACCTCCGACGGCCCTCTTGGGCTGGAGATCGTGAAGGCGGAAGGTTCTGTTTTGTATGATGTAAATGGAAAAGAATACATTGACCTGGTGGGAGGCATCAGTGTGGCCAACACCGGCCACCGTCATCCGGCAGTTACTGATGCCATAAAAAAACAGGTTGACTCTTATCTGCACATTATGGTCTATGGCGAATTTGTGGAATCACCACAAGTGCAATATGCCAAACTGCTTACCGATCATCTGCCTGCAACACTTAATTCTGTTTATTTCACCAATTCGGGCGCAGAAGCAGTTGAAGGAGCCATGAAACTGGCAAAAAGATTTACAAACAGAACAAGGATCATTGCATTTAAAAAAGCTTATCACGGATCCACGCAGGGCTCGCTCAGCATCATTGGAGATGAATATTGGCGGAATGCTTTCCGCCCTTTATTACCGGATATTATACATTCTGATTACGGCACATTGGATTCATTGAAAGAGATAACAGAACAAACTGCATGTGTTATCGCAGAAACGATACAAGGTGAGGCGGGAGTGGTTTCTCCTTCCAAAGAATGGATGAAAGAATTGAGAGAGCGATGCACCAGTACAGGCACTTTATTGATTTTGGATGAAATTCAGGCGGGCTTTGGCAGGTCAGGAAAACTGTGGGGTTTTCAACACTTTGATATCGTTCCCGACATTTTATTATTGGGCAAAGCATTGGGAGGCGGAATGCCCCTTGGCGCTTTTATAGCTGACAAAAAAATCATGTCTTCGTTAACCAACCGGCCGGAACTTGGGCATATCACAACTTTTGGGGGCCATCCCGTTAGCTGTTCAGCCGGCGCAGCAGCCATGAAAGTCTTACTGGATGAAAAACTGGTTGAAAGTGTTAAATCCAAAGAAAACTTATTCCTGTCTTTGTTAGTACATCCAAAGATTAAATCAGTACGCACTTCCGGACTTTGGTTAGCTATTGAATTTGATTCTTTTGAAACCAATAAAAAAATAATTGATGCCTGCATCCAGGATGGGATATTGACTGATTGGTTTTTATTTGCTCCCCAATGTTTGAGGATATCACCGTCTTTGATTATTTCTGAGGAGCAGATATGCAAAGCCGCCACGATCATACTGAAGAACTGTGATCTTTAAAGAGTTGCCTGGATTAAAAGCTTATTCTGAAACTTCCGAAGATGCCGAATCGTTCGCTGCGTATTACCGGCAATGGCCTTGGCAGGATCCTCCAAATCAAATCGAGCCGGAACACACGGAGAATATTATCTACTCCCGTTCCCAATTCCAGAAAAGTTCTGCCGTCCAGAGTCTGAAATGTACTTCCCTGTTTAAAATTCAGGTTTTTGTTAGCTTCACTCAGGCTTCCCCATAATGTTTTTGCCGTGAAGAATTGACGAAATTTCAATTTGCGGGTCAACGGAATGAATCGAAACAGGCCGTTCCCTATATTGTAGTCAAGGTTTATGCCGGCATATTTGTCATGTATGAATTCATACCGGTTCATGGTGTTAAAAGCATAGGAGTTATAATAGTATAGTTCATTACCCGGAGCGATGTCCAGAAATACGTAAGGAAGTGTACCAAATGTTCTCCCTGCATAGACATTGAAAGAAAAACTTCCGTAGGGTGGTATCTTGATATAATCTGATACGCTTCCGGAGATTTTGAAATAATCAAAACCGCTTTTTAATACCCCTGCAAAACCTTTGCTTAAATATAATTCGCCGATAGGATAGGGACTGCCAAGACTTGTCCTGAAAAAATCATTTTCAAGAAATTTTTCGAGATAGGCAAACCGGACCTTTAATGAAGTTTCAAATGAAGTCAGTGCATTTCTTCCGTTATTCAGAGCAAATGAATCTTTTGGCGGAATATTTTTTAAAGGCGTGTAATCTTTGTGTATGACAAAGAGGTGTGTCGATAAGCCAAAGCGCTGTTCATTATAAAATTCAAATCTTTTTTCATCTATTTTCATGTACTTGATAGGAATGTGAGGTTTGCGTATGGCTAAAGCAAAAATATTGTCGGAGGTTACTTCGCCATAATAACTTTGCCCGAAGTCAAGGTCATTTGTGTATGATCCGTATAAGTACAGTCGTGGATGCTTTTTGGGCAGGTAAAATAGTTCTGCCTGTCCTTTCAGCTTTTGATCGCCGAACCCATAAGCGAGATAGCCGTGCCACCAGAAATGTTTGTCAAAATGATGATTGGTTCCAAGATCAAACCGTACCCGGTATCCTTCCCAGCCGTCGTAAGTGAATGCATTATACCAGGGCCCGAGCTGGTAGTTGCCAACATCAAGATAACCGGTTCCAAAAAAATTGATTGTTTTGGTAAAACGCCTGAATACCGGTGCATTGCTGAGAGTGTCTATCATTTTAATGATTGCTTTCTCTGAACTGCTTAGTTCTTCATGGCGTGAGGAGTTCCAGAATTCTTTACTTTTTTCATCGGCGCCCGGAAGTGTGATGACTTCCTCTTTGATTTTATTTTGAGCAAGTTCTTTCGTGACAGAGCTGTCATTGATGACCACGTTCCGGTAAGTTGTCGTTTTCCTGCCGATAAAACCCAATTTATCTTTTCCAAGAGGGGAAATGTCTGCAACGAATTTGTCTTTTGAAAGAAACCAGGTTGAATTATTAATGAGTGAGTACTCCTGTATCAGGCTAAGGCGGTCCAGGAAGTTGATGTTCGCATCATTTCCCAGCCGAAGGTTCATTTTTTGTATGGCAAAAGTAGTGTCGTTTACCCAGCAATCTCCTTCGAATGTATTTTCACCTTTACGTCTCGGAGTGAAAACCATGTGATAAAATTTATGATGATTGAAAAACTGGGTATCCACGACACGGTAATTGTAATAATAGTCGCCGTTGTTACTGATAGGGCTTATGAATTGTTTATCGAATACAGGGATGAAATTATTATACACATTTATGATTTGGTTCATGCCGCCAAGCAGTTTTATCACACTTTCGTTTTGCACACCATTGGTGTTGGCAGCCTTGATGATTTCACGGTATTTTTCAGGCTTTTTCTGGTAATAATAATCAGAGAGTACTTCAGTTAAAAATGTGGGAAGATATTCCATTCCTTCAGAGGTATCCACATTGCTTCTGATAAGATCTCCTACCGGCTTTAATGGTTTGAATTTGGAAAGCCGGTTGAAATTAAGGTTCTTGATATCCAGTTCCAGTTTATTATATAGCTCGTAGGAGAAGTTTTTAAAGCGGTAACGGTCATTCTCCGGTTTATGTTTTACAATTTTTCGCCAGAGCAATAATCCTTTATTGACTTTGATCCTTACTACTACATCCTCATTGAAGGTACCTCGTTCCATCATGATCTCTGCAAGAATAGAATCCTTTGTTTTGTTTATGACATAAATAAAGGGCTGGTAACCTACACAAGTGATCAGGAGCGAATCGGAAGGTAATTTGCTGATATAAAAAGTGAAACCTCCTGCTGAATCGGTTAAACCGCCAATTGTTGAATTCTTAAAAAGTACTGAAGCAAAGGGAATAGGTTCTTCACTGTGCGAATCCCTTACAATACCAGATATGATCTTTGGCTGGCTGAAAACTGTACCGGTAGTGAAGAAAATGAAAACGGTCAGTAAAAATATAGTATGTTTCATCAGGTATGCGAATCTGCAAATTTATAAACTGAGATCCAATTCTGCCGAAGAATAAAACAGGTTCATCAGAATTAATCCTATCGGTAAACGGGAGTTAACTCAGTTTATTTACTACCAGGAAAGGCATGGGTCAATTGTAAAAATCTTAAGGGTGTAAGATTTTTCATTTGATTTATTTTTAGAAATCCAATCCCATTGCAAAGTACAGGATAGGTTTGCCTCTGAAAAACCCGTTCATTTCCCAGGCAGCATCCAAACGCAGGAAATATCCGAGCAGCACACTTCTTGCACCGAAGCCATAACCACCGGCAAACGGGCCGATACCGCCGGCTTTCACGCTTACTGTCAGTGGTGGCGCTCCATAGATCACTCCCGGTCTTTTCAGTTTGTCATACGCACCGTTCCATGCAGTGCCGAGGTCGGCAAATTGTACCAATTGGAAATTTCTTAAGAATGCATTATTGATCGGCCTGTTAAGAAATGTGGAGAATACCGGTACCCTGATCTCACTGTTTATTACGATCGCATTGTTGCCGTTTGCAACGTTCTGATTGAAACCACGCAGATTCACTGCCAGCGACTGGTATGCATATTCATTGTCGGGATCCGGTGTATTGGATTTATTAAACCTGGGGAAAAGCCAGTTATCAACACCACCAAGATAATAAATGAATTTTTCAGGGCCCCACGAAAAATCTGCTGCCGCCCGGGCTGCCCAAATGATATTCCGGTAAATCGGTAAATAATTTCTTGCATCAAAGCCTGCATTAAGTGTATAAGGATTTTCTGCAGTTTGCCCTAACACTTTACTGACTCTTGAGTTCCAGTCCATGTAAATTTTCCAGCGGAGCCCAAACCAGATGTTTTGTGCCGGGCTGATCGCATCATCATAAACATACTCTGCGTGGAGCAATGCATAATTGTATTTCCTGTCTTCCGCTTTCAGACCGGTGAACCCGTCAGAAAGCGCTACATATTTATCTCTCCTGAACGCAATATTGAAACGGATACTCCTGATCTTATTGAAAGGATAGGAGATGGTGAACTGGTACAGGTTGGTATATTCTTTAGCATTGAAGGCAAGTGAATCATTGTATAATGGCGGATTTTTTATGGTATTCCGGTAATAAGTAAGGCCATAATCTAATCTCTTTTTCAGGTATTGCGTACTTAAAACGTATTCATTGTTTTTGAGATCGGGACTGATACGGACACCGCCTGCAAACTTCCAGTCTTCAAATAAGTCTGAAGTGCCCACTCGAAGGATCCCGTTGAAGGGATCACCGTTGCTAAGGTATATCGGCCCATTGCCACCCTGGTAAGGCTGAAAGCGGTTCACCAATACACTATTATTGAAACCACTTACCAGGTAATCGTTGAAGAATTTAGGTGGGCGGTATTCAAATACTTTGGCTTTTTTCAGTACAGGCTCCTTTGTCAATTTCTGGGATCCCACAATCATTCCTTCCCTGGAAGCAGTGTCGGGTTTCTCATTTTCAAATTCATTCTGAAAAAAGTCATTCTGTTTTTTAACGGTGTCTCTTTTTGCTTCGGGTTGTTGAAGGCTCACTTTTCCTGTAGCTTTTTTCTTTTCATCAATGACCCGTTTCATGTATTCGGTAGGTGGTGCGACGACATTGCGGCGGCGAAGTGTATTTTCATCAACCTTTAGCCGGTATAGCAATTTTATGTCGCCTAATTTGACTACTTCGCTTACCTGGCTGTTATCACCTGAAGTCCTTGTTTCCAATAAACTACTCTGGTAATTTGTCAGCGGAAATACATACGCGGAATCATTAGTGATGGAGACAAATCCCACTGAGTCAATATCGGTCTTGTTCCATTCCTTAAGCAGGCTGTCCACATCTTTTCTGTCAGGATTACGCAGCACTTCATCACCGATAAAGACCAGCGTATCAAGCCCTGCTCTTTCGGTTTTAAAAAATCCTGCATACCTGTTGTTGATACCGTTTTCATCACTCACAAAAGTGAAATGGGAAGTATTGTATTGTGATGGATAACGGGCATTCCCGAATTTCAGGAATGTGAGCTGGGAGATTTGTTTGAAATCGGATTTATTCCAATTGTCCACCAGGAAAATATTAAAACGTTTACCGGGAAGCGAGTCATCACTGCTGCTTGCTGCTGCAGATGGCCTGTTGCTGGAATAAATGATACCAGTCTTATTGGGGAATGCCACAAAAGATGCATCGAGGTCATCATACACATCATTAGTGACCTGTTCTACCGATTGCTTGTCAATTTTATAAACAAAAATGTCGGACTGGCCGCTCTTCACGGCGCTGAATAACAGAGTATTGGCATCCAGCATGAAATTCATATCCTGAACCTGGTCAAACATTTTCAATTCCTGCTTGACAGTTTTAACACGGTTCAATACATCATATACAAACAATTTTGTTTTTCCCTGTTCATTGTAAACCACTGCCAGTCTTGTGCCTTTGCCATCCCAGGCCAGGATGGGGTAGTTTGGATTTTCTTCGTCCTGCCGGGAGCGTCCGCCGTATTTTAATAAAATTTTCCTGTTTACAAAATTCTCCATCAGCACTACATAATATCTTCCCTGGTTAAATTCCACCATGGCATAAGTGAAACTTCTCGGATTTGGATTTGCATTGAAACGGATATAATCCCTTTTCCCGATTTCTCTGGTGATCGACAACTGTCCTTTGGGTACATTACGCCTGCCGCGGATATCCTTGAAATATTGCTGCGGCATTTCCATCATGAAATCTTCCAATACTTTTTTGAATTTCTTATTGGCTACTTTTAAAGAGGCATTGTTGAGGTTCCGGTAAATACGGGCCAGGTATAAAAGATATGTGGTTTTGTTTTTTCCGTATTTATTAGCGATGTAGTACCAGAAAGCATGACCGGCCAGGTCGGGCTTTTCATAAGCAAACTGGTAAAAATTGGAATATAGCCCGCCAAGCATCACCGCCCGCAGATCATCGTCAAGTTTGGGACTCCAGTTTTGTGCAGCATAAGCAATGTACCCGTCAGTAAGCCATTTGGGGAGGTCCAGCAAAGCCTGGTTGGCAGCAAATTCTCCAAGGTCATCTCCGAAAAGAACATTTTCCACCAGGATTTTTGCAATGCCCTGGCGTATTTGTAATCGCAGGTTGTCGTGGTTACCATCAAAGTACACGATCATTTTGTTATTCACCAGTTTGGTAACGCCGCCGGTATTTTGCCAGTCAATGCCCAGCCCGATATTGGATTGCTGCATTTCATCAAAGCTGTTGTAGATGACTATATTGGCACGTCGTTGCATACCATATTCAACAAATACTTCCAGGCTGGGAAGTTCCTGTTCGGCCATCTGGGCAACATATTTGCCCAGTGCAAGCCCGTTTTGACTGAAATAAGAGTTAAAATTCTCTGTCTGGTAATATTTCCATTTGAAATTCTGGTACTGAACCCGGTTTTTTCCGAACTCTACGCTGTTCACCTGCGCCGATGTTTTCATGGCCGTGAAAACTGAAAGAAAAGCCATCAGGCATAATAATTTCTTCATAGAATCTTTACTGTTTTATACTCCATAGCATTTGCGGAGAAGTGTTTTTACCCCGTATCCTTTGCTAAGGAATATTATTCGTGCTTTATGATTAAACCGTCCTTAAAATTATTTATTTCAAGGCATTTCAGAGAAATCTGCAACTCAGCATTAACGTTTTTCTCAGAAAGGCTCATTCGAGTTTTTTAACTTATCAACAAATCTAACCTTTTCTCCTGTTACATACATACAAGAGTTTTCTATTTTTGAGCCTCATAATTCCCTCAGAAGGGGCGTCAGGAGGCTGCACATGATACACATTAAGAAAATTACATTTAACCCTGTTGAAGAGAATACTTATGTTTTGTATAACGGGCAAAACCAATGTTGCATTATTGACCCGGGCTGTTATTTTCCTGAAGAAAGGGATGAGTTGAAAACGGCCATCGAGAGGGAAGGATTAAAACCCATTTTACTGCTAAACACTCACTGCCACCTGGATCATGTTTTCGGGAACAGATTTGTCCACGATACCTGGGGTCTTCTTTTACATATTCATGAAAAGGAGAAGCTCATGCTGGATCTTGCTCCGGAAAGCGGAAGGATGTGGCAGTTGCCCTTTGAGAATTATGAAGGCCCGTTGGTTTATCTGAAGGAAGGAGATACTGTAAAACTGGATGAAGATGAACTGGAGGTACTGTTCACCCCGGGGCACTCACCGGGAAGTATATGCTTCTATGACCGGGCAGGAGGCTTTGTGATTGGCGGGGATGTGTTATTCAATGGCAGCATCGGAAGGACTGATTTGCCTGGCGGTGATTTTGATACCCTGATTAACAGCATTCATACCAAACTTTTCAATTTACCTGATGATACCAAAGTTTATCCCGGTCATGGGCCGGTGACAACGGTGGGGTTTGAGAAGATGAATAATCCGTTTGTGAAGATGTATTGATTATCCTTGTTGTAGTTTATACTCATAATTTTAGTTGTGGCGGGATGTCAAAAAAACAGCGGGACTTCAATATAACATTCCGAATAGCCACAAAGGTATTTTGTGCAGCGCACCGGTTTCAATATTATCATTCACAATCCAAAAATTCTTAGCAGATGAAGTTGCTGTTCCTGTTTTGTTTTTACCTCCTATTTCAAATTCATTTTTTCCATCTACGGTAAAATCGCCCTTTACAGACAGCGAAACACTATGCCCTGCGTTTTTAAGCTGGTTTAAAAAAAATGATTCCCTCATATTGCCTTTATCAGCGTTTTCTGGTGAAAGTGCAAAGTGAAAGTTGGTATTCTCCAGAAAAATTTTGTCTGGTTTCTGAAGTGTGCTGATACTTTTGCCAAGTGCCGATAAGGAATTAATTAGTCTTACTTTTTCAAGATAATGCAGGTATTGAACCAGCGTATTGCGATGGATCCCGATTTTGTCACTCAATTTTGATATGTTAGGTTTAAAAGGAACATTGGTGGCGAGGATGTAAAAAAGCCGGCTTATTTTTCTGATATTAGCAGGATCAAATCCTTCAATAAACGTCAGATCGTTTTCCAAAGTCATTTTTATGATTTGCTCCAGCCTTATGGAATATGTTTTTTTACCTTCTAAAAAAAAAGGATAATATCCAAACTGTAAATAGTCACTGAAGTACATCAATGGTTTAAACTGCTTTGCCAGGTCTAATGCGATTTCCCCATGATGGATCAGAATGTCTTTCAACGAAACTGGTTGCAGCGTGGCAATATTTGAAAACTGCAGGTATTCACGGTAAGAAAGACCAGGCATCTCAAACTGAACGGAGCGACGGCTGAGATCAGCATTTTGGCGAAGTATATCGGTAATGCACGAACCTGTAAACACAATATGAATTTTCTTATATTGATCATACAGATTTTTTATTTCTTTAGCCCATTGGGGATATTTATGCACTTCGTCGAGAAAAAAAGTATCAATTCCCCTTGGAATGAAATACCGGGCAACATCCACCAACTTGTTATCTGTAAAAAATATATCATCGAGTGAAAGATAAAGTGCATTTGCTCTGTTGCCGTATCGCTGCTTTATTTGCTGCAGGAGCAAGGTTGTTTTACCCGTTCCTCTGGCTCCGACAATTCCGATCAGCCGGTCATTCCAATGAATTTTTTCCTGTAGCAGGCGTACTTTATCCGCCGATTGTTCTGATACCAATATTTGTGATCTGATTAATAGGTTATCCATTTTGCTGTTTTGATTCAGCAAAAATATATAAAAGTGCTGTATAAAAAGAGCAAAAAATAAATAAAATGGTGGCTTAATTCATCAAACAACCGACAGGGTCGTTTTGTGAGAAAGAGATTACAACACCTTAATAAATAGCATTCAAACGCAGTTGTTTACTTTGCCCGACGACACCAAAGTATATCCCTGTCATGGGCCGGTGACAACTGCGGGGTTTGAGAAGATGAATAACCCGTTTGTAAAAATGTTCTGACCGTTACAGCATACAGCTCATCATTCTATTATGGTGAATGTTTCTGAATGAAACTGAAATTTCAAAGGAAATTTTCTGATGAATATCTGTGACAGGATTAAGAGAATGACCACATCCGGAAAATTTACACCCTGCTTTTACCGGCTGATCTTTTGTAATGAAAGGCTTAAAATTTTGCTGTTCTAAAAAAACTTAATTCTGCTGTTGCCCCGGATCATTTACTTTACCTAAAAATAAAACAGAACCTGTATGATTTTCTGCTATTAAGTATAAAAATGGCCTGTTCACATTCATGACAGGATTTTGAGGAACAGAGGTCGTTCCCATGCCGATTGAAGTAACGGCCGCAGCTTCTGTTCCTTTTTCATCCACGGCAATGTATGTCTTATGGATCGCTTTTGAAATATAGGCCCCTGCTTCCGGGGGATACATATTATAAAAGGCAGCGTTTTCAGTGAACGCATCATGCATTCCCAATGATGACATTTCCGGCTTCATATCATTCAGATCATAGCTATACGTCCATTTGGGCAGATACAAGGTCACTTTTGCTGAATCCATTTCATTTAAAGTTCCTGTCATCGGGTCTCCGTTGAAAGAAGAAAGCAGGTCTTCAACCGAAAGCCCCGATGCCGGTAAAATTATATACATGCTGAAACTGCCGGAACCGTAAGGAAGTTCAACGCATTGCATGGAATGATTTTCCATATACCGGAAAGTGGCTGTTTGTGTCATAAAGGGCACCTGAACTGTGCCCGGATCTTTGACATAAAAGGTCATGTCTTTTGTTTCGGACTGATCAAATTTCAGTTTCCATTGCCCTTTAAAGTAAACAGCATTGATCAGGTACATGATATCCTCGGGACTAATCTGGTCAATTATCCTGTTTATTTTTCCATGAGTTTTGCCTGTAACCCATGAATTGATGTTGTCAACGGTCTGAGGATTATTAAAATCCGACTTTGTGATTTGTGACAAATAGTATTCTGATACGGTGTTGATAAACGGTTGCAGCGGTTGCGGCCCCGTAGAACGATACCAGATTGAATTGGCAATATCCATTTCTATCTTTGAATCGGCTTTGGGCAATCCCGTCATCAGGGATTTAATGGTATTGTTCAATGTTTCCGTGGGAATATCCTGCAACTGTAAAACAGTTTTCATTTCATCCGAAGTATGGCCCGTAGCTCCGTTATACACCATGCTGAATGCCGTGTAAATACTTAAAGGAGAGATTAATTTATTTGAATTGGAATTATCCTGCTGCAGTACTTCTTTGAAAAACTTCAGGGCAAATATATTTTGAGAAGATATTACGCTTTGGCCACCCGGAGGAAGAACAATTGGTGTAGTGGTGCCGGTTGGAGCCTGTTCTTTGGTACAGCCCGGAAAAATGGCTATAACCGAAGAAAGGGTAAGAATAAAAACGAGCCTGAATTTCATATCACCATTTTATTGGTTTGGATAATAACTGTAAGAAAGTGTATTTACCGTACAATAATCAATAAGACTCACTCAAATTGGAATACGCTGCACCGGGTTGTAAAAATGAAACAGGAAGTAAGAATTTGATGGATTTCCTACTGATTCTATCTCATGCCCTTTCAGGTAATATTACTAAAATGCAAAGTCTCATAGAGAAGGAAAGAGCATTAACTCATTAATAAAAAGTGATTTTAATTCGCAAACAACCTTCCCACCACCGGCAACCTCTGAAATTCTTTTTTCTCAATGTTCAGGATCAACAGGAGAAACGAAAGTGTGAGTGCAGCAGCAAAGCCGCGGTTGATCCACCTGTTAAGGTCCATCTGAATGAAAAGGCGGTGCACGAAATAAAGCAAGACGACAATGACTAAGTAAGCCAGTAATTTTTTCCATGCATAAGGCACCCGGTATTCTTTTTGCCCCCAGATGAAAGAGATCACCATCATGCTGCCATAGCAAAAGAAAGTGGCCCAGGCACAGGCCATGTAACCGAATGTGGGAATGAACGTATAGTTGATGATAATGGTGATGACAGCGCCGATCACAGTGATCCATGCGCCGGCCATAGTCTTGTTGGTGAGTTTGTACCAGATGGATAGATTGTAATAAATGCCCAGGAACATGTTGGCCAATAAAAGCACCGGCACCACTTTCAACCCTTCCCACATCATCGGGTTTTGTATGAAATATTTCCAGGTGTCGAGGAACAGCACCACCACAAGGAACATCAGGCAAATGATGATGACAAAAAATTTCATCACCCGTGCATAGATCCTCTGCGGATTTTCTCCTCTTGACTGGGTGAAGAAAAAAGGTTCGGCGCCCATGCGGAAAGCCTGGATGAATAAAGTGATCAGGATGGATAATTTGTAACAGGCGCTATAGGTTCCCACTTCAAACTTAATGGCATCTTCCGTCGGCGCTGATGACCACCAGCCCAGCATGATCCGGTCAAAAGTTTCGTTGATCATGCCACCAAAGCCCGCGATGATCAGGGGCATGGAATACAGCATGATCTGACCCCACAGTTTGCCGTTGAATCTCCATTTGAAGGAAAGAAATTCTTTCCACAGCAAAAGAATAGTGACCGCCGATTGCACCAGGTTGGCTATGATCACATAACCCACGCCGACATTCTTATTGTAGAAGATCAGTAAGATACTGTCAGGGTGCCTGGATTCTATCCGCGGGCAGACGGATAAGAAAAAATACACGACCGCAATATTGATCAGGATACCGGCTATGCGAATAGCGGCAAATTTTATAGGGCGTTGTTCATAACGAAGCTTGGCAAATGCCAGCGCTGACATACTGTCGAATGCAATGATGAATGCGCTCCAGGTAATGTATTCCGGGTGTTCTTCTATCCGGATCAGGTCGGCAAATGCTGTACGGAAGATGATGAGTAAAGTGGTGAGGCAAATGGTGCTGATGATCAGCGACACGGTGGCTGTGTTGTACACTTCTTCCTCATGTTCTTTTTTCTGAACGTAGCGGAAGTAAGCGGTTTCCAATCCGTAGGTGAAAATCACGTTCAGGAAAGGGATGGCGGAATACACCAGGGACATGTCGCCATAGGCGGGGCCTGATAATTTTAAAGTCAGGTAGGGAGTGAGCAGGTAATTCAAAAAGCGGGCTATAATGGAGCTGACTCCATACCACATCGTCTGGCCTGCTAGATTTTTGATTCCGCTCAAGGATCAGATAATTTTAATTGCTACCGAATGCAGGACAAAAATAGTTTTCTGTTTTTGAAAACACGAATGAGAAAGAAGGTCTTTTCATTTTTAACTTTTTAGGGGACGGTCAATAGTTCCGGGAGCCTGATGGTAGAAGATTTTGGGGCGATTGCTTTATATTTGCTGATTAAATTTATCGGCTTATGAAAAGAGGATCCCTTTTCCTTTTGTTCCTGTCCTTTTTCTTTTCTGTGGTGCATGCACAGGCTTATGAAACCACTATAGAATACAGCAAGAAGAAGCAGAATGCATATGCGATCGAATACCCATACTCAGCAGATGCATTGCAAAATGCCATTGTTTCAAAAATTGGGAAAATGGGTTATAAAGGCAAAGAGGAAAAAGGGTTGTTCAATAAGGACAAAGGATTCATTGTTTTTAAATCAGCGTATATTAATGACATCAGCAGCGATGCCCTGGATTATATTGTAAAAGTGGAACAAAAGAGCCGTAAGGATAAAAACACTTCCGTATTGTACATGGTCGTGAATAAGAATGGTGAAGATGCTTCTGCAGGTTTTGATGCTTCAGAGGGGACAAGGATAAAAAATTTCCTGGAAAGCCTGCAGCCTGAAGTGGCAGCGGCTGACCTGGAACTGCAGATCAAAGTACAGGAAGACGTGATGGCCAAGGCAGAGAAAAAGCTGAGAAACCTGAAAGACGACCAGGACAGTATGGAGAAAAAAATCAAAAATCTCCAGGATGACCTGAAGAAAAATGCCAAAGATCAGGATAACGCTCAAAAAGACATAGATAATCAAAAAGCGGCTTTGGATGCACTGAAAGCAAAACGCACATCAAACAATTAGTAGTCTCCCTGCCTGAATTTTTTTCGCCCTGATTTGATCTCTGATTTCCTTTTTTTGGATTCAAGCCTCTTTTCTTTCACTGACCTGCTTATTTTGGTGGCTATGCGGGGCTTCTTCTTTCTCAATACATTTTTTACCAGCTCATTTATTTTTTGAACGGCTTCTTCTTTGTTGGAAAGCTGTGTGCGGTGTGTTTGTGACTTCACCTGTAAAAATCCTTCTGCATTGATGCGGTTGGACAGTTTTTCTTTCACTGTCTGTTTTTGTTCTTCTGTCAATAACCGGGAAGCATCAATATGAAAAGATGCGATCACAGCTGTTTCCACTTTGTTGACGTTCTGGCCGCCTTTACCTCCGCTGCGGGTGGTTTGAAAACTTATTTCTTTTGAGAGATCGGTCATAACAGAATTTGAAGATCACCGGTTTCAGGTTGCCGGTAATACTGTAAAGATAAATTCCTTCAAATTATGAATTTAACTTTGAAATGAAAGCCTGAAACGGAAACGGTAACTTGCGATCTCATGAAATCGGTCATACAAAGAGTAACTAAAGCTTCTGTAACCATTGATGGCAAGGTTCATTCTCAGATCGGAAAAGGCCTGCTTGTGCTGATTGGTATTGAAGATGCGGATGGCAGTGAAGACATTGAATGGCTGAGCAATAAGATCGTGAACCTGCGCATCTTTGATAATGAAAACGGAGTAATGAATATTTCCGTAAAGGACATCAATGGAGAAATTCTTGTGGTCAGCCAGTTTACCTTGCAGGCTTCCACTAAAAAAGGTAACCGCCCTTCTTATCTGAAGGCAAGCAAACCTGAGATTGCAGTTCCGGTTTATGAAAAATTCTTACATCAACTATCCGCTGATCTTGGTAAGGCAGTGCCTTCAGGTGTTTTCGGCGCCGATATGAAAGTGGAATTGATCAACGACGGGCCGGTAACCATTCTGATAGATACAAAGATTAGGGAGTAGAGAAGTGAATGAAGAATAATGGTTGAAATACTTTTTCGGTTACCGGGTCCGGCTTCGTTTTTTTAATAGCTCTATGGTTTCTTACAGCCGGTTCAGTATTGATTGTTCCTTATCTCACACCTATCTTTTCGGAGAACCTCTTGCCGTTTTTGAATTCCACCATCAGGAAAAAGACTCTTTCATTGATGCCGGAAACAGAAAAATCAAAAGAAGGAACATCCATTTCATGCTGCTCCACGATGCGGTGCCCTGTAGAGGTCCATACCAGGATCTGTCTCAGGTTATTTTCATTATCGGTACTCTTTATGGTTATTTGCTTTCCGGAAGTGAGCACCTTAAACGGTTTGTTAACTTTTCTTTCTGCAATGGGCCTGATCTTTCCCGGGCCGGGATCATCCTGGGCATGAACGGGATAAACAAACAATGCACAAATGGCACAAGCTGCTATGCAAAGGGAGAAAAGACGTGTCATTGGATAAAAAAATTGTTTTTCATAAATGGTGATTAATTGTTTTCAGGGGGTAGGAGATCGGGAACGGGAGATGAAGAACGGCAAGAATCATGCTATATTGCAAAAGAAAAGTAAAAATTTCTTTTATGACCATCAAGCAAGCCCAGCAGCAGGTAGATCAATGGATCAAAACTATTGGAGTAAGATATTTCAGTGAGTTGACCAATATGGCGATACTTACCGAGGAAGTGGGGGAGCTTGCCCGTATCATGGCACGTAAATACGGCGACCAGTCATTTAAAAAAGGTGAGCAGGCAAAAGATCTGGGTGATGAAATGGCGGATGTGTTTTGGGTTTTGCTTTGCCTGGCTAATCAAACGGGTGTGGATCTTACTGAAGCCCTGGATAAGAATTTTGAAAAGAAAACAAAAAGGGATCTGCA
Source organism: Sphingobacteriales bacterium UTBCD1 (assembly GCA_002066995.1). Classification (GTDB taxonomy): domain Bacteria; phylum Bacteroidota; class Bacteroidia; order Chitinophagales; family Chitinophagaceae; genus UTBCD1. Next base: position 132,101 of record MWTC01000016.1, read on the forward strand.
AAGGCATGTAAAAAATGAAAAACTCAGAAAGTAATTTCAAGAGAAAAATATAATTTAACAATAAAGTTCACTGCTATGAAACGACAGGTTATTCTTTTTTCACTTTTTCTTGCTGTAGTCACCTTGAGAAGTTCGGCCCAGGGAGATGATTTGTTTACAGTAAACCCCGGTGAAAGAATTGTACAGGCAATACCCAATGCGGCACAATATTTTTCCAGGAATTTTATATCGGGCCTGGTATGGTTTAAAGACGACAGAATGGGGAGAATTGACCTTAATTATAATTATTTGTATGGTGAAATGATGTTCATCAATGAGAAAGGAGATACCCTGGCTGTTGCATCCCCGCAGGATTTTAAGCTCTTTGCATTGGGGAAAGACACTTTTTATTTTGCCGGCAATAGTTATTACCACAATCTTGGTGCCTTCGGTAAATTACGGCTTGCCGAAAAGACGGTTTTCGGTATAACTGATGTGAAAAAGATCGGCGCCATGGGAGTGGAAACTTCTGCAGTATCTATTGACCAGTTCAGGCAGGTTCAACAAGCATCAACCGGGATGAAAGATCTTGTCGTGCAGGAAAAAACCATAATGAAAAAGGTAACCGAATTTTATATCAGCGCTAAGGAGGATGTTTTTGTACCTGCTACCAAAAAGAATATTGAAAAAATGCTGGGCGGTAGAGAATCATTAGTGTTAAAAAAATACCTGGACTCCAACAAGGTGAACTTTTATAAAAAGGAAGACCTTATAGCATTGCTCACTTCCATTCAGTGATATTTCTTCTTTACCTTTGCCGCCTTATGGCAAATGATAGTAAAACGACATCTAAAGCAGGGAGATTTCAGGATATTATCTCTCATTGCAAAGAGTACGGCTTTGTATTTCCCGGCAGTGAGATCTATGACGGGCTGCAGGCAGTTTATGATTATGGCCAGTGGGGCAGTGAGCTGAAAAAAAACATAAAAGACCATTGGTGGAAAAGCATGACGCAGATGCATGAAAATATCGTGGGTATTGACGCGGCCATCTTTATGCACCCGACCACCTGGAAAGCATCCGGGCATATTGATAATTTCAATGACCCGATGATTGACAACAAAGACAGCAAGAAAAGATACCGGGTGGATCACCTGATAGAGGGTTATGCTGAAAAATTGTATGCGGAAAATAAAACGCAGGAAGCAGAGGAAGTATTGGAAGAAATGAACTCCTTGCTGGCAAAAGATGATTTTGAAGGATTGAAAAAACTCATCGTTGATCATAAAATAAAATGTCCTATCAGCGGTACAAGTAACTGGACCGACATACGCCAGTTCAATCTGATGTTCTCCACGCAAATGGGAAGCGTGGCAGGAGAGGAAGGGGAAGGTATTGTTTATTTAAGGCCTGAAACAGCCCAGGGAATATTTGTCAATTTTCTGAATGTGCAAAAGAGCGGGAGAATGAAAATCCCTTTTGGCATAGCCCAGATCGGAAAGGCATTCCGCAATGAGATCGTTGCACGACAATTTATTTTCCGCATGAGGGAATTTGAACAGATGGAAATGCAGTTCTTCATTCGCCCCGGCACACAAAAGGAATGGTATGAGAGATGGAAAGAGACCCGGATGAACTGGCACCTGAGCCTCGGTATTGCAAAAGAAAGATATCGCTTTCATAATCATGTGAAACTGGCGCACTATGCCGATGCCGCCTGCGATATAGAATATGAATTCCCGATCGGATTCAAGGAAGTGGAAGGTATTCATTCCCGCACCGATTTCGATCTGAAGAATCACCAGGAGTACAGTAAAAAGAAAATGCAGTATTTCGATAATGATATTGACCCTGCCACCGGAAAACCCTATGGAAATTATATTCCGTATGTCATCGAAACTTCCATTGGCCTTGACCGGATGTTTTTATTAGTGATGAGTGAAGCATATACCGAAGAAGATCTTTCTACGGCAGAAAAGCAGGACAGCAGGGTAGTGTTGAAATTCCCGCCTTCCTTAGCTCCGGTGAAGTTGGCGGTACTGCCCCTGGTAAAAAAAGACGGGCTTCCTGAGATTGCCCGAAAAATTATGGATGACTGCAAAGCTTCTTTCCGTTGTTTTTATGAAGAGAAGGATACCATCGGAAAACGATACAGGAGGATGGATGCCATCGGCACTCCTTTCTGCGTCACGGTGGATCAGCAGACCAAGGAAGATAATACGGTCACTATCCGGTACAGGGATACGATGCAACAGGAAAGAATTCATCTAAATAAAATCAAAGAGATCATTTTGCAGAGCATAGGATAGCTCAGGCCGGATTACTTTTTTTGTTTCTGTAAATGCAATTAGCCATTTCGCAGATTGAGCAGGCATAATTTTTTCTCCGTACATTATTGCCGATGCCAATAATTCCGCTTACGGATTTTACGGGATTCATCAATGAATGATCGGAAAGGGTAATACCGCAAAAACGGGGAGGCAAAAGAGAAAATAGTTTCTGCTGCTCACTGATATTCCAGCCGCAATAACCCGGGCTATACCTGTTGGTGATGAAAAGATTTTTTAGAGCTATCTTTTTTTCAAGATCATCCTGCATCTTGTCCATCGCTGCTTCTACGATCTGCGATCCGGTAATATCCATAATATACCCTTCTACTCCATCCCCCCGGGCTATCAGTTTGTCGGCTTGTTCTCCAATACCGCTTCCTGCTGTGCAGGCGAATAAGGCTACAGAGTCTGACTTTTTAATTTGATTACAAATTATTTTTTTTATACTGAACTCCCTATCGAGAATATGTAAACTGTAATCAGCAGGTTCGAAATGAATGTTATCATAAATAACGTATCCGCCTTTTATTTGACATAAGTCCCCGGCCTGTTGCAACGTTTCTTCAATTAATGTTCTGACATACCCGGGCGAGTTGCCGGGTTCATACCCGATAAACATTTCAATGGCTTCAGGTGTTACATCGAGTTCGTTAACACGGAAAGTATATTCATTTAATTCCATGTCTTCTGTTTTTTACAATAGCGGCAATTTGACGGATATGCTCGGGTGTAGTGCCGCAACAACCACCGATAATATTTGCGCCGGCATTGATTACCGATATGGAAATTTCCGCCATATACTCCGGGCTCTCGGTATAAATTATTTTCCCTTGTTCCGGATCTTTACCGGATGATTCATCCGGATTTTCTTTTCTGAATATGGGTATTCCGGCATTCGGTTGTATCATCAGTGGGATGTTTCCATCATATTTCCTGATTTCTTTTACAAGGTCCGGCATGTCTGCTATACCTCTGCCACAATTGACGCCAATGATGTCAGCGCCTGATGACACCAGTTCTCTTACCATATCTTCCGGAGAAACACCCATCATGGTATGAAAAGCATTTTTTGCAGATTTATCAAAAGTCATGGTACAGATGATCTCGCAATCTGTACTCTCCCGTACTGCCCGTACCGCTATGCAGGCTTCGTTCAGGTCGGTCATGGTTTCTATGATGATGGCATCGGCACCTCCTTCCTTCAGTGCAATGGCTTGTTCTGAAAAAGTTTCGGTTAATTCAGCCGGGGAAACTTCATCCATCATGATAAATTTTCCAGACGGTCCGATGGACCCCAATACGTAATGATTATTTCCGGCAGCTTTTCGGGATAGTTGGGCCGCTTTTTTATTTAGCTCCGATAAACGCCTTTCAAGACCATATTCAGCAAGCCGGAAGCGATTGCCGCCAAAACTGTTCGTTTCGATCATATCTGAGCCGGCATTGATATAGCTTTCTGCTATTTCGTATATCTCTTTACCATGGGTTATGTTCCATAATTCCGGGCATTCCCCTGTTTTTAGTCCCTTTGATTGTAACTGTGTTCCCCAGGCGCCATCGCTTACCAATATTTCACCCGATTTTATCCTGTCTGTTATCTTTATCATTACATTACAAGCTTTTTGTCAGGATAATTGTTTCAGGTAAACGACGGCAGCCTGCGGATCAGCAGCGTAAAAATCAGCACCTGCATTATCACAAAACTCCTGGTTGACCGGAGCGCCGCCGATGATTATTCTCAATTGAGGAAATTCTTCTTTTAATGCCCGTATAGTGTCAGCCATATGTATCATTGTTGTTGTGAGTAAGGCCGATAAGCCAACCACACAATCAGGATGTTTATGAACTGCCTGAACAAATTTTTCTTTCCTCACATCTTTGCCGAGATTGATGACTTCCCATCCACTGCCTTCGATCATCATGGCGGCTAAATTTTTTCCTATTTCATGCAGATCGCCGGTGACGGTGCCAATGATGAACACACCTCTCCTCTTCGTTTCTCCCGATTGGAAAAATGGTTTCAGGTGTTCCATGGCAACACTCATCGCTTTGGCGGACATCAGCATTTGAGGAACGAAGATCTTGTGCTCGGAAAATTTTTTACCTACTTTATCCATAGCCCGGATAAATCCGTTTTGCAGAATGTCATCGGGAGATATTCCCTGTTTCACTGCCCATTGTGTTAATTCATCAGCTCCATCCTGGTCTTTCATTTCCGGCGGGTACGGAGAAGATCTGTTTATTTTCCCTTCTTCCACACAATGAGCAATTTTATCAAGAAGTGATTCCATTTTAATACTATTTAATCATACCGGCCGTTTTCAATTCCCAAACGGCCCAATAGTTCAAGATTGGCCGGGTCAGTCCGGGGAGAAACCGAACAGGCAGTACTTAAAATATAACCACCACCGGCTTTGGCAATATTCAATCTTTTCATAACGGCATTCCGGATGATTTCTTCATTGCCATTAAGAAGTTCGTTTACTGCATCAATGTTTCCTTTTATAAATACTTTTCCTTTGGTCTGTGCAATGGCGTTTTCGAATTCAACTGTACCCAGCGGCGGAGGATCGAGGGTATCAATGCCATTGGTGCCTGTATCCATCATAAGATCCAGGCGGTCACCGATCCCGCCACAGGTATGAGTATAAACAGGGATGTCGCTTTTTTCTTTGATACCCCGGATCACTTTTTTTTCATAAGGCATCACAAATTCTTCATATTGCTCTCTGGAAAGAAATCCGCTTCCGGCAAATGCCGAGGAAATCAAAACTGCATCTGCTCCACTTTGCGCTTCTGATATTCCAAGATGAATAGTGCCTTGCGTAAGTGCTTCAAGGCAGGCATGTATTTTACCGGGATCCATTAACAACGCCATCAAAGCTTCTTCATAATTCAACAGTTCCAGTAACTGGGAAAAAGGGCTATACACTTCTCCGTGAACTGAAACAGCGCCATTGGTTTTTTCGATAACTTTTTTGATTGTGTCGTTTATATATTCCGGGAAAAAATTAACCCCGGACCTTTCTTCACCGCTGAAATCCCAGGTAAAAGGATAATTGATACCGGATATCTGCCATGGATCAATATAATAGAGTTTCTCCGGTTCAATTTCTGATAATTCAGGATGGTACACAGTTCCGTCAGCCTGGTAGTAATGCGGGTTGTCATCAGCGGGGAATTTAGTATAGCAACCGTTTTTCCATCGTACACAGATCTCGTCATTTTGTTCTTCAATATTTTCAACGTATTTTTTCCAGTCAGGGGGCCGGCCGTGCAGGTTTACTAATATGCCATCAAAATTATACCGGCGCTGAAGAGCAATTAATGCATCAGCAAACCCTTCGGATGTGAACCAAATTGTTAAACGGTCAATCCCGCTATACAGAAAATAGTGGCCAATGGACAACTGACACATTACCGGTACACGGTCGGGTTGCCCACAGTGCATAGCTATGTCCATCCTTTTTTTACCTGTCATCATTTACCGGAAATAAGATGAACTAAAATAAGGAATATGAATAATAAATTTCCTGTGTTTAATCAGTTTTAATAAATACAATGAGCCTGTTTTGCCATTATTTTGATTTCCCGTTTTTCTCTCTCTTTTCGGATAGTGAAATCGGGTAGGCCGTTTCAAATTTTATTTCCGTCATCACAAAACCGCTTTGTACCGTGCCGATGTTGGAAAGTTTGGCCAGTTTATTTACAATGAAATTCTGGTATTCATTGATGTCTTTGACCACTATCTTCAACAGGTAGTCATATACTCCGGTCATGTGATAGCATTCCATCACTTCCCCGAATTTCACGATATCTTTTTCAAATGCTTTCAGCATGGGATGCGAGTGTTCTTTCAACTGAACATTGGTAAATGCCACCAGGCCTTTGTCAATTTTATTCCTGTCCAATACTGCCACATAGCGTTGTATGTATCCCTGCTGTTCCAACCGCCTGATCCGTTCATAAATGGGCGTAATGGTCTTACCCAGTTTGTCAGCGATCTCCTTGTTGGTAAGCCGGGCGTCATTTTGCAATAACATGAGGATCCGGGTATCAGTCAGGTCAAGCGGGTTCATAAAAGATTTTTTTTCTGATCATGAAAGTTCATGACTGTTGTTTTAGTTTATATTTTCAGAATAGTATATAAAATTAGATTTATTTTCTAATAATTTAAAAATCATTAGAAATATTATCTGAAATTATAAAATTTGCTTTCTAAAATAATTTTTATGGACCGTTCTCATTTTTCTCCTGAAACGCAGATGCTGGGATATGGTTATGAGCCCGCATTAAGTGAAGGCTCTGTAAAATGCCCCATCTTCCAGACCTCTACTTTTGTTTTTCACAGCGCCGAAGAAGGGAAGTCATTTTTTGAAATGGCTTATGGCCGCCCGGGTCATGAAGGTGAAGTGCCGGGATTGATCTATTCCCGTATCAATAATCCCGGTATGGAGATACTGGAGGAGCGTTTGAAATTATGGGACGGCGGAGAAGCTTGTGCAGCCTTTTCCAGCGGCATGAGCGCAATTGCCACCACCTTGTTCACCTTCCTTTCGCCGGGAGATGTTCTATTGTACAGTAACCCGGTGTATGGAGGAACGCATAAATTCATAAACAATATCCTTACGCAGTTCGGGATAGAAGTGATCGGTTTTCGTGCAGGCCAGAGTAAAAAAGAAGTGGAAGAAATATTAGTTCAAAGCGGTCATGCAGGAAAATTGAAAATGATCTATGTGGAAACACCGGCCAATCCGACCAACGACCTGATTGATATTGCCCTGTGCAGTGAAATTGCAAAGAAATATTCTGATGTTGAAAAGAATGTGCTGGTAGCTGTTGACAATACCTACATGGGTCCGCTGTGGCAGCACCCGTTAAAACATGGTGCTGATTTGGTTCTGTATTCGGCAACAAAATATATCGGCGGCCATAGTGATGTAATTGCAGGCGCTGCGGTGGGTTCAGGTGAATTGATCAGCAAAATAAAAAAGACAAGAACTTTCTTCGGAACTATGATAGATCCGCATACCAGCTGGTTATTGCTGCGCAGCCTGGAAACGCTGAAACTTCGTATGGAAGCTGCGGAAATGAATGCAGAAAAAGTGGCGGACTTTCTTTCAGCTCATCCGAAAGTGGAAAAGATATATTACCTCGGCTATACAGGGAAGAATAATCCTGTGCAGCAGGACATTTATGAAAAGCAATACCTGAGTAATGGAGCTATGTTGAGTTTTGATATTTTGGGCGGAGAAAAACAAGCTTTTACATTTTTAAATAATCTCAGGCATATCAAGTTGGCGGTAAGCCTGGGTGGCACGGAGAGCCTTGCGGAACATCCGGCTACCATGACCCATGTGGATATTCCTGATGAAGAAAAAGAACTTTATCATATCAACCCGAAGATGATCCGGCTTTCCATTGGTGTAGAAAATTATCAGGATCTTATATGGGATATCAGCCAGGCGTTGGAAAAAGTTCAGGCGCCTCTGGCCAAACCTGCAGAATTTATTTGAAAAATAATGATGAACCTGTACAATCAGACTTAAACCTGACTTTTATCATGTTTTAAGTGAAGACATTCCGGGAAATTTCGGTTTAATTGTTTACTTAAAATTGGACTGAAATGGGAACTCTTGTATCTCCTTCCGGCGAATTGCAATCTACTCAGGGAAATGAAAAAATATTTTCTCCTTCAGAACCGGTCATCCAGGCAAGTATTATGGATGGGAATGAAGCTGCTTCTTACATCGCTTACAAGACCAGCGAGGTTTGTGCTATTTATCCTATTACACCTTCCTCACCTATGGGTGAATGGGCAGATGAATGGAGCAGTAATGAAGTGAAAAATATTTTCGGGGAGATACCGAAAGTAATCGAAATGCAGAGTGAAGCAGGTGCTGCAGGGGCAATCCATGGCGCTTTGCAGGGTGGAGTCCTGGCCTCTACATTTACGAGTTCACAGGGATTATTGCTGATGATCCCGAATATGTTCAAGATCGCAGGAGAGTTAACTCCGGCTGTTTTTCATATTGCTGCAAGAACGATTGCCACTCATGCCCTGTCCATTTTCGGTGATCACAGTGATGTAATGGCGGCACGTTCTACCGGCTTTGCTCAATTGTTCGGAAGCAATCCGCAGGAAGCAATGGATATGGCTTTGATCGCAACGGCAAGTACTTTGAAATCAAGAATACCTTTTCTCAATATTTTTGACGGCTTCCGCACTTCACATGAATTGAACCAGGTAGAAGTGATCCCCGACACAGTGATCCGGCAAATGATCGATGAAGAAGATGTGAATCGCCATCGCCAGCGTTCTTTAAATCCCGAGCATCCTTTTGTAAGAGGTACTGCGCAAAACCCAGATGTGTTTTTCCAAAGTCGTGAAGCAATAAATCCTTACTACCTGCATACGCCGGGCATAGTGGAAACATCCATGAAGAAGTTTGAAAAACTGACCGGTCGTTCCTATAAATTATTTGATTATTATGGCCATCCTCAGGCAGAGCATATCATTATCATTATGGGATCGGGAGCGGGACCGGTGCATGAAGTGACCGGTTACCTGAATGCAAATGGAGAAAAAGTTGGTTATGTCAACGTGCATCTTTACCGGCCTTTTTCCATTAAACATTTTATGGAAGCAATTCCGGTATCCGTAAGGGACATTGCAGTGCTGGACCGTTGTAAGGAACCCGGAGCTATCGGCGAACCCCTGTACATGGATGTGGTGAATGCCCTGCATCATGAATGGAAATATAAAATGCCTGAAGTGATTGGTGGCCGTTACGGCCTGGCATCAAAAGAATTCAATGCTGCCATGGCAAAAGCCGTTTTCGATGAGCTGGCAAAACCAACTCCGAAAAATAATTTTACAATCGGCATAGATGATGATGTCACTCATACAAGCCTTGAATATGATAAAAGTTTTTCTTTGGAGAAACAGCATCTTTTCCGTGGGCTGTTTTACGGTCTTGGCGCTGACGGAACAGTCGGGGCCAATAAAAATACCATCAAGATCATAGGGGAGGTGACCGATTATCATGTACAGGGTTATTTTGTATACGATTCCAAAAAATCCGGATCGCTTACCGTTTCACATCTGCGTTTCAGCGATCAACCCATTCGTTCTGCTTATCTTATCAATACTGCCAATTTTATTGCCTGCCATCATTTTAGTTTTTTGAAAAAGTATGATGTCTTGAAAAATGCTGAAGAAGAGGCTGTATTCCTGCTGAACTCTCCTTATTCTGTTGAGAACACCTGGAAGCAGTTACCCCGAAAGATACAGGAAGAGATACAGGAAAAGCATCTGAAGGTTTACATCATAAATGCAACAAAAGTGGCAAGAGATGCAGGAATGGGCTCCCGTATTAATTCTATTTTACAGACTTGTTTCTTTGCTATTTCCAATGTAATGCCAAAAGATGAAGCGGTTCTCTATATCAAAAATGCGATCCGGAAAACGTATGGACGCAAAGGGGAAGAAGTGGTGCAAAAAAATTTCCTTGCTGTGGATATGACATTGGACAACCTGCACCGGCTTGATTATTCCGGTTATACAACAGGGAATACGGAAATTGAAGTTCCCGTATCTGCCGAGGCTCCGGAATTTGTCCAGAGTGTTCTCGGAAAAATTATTTCAGGAGAAGGGGATGAGTTGCCTGTTAGCGCTTTTCCTGTTGATGGCACTTACCCTTCCGGAACTACAAAATGGGAAAAAAGAAATATTGCTGATGAAGTGCCGGTCTGGGACCCGCAACTCTGCTCGCAATGCGGGAAATGTTATTTCGTTTGCCCGCATGCTGCCATCCGTGTGAAGGTTTATGATAAAGAATTCCTGGATGATGCCCCGAAGGATTTCAAATATGTGGCTCCTGTGGGAAAAGAATTTTTCAAAGATAAAGAAGCTTATACATTGCAGGTGTCGGTAGAAGATTGCACCGGCTGTAAACTCTGTACAGAGGTTTGCCCGATGGAAAGCAAAGAACAACAGGGACATAAAGCAATTGATATGATGGATGTATTACCCTTGAAGGAAATTGAAAAAAAGAACTGGGATTTCTTTCTTTCGCTGCCGGATATAGACCGCACGAGAGTAAATAAAGCATCTGTGAAAGGGTCGCAACTGCTGGAACCTCTCTTTGAATTCTCCGGCGCATGCAGCGGTTGTGGCGAAACTCCTTATTTGAAATTACTGACACAACTATTCGGCGACCGGATGATCGTGGCAAATGCAACAGGATGTTCATCTATTTATGGGGCCAATCTGCCAACAACACCCTGGACTACCAATTATGAGGGCTTAGGTCCAGCATGGGCCAACTCTTTGTTTGAAGATAATGCAGAATTCGGGTTGGGTATTAAACTGGCCACTGATAAGAAAAGAGAAATGGCAATCCGGTTATTGAAAGAATTGAGAGAAGAAGTGGGAACGGAATTAGCCGATGCAATAATTAATAATAATGAGACAAATGAAGCAGAGATCATTCAGCAGCGCAGGAATGTGAATGACCTTAAAAGAAGATTGAAAGATATCCGGAGAGAAGATTCGTGGAGATTATTCCAGGTCGCAGGCTTCCTGGAAAAGAAGTCGGTATGGATCGTTGGTGGCGACGGGTGGGCTTATGACATCGGTTTTGGCGGACTGGATCATGTACTCAGTACCGGTGAGAATGTGAACATCCTGGTGATGGATACAGAAGTTTACAGCAATACAGGTGGGCAAAAATCCAAAGCATCTCCTTTGGGTGCCAGCGCTAAATTTGCTGCCAAGGGAAAGACTACCGGAAAAAAAGATCTTGCCATGCAGGCTATTGCGCACGGCAGCGCTTATGTGGCACAGATTGCCATGGGCGCAAATGATGTGCATGCGCTTAAAACAATTCTTGAAGCAGAAGCTTTTGAAGGTCCTTCTATCATTATTGCTTACAGTCATTGCATTGCACATGGATATGATATGGCATTTGGTGCAGAGCAACAGGACCTGGCGGTCAAGAGCGGGTACTGGCCCATATTCCGGTATAATCCCGGGAAAGAAAAAGGACAGCGCTTTTCACTGGATTGTAAACCACCCTCGGTGGCGCTGAATGAATTTTTATATAATGAAAACCGCTTTTCAACAATCAAAAACAATTTTCCGGATAAAGCATCTGAATTCCTTGAATTGGGAAATGAAGAAGTGCGCCGCCATTGGGAAAGAATTGACGCAATGAAGGCACTTTAACCATACGTTCAGTTTAAAAGAAGCCCCGGAATTTTTTCCGGGGCTTCGTATTTCTTTTTTGCATCAGGCGATCTGAACGAGTAGAGAAAAATTTTTCATCGTAGAGATTATGTTTTTTTATTACATAATTTTTTAAAAACTTAAAGCCATCTTAATTAACCGGTAATAACCGGAAGATAACTTTTCAATGAAAAGAAAATTACCAGATTGCACCGCAACGGCAAAAATTTTCGGATGATAAAGTTTGCCATGATGAAAAACCTGAAGGACATAAGATTTATAACGGTGAGTACCGTCAGCTTAAAAAATTCTCCTATGCAAACAACAATTCAAACAGTACCGGAAAAGGTCAGGGTTGGGATCAGCAGGGATAAAAAGGAAGAAGATGTAAAAACTGAAGCAGAGGAAACAACACTGCCTTTTGAAAAATGGAATTTACCGCCACAGCCTGAGGATTATATTCAGTTTTTGCCTTATGATTTGTTGTAGACAAGTGTGATGGGGGTTAGCGCAGGATATTTTTGTGATGAGGTATTTGATTTTATCTGATGCCTCAGAGGCATTGTTATTTTCAGAATGCAGTTTATAGAAATCCGGGTGATTGTTTTAAGATAAGAAATATTCATATTCCTGACAGGACGGAATTACTTCAGCCCCATATCTTTCAGTTTTTCAGCAGTATTTTTTTCATTGGTATGAACGATCCCGTTGATCCCCATCCGGGAAGCTACTTGTACAAACATCGGGCGGTCTTCAATATAGATCACCTGTTCAGGGAAAACCTGTGCTGTATCCAATGCAATTTTAAAAATATCCGTATCAGGCTTTCTGAAATGAACAAAACTGGACACAATAAAAAAATCGGCCAGCTTTCCCAACTGATATTGTTTGATCCTGTATTCGGCCAGTTCTCTTCCCTCATTGCTAAGCACGGCGATCTTTAGCTTGTATTTCTTTTTCAACTGCTTCAGCAATTCCAATGTACCCGGTAACGGTTGTGATTGCTTATACATGAATTGGCGGAACTGAAGGGTGCTGAACGACCTTTTCTTATAAAATACCACTCTTCTCAGGTATTCGTCCAGGGTGATCTTTCCAATTTCATACGTTCCGAATGTAAGATGATGACGATCCTCCGTTTCTTCCGGATCAAGTTTGAAAAGCTCAACGGCTTTCTTACGGCCGGTGTGATCCCATCCGTTAGTTAATAACACACCGCCAATATCAGTGAAAATTGTATTTATTGGAATTTTTACTGCCATTTTATAATATCAGTTAAAGATTAAAGTTAAATGAAACCTCCAAGGTTTTTCTGAAACATCAAGTTGGCACGGGGCCGGCCTCTTCCTGAATGCAGAAATGCCGGCCTGTTAACTACAAACAAAAAGTAAGTATGGAAGTTTAGTGTTTTCTTTAATTTTTTTAGCGGAGTATTGATCTTATTTTTGGCAATATGCTTTTAATAAGATCCTTATTCTTATTTCTTTTAAATGCCGGCCTATGGCATCATTGTCATGGGCAGTATCGCTGGAAGCAGGTCAAAGATAAAGATGGAATCAGGGTTTTTCTTTCTGAAGTTGAAGGAAAGAGTTACAAAGCTGTTCGTGTTGAATGCACCTTTCCCGGGACTTATCAAAAACTATTTTCACTTCTCGATGACATCCCCAACAATAAAGACTGGGTGTATAATCTGAAAAACAGCAGGATACTGAAACAGATTACTTCACAGGAATACTGGATCCATTCCGAGACACATCTTCCATGGCCAATGAGCAACCGTGATGCTGTGATCCATGTTCGTATGCGGACGGACAGCCTGCCTTATTTTTTTATCAGGACCGGAACCGGTGAGCCGAAATTTATTCCCGAAAATTCAGGATTGGTAAGAGTGCCCCATTATTACGCTCACTGGAAAGTGACCATGCCGTCTGCACAGACGCTTCATATTGACTATATCGTTGAAGCAGATCCGGGCGGCAGCATACCGGCATGGTTATCCAATATGTTTGTGGACAAAGGCCCTTATGAGACTTTTAAAAAGCTGAAAGATCTTTTGCAAAAGTGATCATCATTTCAGTTTCTCAAATCTTGCCTGGAAGAAGCGCAGGTATTTTGGTTCATATACCATCTTCAATCCTTTAATCTGCTTCCGGCGTTCAAATACTCTTGCGGCAGATTCTGCAATCACGTCCATGTGCGCCTGTGTATATACGCGGCGTGGGATTGTGAAACGGACCAGCTCCAGTTTAGGATGATAGTTTTCTCCATCAGGCTTTCTTCCTGCTGATACGATGCCTCGCTCCATAGTTCGCACCCCGGAATCCTGGTACACTTCCGCTGCCAGCGTTTGTGCAGGAAAATAATCCTGCGGAATATGAGGAAGGAATTTTTTTGCATCAACAAAAATTCCGTGACCGCCAATCGGGTGAACGATCGGCACTCCGTAATTCATCATCTGGTTACCTAAATAAATTACTTGTCCCACACGGGCACGAATATGATCATCGCTTACGCTTTCATGAATACCGATAGCCATGGCTTCCATATCACGCCCCGCTAATCCTCCGTAAGTGTGCAGGCCTTCATATACCACAACAAGGTTTCTTGCTTCTTCAAAAACGTCCCAGTCGTTGACAGCGAGAAATCCGCCAATATTTACCAATGCATCTTTCTTGGCGCTCATGGTGGCCCCATCGGTGAGAGAGCAAATTTCATTAACAATCACTTTTACCGGTTTGTGTTCATATCCTTTTTCTTTTTGTTGAATGAAGAAAGCATTCTCTGCCACTCTTGTCATGTCATGAATGATGCGTATGCCATGTTTGTTGGTCAATGCCCTCAGTTCTTTTAAATTTTTCATACTGATAGGCTGGCCTCCGGCCATATTCACGCTGGTAGCAATGCTGATATAAGGGATTCTTTTTGCTCCGTATTTTGCGATCAAGCGTTGCAGTTTATCGAGATCCACATTTCCTTTAAAAGGAAATTCATTATCGGGATCGTGTGCCTCATCAATAATGATGTCTTCGAATTTTCCTCCCGATAATTCCTGGTGAAGCCTCGTAGTGGTGAAGTACATGTTTCCCGGTATGATATCACCTTTTTTGATCAGGATCTTCGATAAAATATTTTCAGCGCCGCGGCCCTGGTGAGTCGGCACCACATATTTATAACCATAAATTTCTTTTACTGTTTTTTCAAGGTTATAAAAATTGCGGCTGCCGGCGTAAGCTTCATCGCCCAGCATCATGCCTGCCCACTGGCGGTCGCTCATGGCTGAAGTGCCGCTGTCAGTAAGCAGGTCAATATATACGTCTTCTGACTTTAACAGGAAAGTGTTGTATCCTGCATCCTGCAATGCCTTTTTTCGTTGTGCGGGTGTCGTCATTTTCAGGAGCTCCACCATTTTCATTTTGTATGGTTCGGCCCAGCTGTGTTTGATATTTTTGATCATAATAATTTTTTTGCTTGTTATGAATAATGCAATCAGAAGCTCTGATCTTAATTCGTGTGTTCTCCGGCAATTTTTAATTTGGCAGTAAAATGCCTTAACATCGGGGGCTCCTCAACGATTTTCAGCCCTTTTATATCATTCCGTTTATTAAAAACCTCAATGATCACTTCGGTTACATAATCAATATGGCTTTGCGTGTACACTCTCCTGGGTATAGCTAAACGTACCAATTCCATTTGTGCCGGGATTAGTTTTTTATTTTTATCATATTTACCGAACATTAGTGAACCGATCTCTACGCCTCTGACGCCTCCTTCAATATAAAGTGCACCCACCAAAGCCTGGCCCGGATAATATTCAACTGGGATGTGAGGAAGAAAAAGTTTTGCGTCAATATAAACAGCATGGCCGCCGGCCGGCTGCATCACGGGCACACCCGCAGCCACCAGTTTTTCCGTGATATATTCTATGCTGCGGATACGGTACCGCAGGTAATGTTCATCCATTACTTCATTCAATCCGATGGCAATGGCTTCAAGATCTCTTCCAGCCAGCCCTCCGTACGTTGGAAATCCTTCGGTGATGATGAGCAGATTCCTGCATTGATCAGCCAGTTCTTTATTGTGCATAGCGAGGAAACCGCCTATATTGGCAATCGCATCTTTCTTGGCGCTCATTGTGCATCCATCGGCATAAGAAAAAAGTTCTTTTGCTATTTCAATGACCGGTTTATTCTCATACCCTTTCTCCCGCAGTTTGATAAAATAGCAGTTCTCGGCAAAGCGGCAGGCATCAATGAATAGCGGTATATTGTTTTCCCTGCAGACTTCTTTTACTTCTCTGATATTCTGCATGCTTACCGGCTGGCCTCCGCCTGAGTTGTTCGTAACGGTGATGACACAAAGCGGAATATTGGCAGCTCCTTTTTCATGAATGGTTTTTTTCAAAGCTTCAACATTCATATTCCCTTTGAAAGGAGCCGGCACTTCAGGAAGCTTGCCTTCTTCACACAGGAGATCAATTCCTTCTGCACCGGAGAATTCTATATTGGCCCTTGTGGTATCAAACAACGTATTGCTTACAATATATTTTCCTTTGCCGCCGATGATGCTGAACAGGATCTTTTCTGATGCTCTTCCCTGGTGAGTTGGTATGACAATGGGCATACCGGTAATATCTTTTATAGTTTTTTCAAAGTGGAAAAAACTTTCGCTGCCGGCGTATGATTCATCACCTTCCATTATGCCTGCCCATTGATGGCTGCTCATGGCGTTGGTTCCGCTGTCAGTGAGCAGGTCAATCAATACATCTTTGGCGTGAATAAAGAATGGATTGTAAAAAGCATTTTGTAAAATAGCCTCCCGTTCTTTCCGCGTGGTAAAATAGATCGGCTCTACCGACTTGATACGGAAAGGCTCAATAATTGTTTTCATGTATAAATTTATTTTTTGCCGTTACAGGCCTGTTTTGAAAAAATGGAAGTTGAAATATTTCAGGAAATAGTATTAGAAAAAGCAGAATAATATATCAGCCGGGCTTGCGAATAATATTTTTCCAGACGATCATGAACTGTGGCATACGAACAAAGATAGGAGAGGTTACGTAATTTCCGTAAATGATTTTGATCAGGCAAGGGGCACATTCTAAAACCACCGGCAAGTTTCAAACCCTTCTCTCAAATTTTTTTACCGGTTTTAAAAATTGGTGAGAACAAATAAAAGCAATGCGTCACTCTTTTTCAAAATAGGGAATCTCATCATTACTTACGGAATCCTTTTGCTGCCAATAGGCTGCGGTAACAATATGGCCGTCTTTGGTGCGAAGCATTCTTCCGAAAATGGCATTGGTGGGGTTGAATTTAAGATCCGTGACACCAATAGTAAATGTGGATGGAGCGGGAGCAGGCTGAGATATTGTTTCTCCCTCTTTAGGGGCAGCTGGAGCCGCTGCTTTCGGCGCAGGCGACGGAACTACAACCACAGTGTAACGGTTGAATTCCAAGAGTTGTTTCAGGAATTCCACCCGTTCTGCCGAAACATTCTTTTCCACGATGGAACATTTTATTCCGTCCAGGTCGTCAAATTCATGATTTTTATTAATAGCCATTTCAGATTAGAAATTCAAAATTTAAAAGTCAGAAAACAACAAAGCCGCTAGGTTTTTTATTTAACCAGCGAATAAATATATTCATATATTCCTCCTGCAAACCCGATAAGCAATACTCCGCCGATACAGATAATAAATGAAATATTCGGCAATAAGCTTGCTTTTACTTTATCAATCGGGTGATCATTTCCATCCATAAACATTGCCCTGATGATGCGTAAATAATAATACAGGGAGATCACCATATTCAATGCCGCAACAGTAATGAGTAAATAGTTTACCTGTTCGCCGGAAATATGAGAAGTACCGGCGCCAGCCAACAGCAAAAAGAATTTTCCGAAAAAACCGGCTGTAGGCGGAATGCCAGCCAGCGAAAACAAAGAGATGGCCAGTATCCAGCTTAACGCCCGGTTGTTTTTATAAAAACTTTTATAGTCATCAATATTTTCTCTGGCAGTCACAGCGCTCACCAGCGACACGACGCCAAATGCACCCAGGTTAGAGAATACATAAATCAGTACAAAGTAGATCACTGAAGCACTTCCTTCAGGCGATTGGCCGGTGATGCCGATCAGGATGAAACCTACCTGTGAAATGGACGAAAAAGCAAGAAATCGTTTCATGTTCTGCTGGCGCAGGGCAAAAAGATTCCCGATGGTCATTGTAATAACTGAAATGATGAAAAGAAGGTTATACCACACACCGGCAATGTTTTGAAATGCCTGGTATAATACTGAAACAAAAACAAAAAGTATTGCTCCTTTAGACACTACGGAAAGATATGAGGTGACGGCCACCGGTGAGCCTTCATACACATCGGCAGTCCAAAGGTGAAACGGGATTGCAGAAAATTTAAATCCGAATCCTGCTACAAACATCACGAAGGATAATATTTGTAAAGGACTGCCGCTTAGCTGTTGTGACAGCTCATGATAATTCAACGTGCCTGTGGTGCCATAAAGCATCGAGATGCCGAATAACAATAACCCCGAGGAAAAAGCGGAGGATATGATCAGTTTCATTGCTGCTTCAGAAGAAATTTTCTTATCCAGGTCAAAATTTGCCAGTGCTGCAAGCGGGATCGTGGAAAGCTCTAAACCGAGGTAAAACATCAGCAGGTTATTACTCGAAAGCATAAAAAACATTCCCAGCAGGGTAGCAAGCAGCAGCATGTAAAACTCAGGAATATGTTTATGAGTCTTCAGCCATTGAAATGATTGTAATGAAATGATCAGTGTACCAAGGTTAAGAATATTTTTTTCCAGGGACAGCAGTTTGCTGGTATGAAACATATCCCCGAATAAAGTACCTTCTGCATTGTAGAGAAAACCTGAAATAAAATTGAGGAGTAAAAGTATATTGATGAAATGAAGCAAGGGCACGGTTTCCCGCTCTTTTTTGCCCAGTTTGAGAAATAAAAGAATGAACAGGATGATGGTGACCATCAATTCTGCTTTCATCAGTTGTAGATATTCATTCCACATAATTCAATGTTCATTTTGCGATCACCACGTTAGTGATATTTTTCATGATGGCGTCAGCTCCCGGCCCGACCAGCCGGTCTAACCAAAACGGGGCAATACCGATAGCTATAATACCGATCGTCAACAAACCCGCAGCTAATTTTTCATTCCAGTCCGCATCATGAAGCAGGCTGAACTCTTTTGAAGCAAGCGGGCCCATGATGGCTTTTCCTACTGCCCTCAATATATAAACGGCGGTCACGACGATCGAAGCGCAGGCTATAATGGTAGTGATTTTATAAAATGCACCCGAGTGCTCCCATGATCCCATAAAGATGGTGACTTCTGCTACAAAACCGCTGAGACCCGGTAATCCTAAAGAACATAATGCAACGATCACAAAGACGGTGGAAATGAATGGCATTACTTTCAGCAGCCCTCCCAACCGGGCCATTTGCCGGGTATGCGTACGGTCATAGATCATCCCGATGCAGGCAAAGAAAAGTGCAGTCATCAAACCGTGTGATACCATTTGCATTACAGCCCCGGTGATCGCTGTTTTTGTAAGCATACCGATCCCCAATAAGACAAAACCGCAATGGCTGACCGATGAATAGGCATTGATATATTTCAGGTCGGTTTGCATCATTGTGGCAAAAGCGCCATATAATATGGCGATGCAGGATAAGACAATGATGATCCAGGAATATTGTTGTGCAGCATCGGGCATTAAGTAAGTGGCCACACGAAGGCAGCCATATCCTCCAAGTTTCATTGAAATACCTGCAAGAAACATTGAAGCTGCCGTGGGTGCAGAGGAATGACCGTCCGGCACCCATGTATGAAAGGGAAACAAAGCCCCAAAAATTCCAAAACCGATAAATACAAAAGGGAAAAATAATTTTTGAACGGCAACAGGAATGTGCATCTGTGCTATCTGTAAAATATCGAAGGTATGGGAACCGTCACCCGTATGAGTATTAAAAAATAGCCCGGCAAGCCCGACAAATACCAATGCCGATCCGCCCATCAGCATCAACGCAAGTTTCATGGCGCTATATTCTTTTTTACCGCTGCCCCATATCCCGATCAGCAGGTATTTTGGTATCACGGCCAATTCGAGGAAAAAGAAAAGAGTAAATAGATCGAGCGAAATAAAAAATCCGTAAGCGCCCACTCCCAGGAACAACAGGAGAAAGAAAAATTCTTTACTCTGCTTTTCACCTTCCGTGGTATGGGCGGGCATCTTCCAGGATACCAGCACGCCGGTTAATACGATGAATGCGGTCAGTAAGATCATGGCTACCGAGATCCCATCCACCCCGATATGATAATTTATATGTAAGGGAGCATACCATACGTAATTGTATTCAAAAAGAAATGCGTCATTATTTCCTGATGAGCGTTCCTGCCAGTACCCGTACAATAAAACGAAGCTGAGGATCAATTGTATCACTGCCCCGGTAAAAGAAACAATTCTTACCTGTTTCAGTCCTTTGCAGAAAAGAACAGCTGCTGCCGTCAGTAATGGTATCAATAAAACCAGGTTCAGATTCATGCTGTGATCAGTTGAATATTTTTATTTCCATAAATACAAAACGATAATGACCAGTACGATGATGCCTATAAAAAAATACATGGCATAGGCCTGTACTTTTCCTGATTGAATACCTTTGATCCATCCGGAAATTTTTGCCGTACTGTATGCCATTCCGTTCATAGTGCCATCTACTATATTTCTGTCAATCCATGCTGCCGGCCTTCCTACCAGGTTAAAAATAATTTTCTTTGTTACGAAAAGATAGATCTCATCCATGTAAAATTTTTTATGAGCTGCCTGATACAGGCCTCCGAAAGCTGCGGCAACCCGATGCGGCCTGTTGCTTTCAGTTTTATACATCCACATGGCGATTGCTATCCCTGCCAGGGCGAAGCAAACAGGTGCAATAGAAAAATTCAGATGAAATGCTGATTCTAATAATTTTCCATCGGAAGAAACATATTTTCCAAAGGGAATAAATCCAATGAACATTGTACCTGCCCCGAGAATGATGAGTGGCAATTTCATCGTGAAACTTATTCCGTGAGGTGGTTCGTGCTTTTCTCTTTGTTTGTTCCAGAAAACAGAGAAATAAAGCCGGAACATATAAAATACGGTAAGCCCGGAGGTAAAAAGAGCAATAGAATAAATAAATTTATTGGAATTGAATGCTGCAAGCAATACTTCTTCTTTACTGAAAAACCCTGCAAAGGGAGGAACTCCCGAGATAGCCAGGCAGGCGATCAGGAATGTGATATGAGTGACCGGCATAAATTTTCTAAGGCTCCCCATGTCTTTCATTTCATTGCTGTGCACTGCATGGATTATTGCGCCTGCGCCGAGGAATAAAAGGGATTTAAAAAATGCATGAGTGAACAAATGAAACATGGAAGCGGTAAAGCCTGTACCGGCTTCGCCTCCGTATTTTGCGGCACCAAGTGCAAACATCATATAGCCGATCTGTGAAATGGTAGAATAGGCCAGTACTCTTTTTATATCTGTTTGCGTACAGGCAATAAGTGCTGCGAGTAATGCAGAAATTGCGCCCAGCCATGTTACTATATGCAGGGCAGCTTCATTGATAGAATAAACCGGGAATAATCTTGCCACCAAATAAACCCCCGCCACCACCATCGTTGCAGCATGTATCAATGCAGAAACAGGAGTAGGGCCTTCCATTGCATCCGGCAGCCAGATATGAAGCGGGAACATGGCTGATTTACCGGCGCCTCCAATAAAGACTAAAGTAAGCGCCCAGGTCATTACCGAGATGCCAAGAAATGATGCAGTAGTGATATTGATGTATTGTGAAGATTGCGTGTTGGTGAGCCTTTCTATCAATGTATTAAAATCAAGCGTTCCTCCTTCATAAGCAAGGATGAGAATACCGATCAGGAAACCGAGGTCTGCAAACCGTGTTACGATAAACGCTTTTTTTGAAGCGGCAACGGCAGAAGGCCTGTCATAATAAAATCCTATCAGTAAATAGGAAGATATGCCCACCAGTTCCCAGAAAAAATAAATCTGGAAAATATTGGAGGCCATTACCAATCCAAGCATTGAAAATGTAAAGAGGGAAAGAAAAGAATAATAGGTGCTGAATCGTTCTTCACCTTTCATATATCCGAGGCTGAAAATATGCACCATTAAAGAAACAAAAGTCACTATTACCAGCATCATCACCGAAATGGCATCTACCAGGATACCCATATTGATAGAGGTGCCCGAAGAAAATTGCAGCCAGGTGTATTTTAGGGGAATAATGGTTTGATAGGTGTCATGCACTTTCCCGCTGACGAAAAAATATTGATAAGCAGTATAAAAAGCCAGGGCTGTTGACATGACCAGGATCAGGACACCGATGTAACCGGAGGATCGCCTGAAATATTTTTTTCCGAATAATCCCAGTAATACAAAGCCTGCTAAAGGGAGCAGCGGGATCAATGCTATGTAGTCTGAGTAGTTCATCAGTATGTAAAAGTCAAATGTTAAGGGTTAAAATGATGAGATTTTCAGATCAATATTTCCTGTTTTTTATTTTTTAATTTTTTTACCATTTCATTTCAGTTGCATCTTCTACGTCAATAGACCGGTGACTGCGGAACAGATTAATGATTATTGCGATTGCTACGGCTGCTTCAGCTGCAGCAATTGTTATGATAAAAATGGTAAAGAAAATGCCATCCAGTTTTCCCGGCCACAGAAATTTATTAAACACAACGAAGTTGATATTAACACTGTTTAATATCAATTCAATTGCCATCAGCATCGTGATCAGGTTACGGCGGGTAAACAAACCGTACATGCCGATAAAGAAAAGGGCTGTACTCAGGAATAAAATATGGCTTATTGGTATTCCGCTCATTTTTTATTGGTATTTGCAGCCTGTTCGTTTTCTCCTTTGGCCTGGTTAGTTGAAGTTTTCATCGCTATCACAATGCATCCTATCATTGCGGCGAGTAACAAAATGCTTACTGCCTCAAAAGGCAAGGCAAATCCCTGTTCACCTGTTGTCAGCATCTGGTTGCCTATTTTGGAAATACCGGCATCAAATGTTCCCTCGCCGGAGATAAAATTGTTCTTATAGATCAGAAGGTAAGTAAATGCAAAACCAAACAACACGGCGAATACCGATGCAATAGTCCTTTTTACGGGAGCTTTTGGCATTTCTGTGCCGGACTGTTGTGTCAGGAAAACAGAAAAAATGATCAGCACTACGATCCCGCCGACATAAACAACGATTTGTACGGCAGCAATGAATTCCACCTGTAACCAGAAATACAGTGCGGAAACCCCAACAAGGGAAAAAAGCAGCCAGATGGCAGAGCGGAATATCTTTCTTGTGGTCATCGCCAGTAAGCCACAGCCCAGGATGAAGGCAGCGATCACATAAAATAGTATTTGCGAAGCAGTCATGTAAAATTCAAATATCAAAAATCAGAAATTAAAAGCTGAAATTTCAAAAGCTTTGAATGTTTTTCTGATCATTAATTGGTTTTTATAATTTTTCCGGTCATGCTTATTCCACACCATCCCGGATCTTTGAACCGGGTTTGTTCAATATTTTAATCAGGTCATTTCTGTTTGTTACGCTGTGCTCAAATGCCTGGTCCATTTTGATGGCGTCAGTAGGGCAGGCTTCAATGCACAAATTACACATGGTACACATGTCCAGGTGATAGACAAAAGTGTCCAGCGCTTTTTTCTTTTTTCCATCCGGGGTGAGATCAAATTTGGTGATGATCTTAATAGACCCGTTTGGGCATGCAATTTCGCAGGCGGTGCACCCGGTACAGGCATGTTCATTGTTTTCATCATGTATCAGCACTACTTCACCGCGAAATCGTTCGGGCAGCAGGAGGGTATCCCTGTTGTCGGGATACAACTGCGTGATCTTTTCCTTTCTGTGTTTTAGGGCGTATTTGCCGGTCAGTTTCATTCCGGTGGCCAATGATTTTACTGCACCTAAAACTTCGCCAAGATAATTTTTTATGAAGCCCATACTAAAAAATTTAAAAATGCCATTTCATGATCGCAATAAATGTTGCCAGCAATAAATTGATCATGCTGATGGGTAACAGGTATTTCCATTCCAGGTTCAGCAACTGATCGATACGCAACCTGGGAAAGGTCCATCGGAACCACATGATGACGAAGATCAGGAAAAATGTTTTCCCAAAGAACCATACTGAGGATGGAATATAATCCATCACTTCGTTGAATTTGGTACCTGTACCAAAATGCAGGGGCATCCACCCGCCCAGGAACAGAGTAGCACCCAGCGCACAAACCACAAAGATGTTTACATATTCTGCCAGGAAGAATAATGCGAATTTCATTCCTGAATACTCCGTATGAAAACCGGCTGTCAGTTCCGATTCAGCCTCTGCAAGGTCAAACGGTGCCCGGTTGGTTTCTGCAGTGACCGCAATAATAAAAATAATAAAGGCGATCCATACCGGCAGGTGTCCTTTAAATATCCACCATCCGTTTTCCTGTGAGGTGATGATTTCTGAAAGTTTCAGGCTGCCGGTTAAAACAATAACCGCTAATATGGAGAGCCCGGCAGATAGTTCATAGCTGACTATTTGCGCACCACTACGCATGGCGCCCAGTAATGAATATTTATTATTGCTTGCCCAACCTGCCATCAATATCCCGATCACAGAGAGTGAGGAGACTGCGGTAATAAAAAATACACCGATATTAATATCCCATATCTGGAAACCTTTGGCGAACATCAATGGCGCCAACACAACCATTGCTACAATCATGACAATGAATGGCGCCAGGTTGAATAAAAGTTTATCCACCCCGTTTGGTGTCATACCTTCTTTTACTATCAGTTTCAACGTATCTGCTGTGGTCTGAAATATTCCTTTGGGGCCGACACGGTTGGGGCCTAAACGTAATTGCATTACGGCAGAAACTTTTCGTTCCATGTATATAAGTACCAGGCCGAGCATAGCAAACAAACCGATTGCCAATGCACCGATAATTGCAAATTCAATCAGCATCGCTATTGTAGGATTGAACGTGGCATACAGCCAATCGTGAATGTTATCTGTTATATTTTGCAAACTCCACACTGCTTAATTACAAATTATTAGTTATTAATTTTTTTCATCCCAGGAGTTACCTGTCTATATCCGGTATCACCAGATCCAATGTTCCCATGATCGCAACAAGGTCTCCTATCTTTTGTCCTCTCGCCATATGATCCAATGCTGATAAGTTACAATAACCCGGCGATCGGAATTTAATACGGTAAGGAGTTGTTCCCCCTTCACTGATAAGGTACACTCCAAGTTCACCCCGGGCTGTTTCTACCCTTGAGTAAAATTCACCTTTGGGCAATTTCAGTACAGCTTTGGTTTTTGCCTGGAAATCTCCTTCTGGTATATTATCAATTAATTGTTCGATGACCGACATTGATTGTTTCATTTCTTTGATGCGAACCATGTAGCGGGAAAAACTATCACCACCGGCCTCAATAATCTCATCGAATTGCAATTTGTCATATACTTCATAAGGATATAACTTCCGGATATCACATTGCACACCACTTCCCCGTGCTGAAGGCCCGCTCATCCCGTAAGATATGGCATCTTCTTTTGAAATATAGCCAACGCCTTTTGTACGGTTTTGAAAAATGATGTTGTCTGTGATCAGTTCGTCATATTCATGGATCTTTTTTTTGAAATGGTCAATGAAAGCATGAACTTTTTTCTGAAAGTCCGGATGTATGTCTGACATCACCCCCCCGGGAACCATATAGTTCATTGTTAGCCGGGTGCCACAGGTTTCTTCCATAATGTCATTGATCATTTCTCTTTCACGAAAAGCGAGAAAGAAGGGCGTTAATGCTCCTACATCCATAGCAAGGGCGCCCCACCATAGCTGGTGCGAAGCAAGCCTGGTGAGTTCGTCCATCAGTACACGGATCACCTGTGCTCTTGGCGGAACTTCCAGTTGCATTCCTTTTTCCACACATAGCGCACATCCGTGGTTGTTTATATGCGCAGAGAGATAATCCATTCTGCTGGTTACGTAAATGAATTGCCGGTAAGTCAGGCTCTCACACATTTTCTCAATTGATCTATGAATGTAACCGAGATGAGGTTCCACTTTTTTTACCGTCTCCCCATTCAAAGTGATGATGAGGTGCAATACCCCGTGTGTGGAGGGGTGCTGTGGTCCCACATTTATGATCATGTCGGATTCACCATTCCCGGAAAAGGGAGTGGGAGTGGATTCATTTACTATTGAAGTTTCCCTGTACATTCGGATCTCAGGATCATTTTTTTTATTCACAATATTTTTTCTGACCACTCTTCACCGGGAAGAAGCAGATCAGTTATCTACAGTTTTATCATATTTACCGGATCTTCAAAATCTTTTCTCATCGGATTTTTTCCTTCCCATCCTTCCGGGAGTATCAGCAAACGCAGGTCGGGATGATGCAGGAAATTCACTCCGAACATTTCATAAGCTTCCCGTTCATTAAACTCTGCCGTTCTCCATAAATGTGCAACAGTTTCTATCTCCGGTGTATTCCGATCCAGTTTTGCTTTTACTACGATCGTATGGCGGAATGTGGTGGAACTCAGGTGATATACCATTGTCAGGTGAGTCTTCCAGTCAATACAGGTCACACAAAACAAGTAGTCAAACAACAAGTCCGGTGATTTTTTGAGTTGTTCTGCAAATGGTAACCATGATGCAGGATCAATCTGCACATTCAACCATTCCCCGCCTTCTTCAAAAGTGGCAGAAGGTAAGAGGTCAGTAATTTTTATTTTCAGTTCTTCTCTTGTCATTTAAAAAGATTATTCCCGTTTTTGCCCGTCCGGCTGGATCGCCGGGGCGGACATCCTGATTTGTTCCCGGGTCATTCCGCTTTTTATTTTTTCCTGCAAAGTGATGAGTGCATGTATCAAAGCTTCCGGCCTTGGCGGGCATCCCGCTATGTACACATCAACAGGAATGACATGATCTGCTCCTTTCACAACGGAATAAGTGTTATAAAAAAAAGGGCCGCCGCTTGTGGCGCAGGCGCCCATGGCTACAACATATTTCGGATCTGCCATCTGGTCATAGAGGCGTTTGAGCACAGGCGCCATTTTATTTACAATAGTGCCGGCAATGATTATGACATCTGCCTGCCGGGGAGTAGCTCTTGCCACTTCAAATCCGAATCGTGACCAGTCATATTTTGCAGAGGCAGCACTCATCATCTCTATAGCACAACAACTGGTTCCAAATACCAACGGCCACAGGGAATTGCTCCTTGCCCAATTGATCACCTGGTCCATCTTTCCTAACAGGATGCCTCCACCCGGTGTCTGGTGAACCGTACCGGGAAAAGGATCTACCTCTTGTATTCCGGGTTTCACTTCCATTTCAACGCTCCTTTTTTGTGTGCATAGAGAAAGCCGGTGAACAGTATGAAAAAAAATATAACAATTTCAATTAGCGCCAGCCAGCCGATTTCTTTTACCACTACCGCCCACGGAAATAAGAAAATCAGTTCTACATCGAAGATCAGGAATACTAAAGCAAACAGATAGTATCCTACATTGAACTGGATCCAGCTCGGGCCCGTAGTGACAACACCACATTCATACGCTTCTCCTTTCTGTTTGTTCGTTGTTGCTTTGGTTACCACTTTGGCAACCAATATTGCGATCCCCGAAAAAGCGATAGCTGCGATTGTGAGTGCGATCAGTGAACCGGCGCCCATACAAAAAATGATTTGCACGAATATAGCAAGTAGTTCTTAAAAACAGGCATGATGAATATCACCAGGTTTATTGTAAAATATCATCAGATGATAAGGGATCTTAATAGGAACTAACCATACAATTCACGGTGAATTGATTTTTTATCGTAACCCATTGCCAGGATCCGTTTATGTGCTTCGTCCACCATGTTTTTCCAACCGCAAAGATAGAAATGTGCCGGCTGCTTCTCTTTGCAGAGTTCTTCATAGATTTCGTGTACATATCCCTGGCGGCCTTCCCATTGCTCCCGGGACAAAGTCGGGATATAATAAAAGCCTGGTATTTCGGATGCCAGAGCTTTCATTTCATCATAGTACAGTATATCTCCTTTTTTCCGGGTACCGAAGATCAGATAAATATTATTATGAACTGCAGGATATGATTTTAAATGATACATCATGCTCCTGAAGGGTGCAATGCCTGTGCCGGTACAGATCAAAAAGATTTCTTTGTCCAGAACTTCAGGCAAAGTAAAAACGCCCTGGGGTCCGCGGAAGGAAAGCGTACTTCCAACCTTGATATGATTGAATATGTAGCCGGATCCTGCTCCGCCTTCTGCAAATACGATGACCAGTTCAAATACATTTGTTCCGTCTGGCCAGCTGGCAATAGAATAACTACGCCATCTCTTATTAGACTTTTCATGAATCGGAAGATCCAGGGTGATAAATTGACCGGGAATAAAATCAAAGGAGCTTACTTCAGACACTTCCACCCAAAAACGCCTGGTATTGTATGTGTGATTCTCAATCCGGATAACGGTACCTGTCCTCCATGGTAAAACTGCCATTCTGTTATATTAAAAGATTAAGTCTGGCTGTAAAGATAAACTGTATGCAATATCTTTTTTAAAAACGGAGAAAATAAAAAGTAAAAATTTTTAATATATATTTTCTCATCCGAAAAAGTTCATGCAGGTCCGGCCCCGGTTCAATATTTTTTATGAGCAGTAACGGGTGTCTGGTTGAAAAGACAAAGGCTTTCTCTTGCTAAGTTGTGCAGCAACAGGGATAGCATCCCTTATTTTGATATTACTAATTTTTTCAGATAAGTTTTTTTGTCGTGTTGAATTTTCAGGTAATAAATTCCGGCAGCCACATTCCCGGGATCTATTTGTTTGGAATAAGTACCTGCAACAGCCGGTATCGTATTATGATAAACCTGCTGTCCCAATGCATTGATCAGCGATATATCAAGAGCTGACCTTGTGGTGGTAGTCAGCTGAATAGTAAATTCTCTTTGTGTTGGGTTCGGTGCAATGGATATCCCGGTATTGGTAT
The DNA here is from genome assembly GCA_002066995.1 of Sphingobacteriales bacterium UTBCD1. Lineage (GTDB taxonomy): Bacteria > Bacteroidota > Bacteroidia > Chitinophagales > Chitinophagaceae > UTBCD1. The sequence continues at coordinate 160,765 of MWTC01000016.1, forward strand.
TTCCCGGATCAGGTACTGCCGTAATAGAAAAACTGATCTCGTTTGATGTAAGGGAACAGCCGATGGAGTCTGTTCGCAACACAGTATATAAACCTGTAGTAGTGGCAGTATAATCTTTGCTTGTAGCACCGCTGATTGGGGAACCGTTTAAATACCACTGGTTGCCTGTCGTAAAATTGCTGCTTAAAATATTTCCCGCCAGGGTGATCACAGGCGCTGTAGAATTTGTTGCCACTACCGGCACACGTCCTGACGGGCAATTGACCAGCCTGAAACTGGTGTTGTAAAAGAAATAGAAATAATGTTTGAAGAAATTCATATCGGTTGAATCTGCAGGATTGACAGCGCTGTTTCCCGTAATGCTTATAATGCCGGGCAGTGAAAATGGATAAGAATAATAAGAGGAAGGATTGTTATTCCTGTAAATATTAGCCCCATTCATACATTGTACGATTATTATATAATCTCCCGGGGTGATGATGGGAAGATTCAGGTAAAAAATACCACCGGGATCTGCAGGGTCGTCACTTTGTGCACCGCCTGCAGGATTCGGGCTTGTAGGGTAAACGTCAATTGTATTTGTTGTGATCGGTATATAACTGTAAGATCCGGATCCGGCGCTGAAATTTACAAGAGTGCCTACGGTGAATTTAATTTGACCTGCGGAACGGATATACAATCTTGCACTTTCTATGACCAGGGGAATGCTGGTGCTGAATTTTACAAAGTTGCCGCTGAAAGTATTATACCCCCCTGTCTGAAGTACCGTTTTATCTGCAGGAGATAATTTCAGGTTTATATCATTCTTCTGGAGATAATAAGTAAGATTACCGGTGATGGTGCTCGTTACGGTATTAGATCCATAAGCGAGCGGAGATGTAGCGGCAGGAGTATCATACCAGGTGAATGCATCATTAGAACCCGGAATGGCTTTTAATATTACCTGGTTGGTTCCGCATATTTCAGCAGCGCCGGACGGATTTCCGCTGCCTGTGCCTGCCGTGATCGTTGATATGAACTGATCGTTTGATGTATTCTGGTCTCCGGTTAAGCCGGTACTTGCAGTAATGGTATATGCAGCACCCGGAGTGGAAATATAAGTTGTTTGAAAAGTGTATATCACATCGGCTGCTCCGGCTATAGTACCGGGATAGTTTACATTCAGATTCAGAATGATGTTTGCTCCTTGCAAAACGACTGCTGAAACCGGGAAATTTGATTGGCTTGCAGTACCAAAATTATGAATACGAACTACGATCAGTTGCGATCCTGTTCCGCAATCGCCGGGTAATGGAGCTACAAGCCCCGTTATTCCTACATCATTGGTTGGCGTTGCAAAATGCACCCGGTAGTCCTGGGTTTCACCTCTTGCATAGTTGCCACATGGCGTCACACTGTTTGGATCGCTGGTTTCTGAAACTATGATCCGCATCAGCGTGTAATAGTTTACAGTTAATCCAGGTGGTATCGCAATGTTTGCGGTAAAGATTCCGTTTCCATTGATAACACCGCTTGTTGCAACGTTTTCATTCGGATCTGTGAAACTGCCGTTATTATTGAAATCAATGAATACTTTGACGATTTTATTGACTGCAGATGCATCACAACTGTTCAGCCCGACATATATCGGAATTGTTTGGCCGGATTGAATATCCGTTGACAGGTTGGTGAAATTGCTGTAAGTAGTGCATCCTGTTACATTTTTATTCCTGATGGAGCCGAATGATACACTGTCAATCCTGGCTCCTTGATTACCGGTTGGTCCGGAAGTACAATAAGATTGGCCGCCCACTCCGCTAATGATTAATGAATAGGCCTGTGTGCCTCTTTGTAATGTTCCTTTGTGCGACACCTGTATGGTGTACGTTGCTCCTGGAATAACATTGTTGATGACAATTTTTTCAACATTATCCGTAATGTTATCGCCTGTGGTAGCTGCTGCAGACGGATTAGTAGGATCTAAAATCCACGGCTGGTAATTGGTAGCGCCTAACTTGACAATCACATCAAGGTCGTTCACTAATTTTTTTGCCGGGTTGTTCAATGCAGTGGCCACCGGCTCAACCGTACCTTTGGGATCGGTCCAGCAGATGGTTACGATCAAAGGGCCCTTGCCCGAAGCAATAACATTTTTTGTGTACGTGCCGCCATTATTCAATATATTTTCTTCAATGATCTGATCAGTATTATTTGAAGTGATGACCGATGCAGCTTTTTTCATATTGATCAATCCCCAGCCGAATTGATAATCCGGTCCCGGGTAAGGCCCGGCTTCATCTGCCGTATGAATGACAAGCCCTCTTATGGTAGCCGATCGTAAAAAAGCATTACTGTGTAATCTTGCATAATATTCCTGAAGGAGGAGCAGGGATCCTGCTGCTGCCGGAGAAGACATAGAGGTTCCGCTATAAATATCATAAGCGTTGTCGCTGGTTCCGATACAGGATAAAACATTCACACCGTCTGTTACCACATCCGGTTTGATACGGCCGTCATCTGTAGGGCCCCATGCGCTGAAAGAAGACATCACCACATCTGATGGAGAGTTGTATCCTCCCGGTATCGGGTTGACTGCACCTACAAGCAAAATATTTTTTGAGTTGGAATTCAGCGCCAGGATATCATAACCGTCATTGCTGCTGATACCGGAAGGCCTGTTGCCTGCATTAGTCATTACATTGCTGGCGTTATAACGCCAATAGGGTTGACCTACTGCAGGGCCATTCGAATTTCTGCTGTTACCGGCAGATTTAACAATGAGATAGTAAGGGGCATTATAAGCAATGGAATCCCAAAGCTGTGCCTGGGAAGAATAGTATCCGAACTTATAATCTTCTGTAGAGCCTGATGGCCCCCAGAATTCCCAGCGGCTCTCCGCATCATTATATACCCATCCTGCATTGTACCCGTAAGAATGGTTTGATAATAACAAATTGCCGGATTCATTCAGCATCTCCGTGGTTTCATTGTCGTAGTCATAAGCTACCAGTTCCTGATCAGCAAAGCTCATCCCTTTTGCCAATGGGTTTACTCCGCTGGCAATAAGAGTTCCTGCCACATGTGTACTGTGATCAGAAATAGAGGCAGGATTATCCCGTTGTACTACCCTGCCAACCAGTTCCACATGTGTACCCCTGACTTTTCCACCATCCCATATAGCTAATTTATCTTTTACAACTGGTGAAGAACCGCTAAGATTGAGGCCGGATGTACCACCGGGCCATAATGTATTTGTCCCGATTGTAGCAGCTGAAGTAATATTATTGTATGTAGTCAGATAAAGAGGGTAGCCCAAATCATCAATCCCGACCAGAAGGGATATTTTCCCGTTCTTGCCTTCCAGCCTGAGTGGCCATCCTTTTTGTTCAGCAAGTGATTGCAGTTGTTTTTGAAGTGATATTTCCTTTTCAGCATGGGCAGCTGCCGCTCTTTGCAAAATATCATATTGGGTTTTTATTTGCGGCAATGCTTTTTCGCAAAAGCTGCCGAGAAGAATAAAAAGAATAATGCGGAAGAATACACTCTTCATACAGGGTAATTAAAAAATCCTTCTAAAATACATTAATTATTATTCAATAAGGAAAAAGTAATAGTTTTATGGTGTATGAATTTACATTTATTTCTTTTATCAAACATTATTTTGGTTTCAGGATTTTTTGTAACGCCTCGTGAAAATTTTTGCAGGCGGCAGGGTTTGCAGGGATATGTTTATCTTGTTTCGGGCAATCAAATGCCCTCTCCGGACAGGCCTGCGTCTAAACCAAAAGGCTTGCAGACCACGCTTTATATTTACCGGCTCACTTCTCTTTCCGATGTGGTCCGGCAGGGAGAATCAGCTTTTTATTCCGGCATTTCAACAGAGCTGGTTAAAGCAGTGAAGACTGACAAAAACGGCCATTTCAAAACAAAATTAAAGCCCGGTATGTATTCGCTCTTCCTGAAAAAAGATGATTTGTTTTTTTCAAGTGTCTTTGATGAAAAAAATAATATTTGCCCGGTGGAAGTGAAACGGGGAAAAATGACTGAGGTTGTTTTCAATGCCAATTATAATGCGGTTTATTGATTTTTTAAGTAAAGGAGTATCACAGTTTGCCGGCTGACTGCAAATTATTTGTAAATTTGCAAAGCGGAATGATGAACAATGAGTTGTTGAAAATTTATCAGGATACCCCCCGCCTTTTTCAACTGGCGGACAGGCTTTCTTTTTCCCAACCACAAAAAGTTTTTCTTAAAAACCTTCATGGCAGCGCTTCGCAGTTTGTTTTTGCAGCGGCATTCTTGCACCCGGCGTGCAGCCAGCTGAACCACCTGATTATATTGAATGATGCGGAAGAAGCTGCTTATTTTCATAATACAATCGAAAACCTGACCGGGGCGCTGGATCTGTTTTATTTTCCTTCTTCTTTCCGTACCAGAAAGAATTTTAAACTGCTGAATTCCTCACATGTCATGCTGCGTACCGAAGCGCTGGCAAAATTTGCGGCAGGCGGTAATAAAAAAATCCTGGTTACTTACCCGGAGGCTCTCCAGGAAAAAGTAACAGTGCCTGACGCCCTTTCATTGAGCATCATTTCTATCAAAACAGCAGATCACCTTGATGTAGGCAGGCTGTTGCTGCAATTATCAGATTATGGCTTCGAGCGGACCGACTTTGTATATGAGCCGGGACAGTTTGCAATACGCGGCGGTATCCTTGATATTTATTCTTTCGGCAATGACAAACCATATCGTATCGAGTTGTTCGGTAATGAAGTGGATTCAATACGTATCATTGACCCCGAAACGCAACTGAGTGAGCGGAAACTATTACAGGTAAATATCATTCCCAATGTAGATACGCAATTTGAAAATGATGCAAAGGTCTCTCTGCCTGATTTTTTACCTGGGAACACTGTTTTATGGATACAGGACATGGATTGCTGTCTTGAAAAGATCAGGGAAACATCTTTGGAACTTAAGAATTTTTTGCTTGATGAAAATAAAATGGCAAAAACTCAGGCCAGCGGTGACCCGATGGAAAGAAAGGATATCAGTGCGGAAGATTTTATAACTGCGGATGAGTTAAATCAAAAAATCAGTAACAGGCATGTCGTGGAATTTGGGTACCGCTCTTCTCACAGTACATTCGAAATTGAATATAACACCAGGGAACAGCCTGCATTCAACCGGAGGTTTGACCTGCTGATGCAGGATCTGAAAGAATGGAAGAAAAAGAATTTCCGGATCTATTTGTTTGCAGGCAATTCGAAGCAGCTGGAGCGGCTTTACAGTATTTTCAGCGATCTGAAAGAAGAGATTCAATTCACCCCCATAGCTACTTCCATTCACGAAGGATTTATTGATGAGGACCTGAAAATCGTTTGCTACACCGACCACCAGATCTTTCAGCGTTATCATAAATACAACGTAAAACAGGCCTATAATAAAAACAAAGCGCTGACATTAAAAACTCTCCGTGAATTGCAGCCGGGGGATTATGTGACGCATATTGATCACGGCGTTGGTATTTTCAGCGGCCTTCAGAAACTGGAAGTGAACGGAAAGCTACAGGAAGTGGTACGCATCATTTATAAAGACAGTGATATTCTTTATGTCAATATCAACTCACTGCATAAAATTGCAAAGTACACCGGTAAAGAAGGAACGATACCCAGGATAAGCAAATTAGGCAGCGACACCTGGAATAAACTGAAGGAAAAGACAAAAACCAAAGTAAAAGAGATTGCGTTTGACCTGATCAAATTATACGCAAAGAGAAAAGCTCAGATGGGTTTTGCTCATTCGCCGGACAATTATATGCAGACAGAGCTGGAGGCTTCTTTTATTTATGAAGATACCCCTGATCAGAGTAAAGCGGCAGCAGATGTAAAAAAAGATATGGAATCACCATCACCCATGGACCGGTTGGTTTGCGGTGATGTAGGTTTTGGAAAAACCGAAGTTGCGATCAGGGCTGCTTTTAAGTCCTGTATTGATGGTAAGCAGGCTGCTGTTCTTGTTCCCACTACCATTCTTGCATTTCAGCATTACAAAACGTTCAGTGAACGGCTGAAAGATTTCCCGGTGACGGTGGATTATATCAACCGGTTTAAATCAACAAAGGAAAAGAAGGAAACACTGAAAAAACTCAGTGAAGGAAAAACAGAAATCATCATAGGCACACATGCGCTGCTGGGAAAAGATGTGAAGTTTAAAGATCTTGGTTTGCTGATCATTGATGAGGAACAAAAATTCGGTGTTGGGCATAAAGAAAAAATCAAAACGCTGAAGACAACCGTAGATTGCCTGACGCTCACCGCGACTCCCATACCACGTACTTTACAGTTTTCGCTGATGGGAGCGAGGGACCTGAGTATTATCAATACCCCGCCGCCCAACCGGCAGCCGATACAAACCGAAGTGATGGTGTATAACGAAGATGTGATCCGGGATGCAATTTATTTTGAAACAGAGAGGGGAGGCCAGGTGTTTTTTATTTTCAACCGTGTCAGCGGGCTGGCAGAAATGGCATCTATCATCCAGGGTTTGTGCCCTGACCTGAGTATCGGGTATGCACACGGCCAGATGGAAGGAAATGATCTTGAAAAAAGAGTTCTTGATTTCATTGATAAAAAATATGACGTTCTTGTTTGTACGAATATTGTAGAAAGCGGTGTGGATATTCCCAATGTAAACACGATCATCGTAAATAATGCTCACCAGTTCGGTTTGAGTGACCTTCACCAGCTGAGGGGGAGGGTCGGCCGCAGCAATAAAAAAGCGTTTTGCTATTTGCTGGCTCCGCCGGTAAGTACGTTGCCGGCTGATTCAAGAAAGCGTTTGCAGACATTGGAACAGCATAGCGACCTGGGCAGCGGTTTCCAGATCGCCATGAGAGACCTGGATATCCGGGGAGCAGGTAATTTATTGGGAGGCGAGCAAAGTGGTTTTATGGCAGAGATCGGTTTTGAAATGTATCAGAAGATACTGGATGAAGCAATCAGAGAATTAAAACGGACAGACTTCAAAGAATTGTTTAAAGAAGAAATTGCTAAGCAGGATGACTATGTGCAGGACTGCACCATTGATACAGACCTGGAGATACTGATCCCTGATGAATATGTGGAAAGCATTACAGAACGGTTATCACTTTATACCCGCATGGATAACTGTGAGACCAACGAAGAATTGGATCAGTTGAAACTTGAGCTGAAAGATCGTTTTGGCCCCATACCGCAGCAGGTGGAAGATCTCTTCATCACGGTTCGATGCAGGAAACTGGCGGTAGATCTCGGTTTTGAAAAAATGTCACTGAAAAGTGATACGTTGCGGTGCTATTTTATCAATAAAAATGACTCTCCTTATTTTGAATCTGAAACATTTAAAAAAATTCTTGCTTACATTCAGACCGGAACGAACAAAGCAAGGCTGAAGCAAGTTGGAAAAATGTTTTTATTGACAATCGGACCGATGGAAAATATGGAAGAGGTGATTCGTTTTCTTACCCAGTTGCATCAGTATTGTTTCAGGGAAAACAACGTGCCGGCAGTTTGATTTTTCAGGCTGTGAACTGTCAGAACAGGTTGGTGAATGTGATATAATTACATTATTTTTAGTGAATAAATGCAATTATGAGATTGAATCCAATTCCCTTGACGGTTGCGCTGTTGTTTTTTTGTATGGATGCAAGCGCACAACAAAAAGAGCCTTACACTTTAATGCTGAACAGCGGATTTTTCGTTCCTCAAAAAAATATAACTGCAGAAAAAATAGATTCGGTAAACAGGCTGGCTGCACGGACAGATCAAAAATCTTTTAGCATTATCCAGTTTGAAAAAATTCCTACAGAAGCACAAAGGGAAATATTAAAACAGTCCGGTATTGAACTGCTGGATTATATCCCGGCAAATGCATACACGGTAACAGTGGAAGGGAAACTGGATATGGCAGCACTTTTGCAGGTAAATGCGAGAGCAATTGTTGATCTTTCACCCCGGCAAAAAATGCAACCGGCTCTTGCAAATGGTATCTTACCATCATGGGCCGTAAAAATTCCCGGCACCGTTGATGTTTGGATCAGTTACCCTAAGTCTTTTTCATTGGAAACGGTTAGCACCGAATTACAACACAGGAATTTTGATATTACATCTTCTTCTTTTAAAAATTACAGGGTATTGTCTTTGCGGATCTCCCAGAAAAGGCTGGCAGAACTTGCCGCATTGCCATTTATTGAATTTGTTCAGCCTGCTCCGCATGAAGATCAGTTGTTGAATCATCAGAGTGTTCCCAATTCAAGAGCCAATGTGCTGAATTCCTCTTTGCCCGGAGGGCGCAAGCTTCATGGCGAAGGTGTTGTGATCGGCATTGGAGATGATAGTGATCCTCTCAGGCATTTGGATTTTACCGGCAGGGTGATCAACAGGGCAGCTATTGCCGGCGGTGGTCATGGAATTCATGTTATGGGCACTGCAGCGGGAGCAGGAATAATAAAAGAACGCTTCAGGGGATATGCTCCAAAAGCAACAATAGTCAGCCAGTCTTTTTCCAACATATTATCTTTTGCGCCGGCTTATGTGCAGGATTATGGCATGATAGCCACAAACAACTCCTATGGCAATGTAGTGGATGATTGCAATTCATTTGGGACTTATGATCTGTATTCTCACATTTTGGACCAGATGGCTTTTGATCTCCCCAACCTGCAAAATGTTTTTGCAGCAGGTAATAGCGGCACTATGAGTTGCAGTCCTTATCCTTCAGGATTCAAGACCGTATTGGGAAGTTACCAATCTGCAAAGAATGTAATATCCGTTGGCAATACGGATGCAGAGGCGGTGATCAATAACACATCCAGTAAAGGACCGGTAGCAGATGGACGTATCAAACCGGAAATTGCAGTACAGGGTACAAGAATATTTTCAACGTACCCGGTAAATACTTATGTGTCAAGTTCCGGTACCAGTATGGCATCACCTGCAGTAACAGGGGGCCTGGCGTTATTGGTTCAGCGGTTTCGCCAGTTGAACAGCGGCGCTGATCCGAAAAACGGCTTACTAAAAGCTTTGATTTGTAACGGAGGAACGGATATCGGTAATGCAGGACCCGATTATACTAATGGTTTCGGATGGATGAATTTGCTACGATCTGTGCAGATGATGGAAAACAACAGCTATTTCGATGCAACTGTTGCCAACAGTGCCACCAATACACATAGCATTACAGTACCGGCAAATACGGCGCTGTTAAGAGTGATGTTATATTGGAATGATCCACCGGCCACCTTGCTTTCTCCTCATACACTGGTGAATGACCTTGACCTTAAAGTGACGGACTTTACTTCTAATACCACTCTTCCGTTGATTCTGGATACTATACCGGGACATGTAATAAATGCCGCCACCACGGGAGAAGATCATATAAATAATATTGAGCAGGTCGTAATAAATAATCCTGCTGCCGGCACTTATACTTTAAGTGTGAGCGGAACAGCGATCACACAGAATTCCCCTCAGGAATATTTCCTGGTTTATGATGCAATCCCGTCTTCTATAACATTGACTCATCCTGTAGGAGGAGAAAAACTTGTTCAGGGTGATTCTATTTATATCAGCTGGGATTCATGGGGCGATCCCGGCAGCAATTTCACTATCAGGTTTTCTTCTGATAATGGTGTAACATGGAAAGACACAACCGCTCCCGCAGGTGCCAGGCAGTTGAAATGGTTTGCTCCTTCTGTCACCACCGATCAGGCAAGGATCCGCATCATAAAAAATGCTACTGCCGCAAGCAGTACAAGCGAAGCATTCACAATTTTAGGTGCTCCGGTACTTTCGCTTGCCGCCGTTCAATGTGAAGGATACATTTCCTTAACCTGGAATCCGGTAAGTGGTGCAACAGATTATGAAGTCATGATGCTGCAGGGAAGCGATATGGTTTCGGTTGCCACAACCACCGGCACTTCTTATGTGGTCAGTGGTTTATCAAAAGATTCAGTGTATTGGGTTTCTGTAAGGGCGAGATTGAATGGAAATTCCGGTAGGCGGTCAGATGCTATTTCTCGTCAGCCAAACAACGGGACATGCAGCGGTAATATTTCTGATAATGATCTGAAAGTAGATACGATAATAGCTCCTTCTACGGGAAGGAGATTTACATCTACCGGATTGTCTTCAGCAACAACCATAACCGCCCGGATCAAAAACCTTGATGATGCTGCAATAAACAAATATGCAGTTAAATATTCTGTAAACGACGGAGCATGGGTGATTGATTCGGTGCTGGCGCCTATCGCAGGAGGAACCACCGATACACATAGCTTCTCTGCTACTTATGATTTTTCAGCAATAGGTACATATACACTCAGGGTGGTAGTGGTAAATGCAGCTGCAGCGGATCCTGTTGGCGCTAATGATACAATGACTGTAGTCATCAGGCAACTGGATAATCCTGCGATTGATCTCACTGCTGCTTTCCTGGATAACCTGGAAACAGCCCCTGAACAAAGTTTTACTACGAAGCAAACAGGCCTGACCGGGTTAGATCGTTATGATTTTTCAAGATCAACTTCATTCGGGCGTATTCGCTCTTTTGTGAATACGGGAACAGCATATTCCGGGACTAAAGCTTTGACATTGGATTCCTATGAATATAATGCTGCAGGCACTTCTGATTCATTGTATGGTACATTTAATCTCTCGACTTATAATGCGGCCAATGATGATATTCGGCTTGATTTTCACTATAAAAATCATGGTCAGTTGTCGAATCCTGCCAATAAAGTCTGGATCAGGGGCAGTGATACTCAACCCTGGATAGAAGTATATGACCTGTATGCAAATCAGAATGACCCGGATGGATCGTATAAGTTTACTCCGAGTATTGAGTTGAGTAATTCCCTGCTTTTGAATTCACAAAATTTCAGCAGCAGTTTCCAGGTTCGGTGGGGGCAGTGGGGACAGATATTGATGTCTGATGATTTTGGCGGGGCAGGCTATACGTTTGATGATATACGTTTATACAGGGTGTTCAACGATGTACAGATGATCAGTATTGACACCCCGATAGTGGCGAGTTGCGGATTGAATGCCACGACACCTGTCCGGGTCTCAATCCGTAACAGTTCCAATTCAACAATAAGCTCTATACCGGTCAAGTACAGGATAGATAATGGTGCGATTGTCAATGAAACGATCGCAACAATTGCATCGAAGACTACTGTTCAATACACATTTACAACATTGGCAAACCTTGCAACTCCGGGAAATCATTTGATCGAAGTGTGGGCGGATTATTCCGGTGATTCATTCCGGGAAAATGATACGGTGAGGGTGAATATTGTGAACTCTGCCGTTATTTCCTCGTTTCCATACCTGGAAAATTTTGAAGGAGGGAATGGCGGTTGGTACACCGGAGGTAAAAATAGTTCATGGGAATATGGCATCCCATCATCGCCAAAAATCTCCGGCGCAGCCAGTGGCAGTATGGCATGGAAAACATCTTTGGCAGGAGGATATAATGATCTTGAATATTCTTTTTTATATTCTCCATGTTTCAATGTCTCCGGCATGACGAATCCAACTCTCAGTGCCAGCATTGCATTGGATCTGGAAGATTGCGGCAGCACTCTCTGTGACGGCGCCTGGGTTGAATATTCTGCTGACGGGAAATCCTGGTCGAGGCTCGGTGCATACGGCCAGGGAACAAATTGGTATAATAAAAATTATTCGGGAAATAATTTATGGAGTGTGGAGAACTATACCCGCTGGCACGTGGCTACCATTCCTCTTCCTCCCGGTTTAACCAACCTAAGATTACGATTTGTTCTAAAGTCTGATCCGGCAGTAAACAGGGAAGGAGTTGCCCTGGATGATATACATGTTTATGATAACACTTACGGGATATATGACGGTGTTACCCTGGGTTCTCCTGTGACACAAACTATTGCAGGCGGTACCGGCTGGATCAATTTTACTTCGGGAGGAAAACTGGTGGCTTCTATTCAGCCAAACAATCAGAATATGGGCAGTACTGATGTGCAGGCTTATATCAATACAGGAGCTGTCCGTTACCGGAATAATCAATACTATCATGACAGGAACATTACCATAAAACCTGCATCCAGGAATTTAGGTGATTCTGTCTTGGTGCGTTTTTATTTCCTCGACAAAGAAACAGATACGCTGATCAAAGCAACAGGTTGCAGTAACTGCACCAAGCCTTCTTCAGCATACCAGTTAGGAGTTTCAAAATATACCGATCCTGATTTCAATTTTGAAAATGGTACCCTTGCAGATGATAACCAGGGAATGTGGTTGTTTATCAAACCATCCCAGGTCGCCAAAGTGCCTTTTGATAAAGGGTACTATGCTGAATTTAGAGTGAAAGATTTTTCGGAGTTCTGGCTGAATGACGGAGGCCCGGGGAATATTCATCCCCTGCCTGTAGATCTTATTGATTTTACTGCCCGGAAAAAACAAAACAAAGATGTATTGTTACAATGGACGGTTGCCAATGAAATAAATGTAAACCGCTACGAGGTGCAGCTGGCAAAAGGAAATGATGAATACCGGAAAAATCATTTCATAACGACAGGGAAGGTGAATGCTGTTGCAACTTCTTCGGATCAGCGTTATTATAGTTTTACAGACGGTGAGAATAATAAATCCGGGGTGCGTTATTACCGTCTGAAAATAATTGACAACGACGGCTCCTTCAAATATTCCCTGATCAGGCCTGTTGTGTTCAATGAAGAGATATCCTGGCAGATTTATCCCAATCCTTCACAGGGAATTTTCAATCTTGTTTACCAGGCTGCAAACGGTCAGAATATTTCAATAAAGATTTATGATGCTGCAGGGAAAGTTGTCTGGAACTCTTCTGCTGTGGCAAGTGGTTTTGTTGATAAACTGGAAATAGATCTGCACGGAGAGAATTATGCTTCCGGCCTTTATTTACTCCAGGCGGATGATGGAGTGAAGAAACAGGCGCTGCGCTTATTAAAGCAATAGGCCACTGATAGTATCAGGAATCCTGTTCTGTAAAATAGGGAACAGGAGTCCTGATGCAGAATGATAGAGTTTTACCACCCCTGTTTGGCAATGCCTGCTTTGATCGCAGCATTCGCCTTTTCTGCGTTTACCAGAGTGGTCAGTTTATTTCCTTTTCCGTCATGACCCTGTACCATGAAAGCTCCTTTAGCAGTTTTTGTAATGACTGCATCAAGGATCGGAACATTCTTTTCTTTGGTTCTTACATTGTAAGCCGTAAGTGTTACTTCGGACATAGTATAAAGTTTTAGATATGAGAGCGTGAAATTACTGATTTGAAAAGTTAGAGAAATCAAAACTTTCTAACAGCAGGGAGGAAATAACCTTCTTAAATATTTAGGATATTAATTCTTAGGAGGTTAGACATTAAATGTCCAGCCTGGCATAGCGGGCATGTGATTCGATGAATTCTCTTCTTGGAGCTACTTCATCACCCATCAGCATGCTGAAAACCCGGTCCGCTTCGGCAGCGCTTTCAATTGTAACCTGTTTGAGTGTTCTTGAATCAGGATTCATGGTAGTGTCCCTGAGTTGGTCAGCATTCATCTCTCCCAAACCTTTATAGCGTTGCACACTGACAGAATCATCTTTACCTCCCCCGAATTTTTCTACCAGTGCTTTTCTTTGTTCCTCATTCCATGCATAAGCCTGTTCTTTTCCTTTTTTTACCAGGTAAAGTGGAGGTTGGGCAATATATACATAGCCCTGGCCGACCAATTCTTTCATATACCGGTAAATGAAAGTAAGGATCAGTGTGGCGATATGGCTGCCATCCACATCCGCATCCGTCATGATGATCAGTTTATGATAACGCAGCCTGCTTAAGTCCAGGGCTTTCGGATCATCGGCAGTTCCTACTTTCACTCCCAGTGCTGTGAACATATTCCTGATCTCCTCATTGTCGTAGATCTTATGTTCCATTGCTTTCTCTACATTCAGGATCTTTCCCCGCAAGGGCAATATCGCCTGAAAACTTCTGTCTCTTCCTTGTTTGGCAGTTCCGCCGGCAGAATCTCCCTCTACAAGAAACAACTCGCATCGTTCGGGGTTACGGTCGGAACAATCTGCCAGTTTTCCCGGCAAGCCACTGCCCGACAATACGGATTTTCTCTGCACCAGGTCTCTTGCTTTTCTTGCGGCTGCTCTTGCCTGGGCAGCAAGAATCACTTTGTTGATGATATTTTTTGCGTCCCGCGGGTTTTCTTCAAGATACGCTTCAAGTACTTTGGAAACGGTAGTATCCACTACTCCCATCACATCAGTATTTCCAAGCTTGGTTTTTGTTTGCCCTTCAAACTGGGGTTCGGGAACTTTTACTGAAATAATAGCAGTGAGGCCTTCACGAAAATCATCACCTTCAATCTCCACTTTTGCTTTTTCAAACATGTTCTCTTTGTCTCCGTAACTTTTGAATACCCGGGTCAAAGCTCTGCGGAAACCGGCTACATGTGTCCCTCCCTCAATGGTATTAATGTTGTTTACATAAGAATAAATATGTTCATTAAAAGCATCGTTGTAGTTCAGGGCTACTTCAACGGCAACATTGGTTTGCGGATCTAATCCTTCCACATAAAGCACTTTCGGGATCAGCGAATTTCTTCCGGCATTCTGATCCATCATTTCTACAAATTCAACGATGCCTCCTTCACTGTGAAATGTCTTGTTATAGTAATTGCCGTTTTCTTCTTTTTCTCTCTGGTCTACGAGTGTAATGCGAACGCCTTTATTGAGAAAAGCTAATTCACGGAGACGGCCTTCCAGGATATCTTTTTTGAAACTAACCGTGGTGAATATTGTATCGTCGGGCCAGAAGCGGGTAGTGGTTCCTGTTTTATTACTGGGACCAATCTCACGAACAGCATATTGAGGAATTCCTGTTTTATATTCCTGCTCAAATGTTTTTCCATCCCGGTTTACCCAAACGTGTAGTTGTTTACTCAATGCATTAACACAGCTAACACCCACACCATGCAAACCCCCGGAGACTTTGTAAGATCCTTTATCGAATTTACCTCCGGCATGCAGTATTGTCATCACCACTTCCAGTGCAGATCGTTTTTCTTTCTGCATGATACCTGTAGGAATGCCCCTGCCATCATCTTCTACTGAAACTGAGTTGTCCTCATAGATGGTGACAACAATATTTTTACAATACCCTGCCAGCGCTTCGTCAATAGAATTGTCCACTACTTCGTACACCAAATGATGTAATCCTTTTTCGCTGATATCACCAATGTACATGGCCGGCCGCTTACGAACCGCTTCCAGGCCTTCCAGCACCTGGATACTATCTGCACCGTAACTGATATTTGAAGTAGTGATTTTTTCTTTGATTTCTGAACTCATAAAGGGGAAAATCCTCTCATTAATTTGTAAAAAAACTGTGTATGCAAATGTACATAATTAAAGGCTCTTTGCCGGAATTTGACAATGCTTTTTTCTTCACTTTTTAGTTAAAAAAAGAGGAAAAGATCACCAAGATACGTCATGCAGTTTCCAGGCTTTTTTACACAGCAAATTCAGGGAAAACAAAAGGCCTTCTTTGTTAGAAAACAATCATGATCTTTTTACGATTTGGGCAACAAGATCTGCTTCTGTACATATTTTGTTCCCAACATATACCGTTCCTTTCATTTCGCAAATGCCCCGGCGGATGGGGGCCATTAATTCCATTCTCAATAGAAGGGTATCACCGGGCCTTACCATTTGTTTGAACTTGCAATTGTCTATTTTCAGAAAATAAGTGTCGTAGTTGCCTTCGCCGCTGAGGTTGATGGCAAGAATGCCTCCGGTTTGTGCCAGGGCTTCTACCTGTAATACGCCGGGCATCACAGGATTACCCGGAAAATGCCCCTGGAAAAACCATTCATTGAACGTGACATTCTTTACCCCCACGATATAAGTGTCACTGAGATCAATGATCTTATCGACCAATAAAAAAGGATACCGGTGCGGCAGTTTTTTTTCGATATACTGCTGATCATATATAGGGGACTGTACAGGATCATACACGGGAACATCCTTATTGTATTTGTTCCTTTTGATGTATTGTTTGATCTTTTTTGCAAACTCCACATTGCTGCTATGCCCGGGGCGGTTTGCAATGATCTTTGCTTTAAAAGGATAACCTACCAGTGCAAGATCTCCTACTACATCCAATAATTTGTGCCGGGCAGGCTCATTGGGAAAACGCAATTCAAGATTGTTCAGGTATCCTTCACTTTTCACTTCGATCTTGTCTTTACCGAATATCTTTTTCAGTTTATCCATGTCAGATCCTTCCATTGGCTTGTCCACTACCACTATCGCATTGTTTATATCACCGCCTTTGATGAGGTTATTTTCCAGGAGCATTTCCAATTCATGCAGGAAACAAAACGTACGGCAAGGCGCTATTTCGTCTTTAAAATCAGCAATCGTTTTTAAACCCGCATGCTGGGTGCCCAACACCGGGGAATTGAAATCTATCAGCGTGGTAACCTGGTAATCAGATGCAGGTATGGCAGTCATTTCCACTTTTTTCTTATCATCAAAAAACTGGATATTTTCATTTATCGTATACCAGGTTTTACTGGCTTCCTGTTCCACTACGCCTGCATTTTCTATCAGATCAACAAAAGGTTCCGAACTGCCATCCATGATCGGTACTTCGGGGCCGTTCAATTCAATCAGGCAATTGTCAATACCCATTCCTACCAATGCGGCCAGTATGTGTTCTACTGTACTTACTTTGGTTCCGTTTGTTCCAATGGTTGTGCCGCGGCTGGTGTCGGTTACAAGATCGCAGTCCGCTTTGATTGTTGGCTGGCCGGGCAGATCCATGCGCCGGAACTGGTATCCATACCCGGGGTTAGCGGGTTTTAAGATCATATCTACCAGTACGCCGGTATGCAATCCGGTTCCTGATATTTTAGCTTCAGACCTGAGTGTATGTTGTTTATCCGGGTTAAAATTTGGAGTCATTCCGGTGAAATGTTTTTTGACGGACAAAGATAGCCAATCAGATAAAATCAGATGATGCGGTAATTTTTGTAATCAAAAAGACGCTTCCCTGTCTTTTTCTCAATAAAATAAAGGATAGAATCTTTAAAAGATAATTTTTTTCTTGACAGGTCAAATGGAATGTCCCAGTTTTTTTCCCCTATTCTTTTTTGCATCACCTGAGGGTGTGTTTCTTCAAATTTTTTCAGAACATCTGCATCCTGTAAGTAGTCGAACAATTCCGGTTGTTCTTTTTGAAACTGCGCCTGCTGGTCATTACTCCAAAAGATGTGGGAGTCTTCAATTTTATGTTTTTGTTTTTGCGGATCCTTTACCCAGCCATAGTGATAAATATATGCGTCAATCAGTTTTACGTTCAATTTCTGATTGTTTTTACGGAAACCCTGGGCGTCTCTGTATGCACGGATGTTTTTGTCATTGCGGATGATTCTTATTTCCCGGTTGTACCATCTTCTTGTATCACCGATGTAATCGTACGTGCCGTAAAAATGCAGGTACCTGAATAATAAACCTTCCACTTTCGGTGTGTCAAGATATTTTTTTGCCTCCTTCAGAATGGTTTCGTGATATTTTTCGTGCACCACTTCATCTGCCTGCAGGTAAAAAGCCCAATCACTGTCAGGTGAAACATGAGAGAATGCTTTGTCGGTTTCAACTGCTAATATCCTGCCTCCTGCCCGGATGGTATCATCCCATACGGAATGAGTGATCTTTATTTTTGGAGAGGCAATGGATTCGATCAGTTGTAATGTATTGTCTTCGCTGTTGCCTATGCTGACAATGAACTCATCCACAACGGGCAATATGGAAGTAATGGATTCTACTACAGGATAATCGTATTTAATTGCATTTCTGACAAACGTGAATCCACTGATTTTCATGAAAAGCCGTTTATAAAAATGATTAGGATATCTTTTCTTTCAGCAACTGCTTTATCAAAGTTTCCAGTTCTTCAATTCTCTTTTCCATTTCAGGAAGATTACGGCTGATGGCCTGGCTTCTTAAGGCAGAAGTGTAATCATAGGCTGGTGAGCCTGTTACTGCTTTCCCGGCTTCGAGAGATTTACTTACCCCGCTTTGTGCATTTATTTTAGCTCCGTCACCAATATGCAGGTGTCCGACAATTCCCGCCTGCCCGCCAATCATCACTCCCTTACCTATCTTGGTGCTGCCGCTTATTCCTGTCTGGGCTGCAATTACGGTACTGCTTCCCACTTCTACATTGTGTGCTATCTGGATCAGGTTGTCCAGTTTTGCACCGGACCTGATAATGGTTGATCCGATGGTAGCCCGGTCTATCGTAGTGTTGGCGCCTATCTCAACATTGTCTTCGATCACCACATTGCCTATCTGGGGAACTTTTTTGAAACTGCCGTCTGTTTGTGGTGCAAATCCAAAACCATCGCCACCGATCACAGTGCCGGCATGGATGGTGACATGATCGCCAACTTTGCAATCACGATAAATTTTTACCCCGGGGTGAATGATGCTGTTGTTGCCGATCACTACGTTATCGCCAAGATAAACGTTGGGAAAAATTTTTGAGTTGTCGCCTACTTTTGTATGTTCTCCGAGGTAAGCAAATGCACCGATAAAAATATTTTGCCCGGTTGACGCAGTTTTGGAAATATAAACAGGTTGCTGGATACCTGTTAATTGCTGCGTCATCATTTCCTGGTATTTGGTAAGCAATGTGGCAAAGGCGGTGTAGGCGTCGGGGACACGTATCAGCGTTGCCGCTACGGGTTGTTTCAGTTCCAGGCTTTGATTGATAATGATGACAGAAGCTTTGGTGTGGTAAATATGTTCTTCATATTTCGGATTGGCCAGGAAAGCAAGCTGCCCGGCCTTTGCTTCTTCAATTTTCCCGAAGGAATGTACAGAGGCGGATGGATCGCCTTCTATTTTGCCATTGATCAGCAGTGTTATTTGTGAGGCGGTAAAAGTCATAGATTTTTTTGATATCAGGTGTCAGATGCCGGATGTATGATTATTGATGCCCGGTTCCTGGCTTCAGGCTTCCGGCTTCAGACCTCAGTTTCTCAGGTAACAAATGTAGTGTTTTTTAATAGTGCTGCTAAGATTACGCTGAATGAGCGCATTGTCCACTTCTGAAATATCTTTTATCGTTCCGTCTTTAAACAGGACATTGATACGTTCATCCCCGGGATCATAAGTGGTATTGCTGGCTACTCCGGTGAAAACAAAGTAATCCGTATCTTCTAAAGATAGGTTCAGTGAGGATGCGGCTTCCTTTTTCTTTTCAGCCACCCATACCGGGTCAAACGCTTCTGCCTGCAATTTTACTTTCAGCAAATTCCTGTTCACTAAGGAACGGCATAATACAGATAAAATTTTATCCGGATGACGGCTCCAGTTTTTTATGGTAGCCATCACATCGTGATCATCCAGTTGACAAAAAGTATCGAGATGTTCTTCAATCGGGGTACTGTCATTCTGATTCTGTAAAAAGAAATTCAAGGCATCCGAAACTGCTTTAGCCGGCATTTTTTTTGAGATGAGTTCTTTTGCCCTGCGGATTATTTTTACCAGCATCATTTCTGCACTCAGAACCGTTTTGTGCAAATATACCTGCCAGTACATCAGGCGGCGGGACACTAAGAATTTTTCAATCGAATAAATACCTTTTTCTTCCACCATCAGGTTGCCTTCATGCACTGTCAGCATTTTTAAGATCCGGTCATAGCCAATCACTCCTTCAGCTACGCCGGTAAAAAAACTATCACGTGTGAGATAGTCCATACGGTCCACATCCAACTGGCCGGATATAAGCTGGTGTAAAAAATGCTTGGGATAATTATTGGTGAAGACGTCTATGGCCATTTGTAATTGTCCTTTGAATTCTTCATTCAGTACTTTCATGATAAGGATAGAAACTGCTTCGTGGGAAATACCGCGGATGAGCTCATTTTCCAGCGCATGGGAAAAGGGTCCGTGCCCGATATCATGCAGCAATATGGCGATCTTTGCACTCAGTTCTTCTTCATCAGTGATCTCAGTGCCTTTGCTTTTTAGTTCATTCAGTGCACTGCACATCAGGTGGTAAGCGCCAAGTGAATGATGCAGCCTGGAATGAACAGCGCCGGGATAAACCAAATGAGCAAATGCCATCTGGTGGATATTGCGCAGCCGCTGGTACACGGGATGTGAAATGATCTGCAGGATCAGCGGATGATCCAGGGTGATAAATCCATATACGGGATCGTTGATGATCTTTCGGGTTGACGGCATGCTGTTGGTTTTTTGTTAAACAACTGTAACAGGTAACCGGCAAAGCTACTATAGCTGCGCTTAAAAAGCTAAATTTGAACGCTGTTGAAAATTTTAAATCAAAATCCGAATGGCAGTAGCAAAAATTCTTTGGGTAGATGATGAAATAGAAAGCCTGCAATCGCAGAAATTATTCCTGGAAGCAAAGGGGTATGAAGTGCAAACATTCACCAATGGATTTGATGCTATTGATTTTGTGAAAGAAAACCCGGTGGATGTGGTATTGCTTGATGAGACCATGCCCGGAATAACCGGCCTGGAAACACTGGCAAAGATCAAGGAAGTGAACCAATCCCTGCCGGTGGTGCTGATTACAAAAAATGAAACGGAAAACCTGATGGATGATGCGATTGGCTCGCAGATAAGCGATTACCTGATCAAGCCGGTGAATCCCAACCAGGTTTTACTAAGTTTAAAAAAAATCATTGATAATAAACGATTGGTTGCAGAGAAAACCACTACCGCATATCAGCAGCAGTTTCGTAACTTGTTCATGGCGCTGAACAGCAATCCCGATTATAACGAGTGGATGGATATTTATAAAAAACTTGTGTATTGGGAACTGGAAATGGCAAAAACAGACAGCCCCGAAATGCGGGAAGTTTTGCAGAGCCAGAAAAGTGAGGCAAACACAGAATTTTTCAAATTTGTCTACAGGAACTATACTTCATGGGTTAGCCCGCGAAGTACAGACGGCCCGGTGATGAGCCACACGTTGTTTCGTTTTAAAGTGTTGCCTCATGTGGAAAAAGCCGTGCCATTGTTTTTTGTTTTAATTGATAACCTGCGTTTCGATCAGTGGAAGGCCATTCAACCTATTTTTTCAGAAAGTTTCCGCATACAGGAAGAAGACAGCTTTTACAGCATTTTACCTACGGCTACGCAATATGCCCGAAATGCCATCTTTGCTGGGATGCTGCCTGTGGATATCGAGAAAAATTTTCCGGCAGAATGGAAAAATGATGATGAGGAAGGAGGTAAGAATATGTCTGAAGATAAATTCTTCAAAGCACAACTGAAACGGTTAGGAAAAGAAAACCTGAAAACTTCTTACACAAAAGTATTGAATAACCAGGCGGGCCTGGACCTTGTAAATAATATTCATAATCTTTTAAACAATGATCTGAACGTGATCGTGTACAATTTTGTGGATATGCTCAGCCATGCCCGTACGGAAATGGAAGTGCTGAAAGAACTGGCAGGTGATGAGATGAGTTACCGCAGCATCACTGCATCATGGTTTGAGCATTCACCGCTTCACCAGGCATTGAAAAAAATTGCCGATAAGAATATAAAAGTGGTATTAGCTACAGATCATGGAAGTGTAAGGGTAAAGAGCCCGTACAAAGTTGTGGGTGATAAACAGACAACCACTAACCTCCGCTATAAACATGGGCGCAATCTGAATTACGAAGCAAAAGAAGTGCTGGCATTTCGTGATCCGAGAGTAGCCGGGCTACCTTCGCCTACTGTTAATTCATCATTCATTTTTGCCAAAGAGGACGGGTACCTCTGCTACCCAAACAATTATAATTACTATGTGAATTATTACCGTAATACGTTTCAGCACGGTGGCGTTAGCCTGGAAGAAATGATCGTGCCCGTGATCAAGATGGTGAGTAAATAAAACCCAACGGGAAATTCAAAGTAATACAGCAAACCGGGATTGTTGATAAATACTGTAACCCAAGCCCGGTCATTATTTTTATTTTTGGCTTTTGAATTTATAATTTTAAAAATGAAGTACACTCAATCCACTCTTGACAAACTGAATGCACTGGTTGAAGAATCCGGTTATATCCTGCGCTATGAACGGGGTACTTTTCAAAGCGGTTATTGCATCCTGGAAAATAAAAAAGTAGTTGTATTGAATAAATTTCTCCAGGTAGAAGGCCGCATCAATACTTTACTCGAGCTGATACCGCAACTGGAGTTCAATACGGACCTGCTTTCTGATGATTCCAGGCGTTTGTATATGGATATCATCTCCAAACTGGAGGCGCAGTCCAACGGCGAGCAGTGAGTTTTTACATTTTTCATTCTACGTTATGCACTTTACTTTTGCCCGGTGACTTATCCCAGACTGAAAATAATTTTTTTAGGCACCGGCACCAGCACCGGCGTACCGATGATAGGATGTGATTGTGAAGTCTGCACTTCTGCAGATAAAAAAGACAAACGGTTACGTTCAAGCATCCTGGTGCAATCTGCTTCCACTACTTTAATAGTTGATACCGGGCCCGATTTCCGCTACCAGATGCTCCGGGAAAATATTCATAAACTGGATGCCGCACTGATCACCCATCCGCATAAAGATCATATTGCCGGGCTGGATGATATCCGTGCTTTCAATTTTTTCAATAAGAAACAAATGCCTGTCTATGCAAATTCATTGACGGAAGAAGCCATACGCAGGGATTTTTATTACGCCTTTTCAGATACAAAATATCCCGGTATCCCGGAGATTGAACTGCATACAATCAGTTTAACGCCCTTTACGGTAGGAGATATACCGGTCACTCCTGTTATGACCTGGCATTTGAAAATGCCCGTGATGGGATTTCGCTTCGGTAAATTCACATATATAACTGATGCAAACAGGATAGAGGATAAAGAAAAGGAAAAAATTATGGGAACAGAAGTGCTGGTATTGAATGCACTCCGGAAAAAAGAACATGTTTCTCATTTTAACCTGAAGCAGGCCATTGAACTGTCGCAGGAATTAAATCCCCGTGAAACCTACTTCACTCATGTTTCTCACCAGATGGGGAAGCATGCGGAAGTAGAAAGCGAACTTCCCGATTCCATCCACCTTGCGTATGACAGGATGGTATTAGAATTATAGGTACGTCGAAAAGAGTTATGCTAACATCTGTTAGTAAATTAAAAAATTATGTAACTTGCACTGCCTTTAACGGTTTTGCGACAGTTGCCTGCCATAATTTTTCACAAGGTGACTGGTGCCATCCGGCTCTGCACCGGATGGCACTCTTTTAAGTAACGTATTGGTTTGAGTAAGAAATTATTTATTAAATCGCAGATTTTTTTGCAGCCTGAAAAGAATTTTTATAAAGTCAATATTGTGTTACTTCGTGCCAGGGGGAGGTGTTGTGGCTTTAAAAACTTATTTAATAACGAATAGTTTTTTTTTTGTAAACGATAATCAATGACGAACTCTCTATGAATTTTCAAACTTCTGAACTGACAGGGCAGGTGGCGATCACTGCCCGTGATTTTGCACAGCAGTATATCATACCTCATGTGATGGAATGGGATGAAAAACAGGAATTTCCCTTGCATGTATTTAAAGAGATGGGAAAACTGGGTTTGATGGGAGTGCTGGTGCCTGAAGAGTATGGTGGCGCAGGGCTTGGCTATTTTGAATACAAAGTGATCATTGAAGAAATAGCAAAAGCCTGTGGATCTATCGGCTTAAGCGTGGCGGCGCATAATTCCTTGTGTACCGGGCATATTATGACTTTTGGAAATGACGGTCAGAAAAAGAAATACCTGCCTAAACTGGCTACTGCTGAATGGATAGGAGCATGGGGGTTGACAGAGCCGAATACAGGAAGTGATGCAGGCAATATGAGTTGCATTGCAGTGAAAGACGGCGATGATTGGATCATCAACGGAACAAAGAACTGGATCACTCACGGGAAAAGCGGAGATGTAGCCGTGGTGATCTGCAGAACGGGTGAACCCGGAGCGAAACATAATGCAACTGCTTTTATAGTAGAAAGAGGTACCAAAGGCTTCAGCGGTGGAAAGAAGGAAAATAAATTGGGTATGCGTGCCAGCGAAACAGCAGAGATGATATTTGACAATTGCCGCATACCGGATGCAAATCGTTTGGGAAATGTGGGAGATGGATTCAAACAGGCATTGAAGGTGCTTGATGGCGGAAGAATTTCCATTGCATCTCTTTCACTTGGCATTGCCAAAGGAGCTTATGAAGCTGCATTGCATTATTCAAAAGAACGCTACCAGTTCGATCAGCCTATTTCAAATTTCCAGGCAATATCTTTCAAGCTGGCCGATATGGCTACCGAAATACAGGCTGCAGAGTTGCTTGTTTTGCAGGCCTGTGATCTGAAAGTGCGGGGAGAAGCGGTGACTAAATTTTCTGCAATGGCAAAATACTATGCCAGCGAAGTGGCAGTGAAAGTGGCAACGGATGCCGTCCAGATCTTTGGCGGGTATGGATATACCAAAGATTTCCCTGTAGAAAAACATTACCGTGATGCTAAACTCTGCACCATCGGAGAAGGCACTTCAGAAATCCAGAAAATCGTAATATCAAGGGAAGTGCTGAAGAATTAACAGCAGCCTCTTTATCACCTGGCTTTGCAGGAATATAATAATTTTCAGAAGCCGGGTAACAAACCTTTTACGATCACTGCCCGGCTATCCAATCAGTAATTTTTTAGCACAGAGAATAAGGTGGGTTATGGAAATTGTTTTCCTTGTGATTCAGGCGGGCGGTTTTTTATTTTATATTGCAGTCACGGATGCTGCAGCAACTTTCCATACAGAATTATGCGATCATTGACGAACTGACCATTGATTTCTCCCCTAAACTAAATATCATTACCGGGGAAACAGGCGCCGGTAAATCCATTATAGTTGGAGCATTGGCTTTGATCTTAGGGGAAAGAGCCGACACTTCTGTACTGGTGAATAAAAATAAAAAATGTGTGGTGGAAGGATTGTTTTCTGTAAAGGATAAAAAAGAGGTTAAAAGATTTCTTGAGAAAAATGATCCGGACAGCTATCAGGATGACAGTGATGAACTGATCATCCGGCGTGAAATTGGTGTCAATGGAAAGTCAAGGGCTTTTATAAATGACACGCCGGTAACACTTGATCTACTGCAGCAGTTAAGCGACCTGCTGGTGGATCTTCATCAACAGTTCGATTCATTACAATTGGGCGAATCAGATTTTCAAAGAGAAATTTTAGATGCCCTGGCAGGACATGCTGATCTGGTGAATGAATACCGGAAGATATTCCGGCAATGGATGGAAACAAAAAAAGAAGCGGA
Organism: Sphingobacteriales bacterium UTBCD1; assembly: GCA_002066995.1. GTDB lineage: Bacteria > Bacteroidota > Bacteroidia > Chitinophagales > Chitinophagaceae > UTBCD1. The sequence goes on from MWTC01000016.1 coordinate 186,127, forward strand.
AGAATTGAAAACACGGAAGCAGCAATTTGATAAAGAAGCTGATTACAACCGGTTTCAGTTTAAGGAACTGGAGGAAGCCGCTCTCAGGGAAAATGAACTGGAGAATATAGATGCGCAGCTTAAAATAATGAACAATGCAGAAGGAATAAAAACTGTTTTAACCAAAGTTTACTTTGATCTTGAAGAAGGCGATGCTCCTCTTGTACAGCAGCTGAAGATTCTTTCTAATCAACTGCTTCCTTTTTCATTTTTTCATCCGGACATGGCAGCGCTTATTCAACGAATCCAGTCGGCACAGATCGAGTTACAGGACATTGCCGGTGAAGCAGGCCGTATCAGCGATCATATCAATTATGACCCTGAAAAAATTCAGCTATTAAATGACCGGCTTTCTGCCGGGTATAAATTATTGAAAAAACATGGCGCAAAGACCACTAACGATTTGCTTGTCATACAAGCTCAGTTAGAAGAAAAACTCCAGGCTGTTTTGAACATTGATGAATCCATACAACAAAAAGAAAGGGAAGCAGGCAGATATTATGATGAAGCAAAAAAACTTGCCGGGAAAATTTCGGAAGGGAGAAAAAGGCAAATCAAACCGCTGGAGGATAAAGCAGATAAGCTGCTGACACAGGTAGGTATGCCCAATGCAAGGCTGAAGGTTGAGAATAAAGTTGAGGAATTGAATCCTTTTGGTTTTGACAAGGTCGAATTCCTTTTCAATGCCAACCTTCCGGCAGGGGCAGATGATAAAAATATTTCTTTTCAACCTGTTCGGAAAATTGCCAGTGGTGGTGAGCTGAGCCGCTTGATGCTTTGCATCAAATCATTAGTGGCAAAATCCATTGACCTGCCTACGATGATATTTGATGAAATTGATTCCGGCATATCCGGTGAAGCTGCAAGGCAGGTTGGAATTATCATGAAAGATATTGCAACTAAGAGGCAGGTGATCTGCATTACGCATCAACCCCAAATAGCCGGGAAAGCCGATGCCCATTTTCTTGTTTACAAAGAAATCGTAAAAGATTCCGTAAAGACAAATATCAGGCAGTTGACCACTGAAGAGCGTATTACAGCTGTTGCCAAAATGCTGAGTGGTGAAAAACCCACTGCTGCCGCTTTGGAAAATGCAAGAGAGATGTTACGAAATTAAAGTTCCCTGCTACCCCTCATCACCGGCGAAAGGTTTTATATCCATACAAGGCAAAGTATTTGAAATGTATTATAGATTTAAAATTGAAATATAATGAAATGGAAGACACTCCTGATATTATTCATTGTCCTGGTTTCACTTTTCCCGGCTTATGTTTTTAATAAATATTTACAGAAAATCATTCAACCCCGAAAGTCACTTGCAAGGCTGATATTGTATCTGTTTTCAGGCTTTACATTTATCTTTATTTATACTTTTTTATTGGTACTGGCTATTAAAACCATTTTTCCGGGTACTTAGTATTATGAGGTCACAGTTCAAAACTATGGCACTCCCTGTGCTTGGAAATAACTTCTTATTTTTACGATAAATATTCTTTTATGAGCAATAGTTTACTGAAAGGGAAAAAAGGTATCATCTTCGGAGCGCTGGATGAAAAGTCCATTGCCTGGAAGACTGCATTGAAATGTCATGAAGAAGGCGCCCGGCTTGTATTGACCAATGCTCCGGTTGCATTGAGAATGGGAGAGATCAACAAATTGGCTGATGCAGTGAAGGCCCCTGTCATTGGCGCCGATGTGACCAATATGGAAGATCTCAAAAACCTCTTTGATGGTTCGATGAAACATTTTGGCGGGAGTTTTGATTTTATTCTTCATTCCATAGGCATGAGCCTGAATGTACGTAAAGGCAAACATTATACGGAGATGAACTATGAATGGAACCAGAAAACGCTGGATATCTCCGCCATGAGCCTGCACAAAGTGTTGCGCACTGCCTGGGAAATGGATGCGTTGAATGAGTGGGGTAGTGTGGTGGCTTTAACCTATATCGCGGCACAGAGGGTTTTCCCGGATTATAATGAAATGGCGGATGCCAAAGCTTTGCTGGAAAGTGTAACAAGGATGTTTGGATATTATTATGGACAAAAGAAAAAGGTAAGGGTGAATACAATCTCCCAATCACCAACAAGAACTACGGCAGGTAGCGGAGTGAAAGGATTTGATGGTTTTATTTCTTATGCAGAAAAGATGAGTCCTTTGGGAAATGCCAGCGGCGATGATTGTGCCAATTATATTACACTTATGTTCAGTGATTATACCCGCATGGTGACCATGCAGAATCTTTTTCATGACGGTGGATTTTCATTTACGGGAGTAACCGGTGCGGTGATAGAAAAGATGGAACCCCCGGCACATTAAAGAGAACAAATCAAATTCAATCTTCCATTGTTGAATGGAATAGATGATGCAGGTAAGGATAATAATTAAGAGCCATTAAAAAGGCTTTGAATATAAATGCCTGGAAAAAAAAGAGTTCCCGGTCTGAGTTTCCTTTCTGAGTAAAAAGGGATTCAATATTCGTCTTCGTTGAAAAGAAAATCATCCTGGGTGGGATAGTCGGGCCAGATATCTTCGATAGTCTCGTACACATCTCCTTCATCTTCGAGTTCCTGCAGGTTCTCTACTACCTCAATAGGGGCGCCGCTGCGGATAGAATAGTCAATCAACTCATCTTTGGTGGCCGGCCAGGGTGCATCTTCAAGGTAGGATGCTAATTCTAGTGTCCAAAACATCTTTTGAAGGGTTTATTTTAAGGAATTAAGGTTTTTAGCGGGTACAGGTACCCCAAATTTTCCGCAAATGTAGTTGTATTAATGAATTTTCCAAATTGCAAATTGTGTAGCCGGAACCAGGCAGATTCTTATTTAATTTTAACCGGTAGCTCATGTTTTTTGAATAAAGGTTAGGTTTGCGTCAATTTCGTGCCGGCAAGAGTAATTCATGACAGAAACGGATATATAAAATATGTTATCTGGCAAAAACATTTATAAAAGGTACGGCGCTGTTGAAGTGCTTAAAGGTGTCAATATTGATGTCCAAAAAGGTGAAGTGATTGCCATTGCAGGCCCTTCCGGATCCGGTAAGAGTACATTACTTCATATCCTGGGCACCCTGGATAAAGCGGATATGGGCACCATTACCATGAATGGTATGGAGCTGAATTCGCTGGAAGGAAAAAAACTGGCAGCATTCCGTAACCGTCATATTGGTTTTGTATTTCAGTTTCATCACCTGCTGCCGGAGTTCAACGCATTGGAAAATGTATGCATCCCGGGCTGGCTGGCGGGGAGGAAGAAGAAAGAGGTTGAAGTTAAAGCAGAGGAATTATTGGAGGTGCTTGGATTAAAGGAAAGATTGGAAAATAAACCCAGCCAATTGAGTGGCGGGGAACAGCAACGGGTTGCTGTCGCCAGGTCATTAATAAATAACCCGGACATTATATTTGCCGATGAACCTACCGGCAACCTCGATTCTGCCAATGCAAAAGAATTGCATCAGTTATTTTTTGATCTGCGCAAACAGTATAATCAGACATTCCTGATCGTTACACACAATGAAGAACTGGCCACACTAAGCGACCGGGTGCTGCACATGATGGATGGGAAGATAGGGTAGAGAAGTTATACCGCTCTTTTTTGATTCAACGAAACCCGGTGATTAGCTTTTCGTGAAATGATAACATGGTATTTAATATCAGATGAAGCCTGATGAACCGATCCTAAGGCATCGGTATAGCTGGTATCTTTTTTTTCAATATAATCTATCGTAAAGCCATCCTTAGTTTTTTTGAGAACATCTCTGTCATGACCTAAAAGTATATTGGTTGTAAAAACTCCATCAGCTTCGTCTTTTTTTATAAGGCGGTTGTTATTATCCCTAACATAGAACAAATCTTTGCCACTGCCTGAATAATCAAGCCCTGCGCCAGTGAGTCCTTTTATGCCGCCGGGAGCAGGGTCATATTCAAATTCAATTCCCGTTTTATCTTTTGTGGGTTGCCCTGAATGATTGCGGATAGTTTTTTCAATTATAACGCCGTTTACATCTTTCGATATTTCAAGAATACCTTCTGTCCACCGGCCTGATGAAGAATAAGAAGCAATAGTATCTCCTTCCGAAGTGTTGATGGTAACATGCCCGTCTTTATCGGGAGGTGTCCCTTTGATCAGCATGGATGCGGATCCGGTGATCTGTTTGCTGCTTGTTCGTTCTTCAGTGGCAGATTTATCAGAACTAATATTTGAACCGGAATATGTAAATGAAACGTACCATTTATTGCCGGGATCAACAATAGTTACACTGCAAATAAGTGTAACTATTTCTTTACTGGTATCCGATGCCTGAAATCTTACTGCAATCACCACGGGGTTTGTGGCCGGAATTTTTGGAGGAGCGGTATAGGTGGCATGGTCTGAACCAAGACCAACAGATAATTTTCCGTTTGCCGGATTCTGGTTTGTCCAGGGCTGGCCGTTGACGGTCCATTCAGGCAATTGATTTTTGGAAAAAGAGTTTCTGCCTTCATGAAGTTTATTGTCGTCGCCGAACCAGTAAATTCCAATATTCATTTGCTCATCTACGGGTATAATGGAAGAATAGGCGGGCATTAGGAAATAGTTGGAGATGTTTTGAGAATGGCTATTTATAAAAAGCAATAACAGGAGGCTAAGTATAATGAATTTTTCTTTATGTGGTTTGCATAAATAAATATGTATTGAGAATTTTTTTTTAGCTGGCATATAGAATTAAATTATTGGTCTAAAAAAGTTATCTGACCATAAGCTGTGGCAAAAATTAAAGTGGCTTCATTATTATTTATTGTCCGGTTTGTAAATCACTTTCACCGAATAATACCCGTAAACAATGGCTGGCGCTTCCTTCGGGTTTATTTTTTTAGCATCAAAACGCTTATCCTTCTCATCATGCGCCACCAAAACGATATTATTATTTTGTATCTGCAATGGGAAATCAATATAAAGGGCGGGAGCAAGCCCGGTGGTTTCTCCAAGACTCATACTCTTGCTGGCGAGGTCCTGCATTTTTTGTATCGCAGCAAGGTTAGTTGCGTTATGACCATTCCCCATTTGCTGTTGTAATGATTTCATTTGCGCAATCAGTTTTTCCCCTTGGGCCTTCATTTCTTCTGCACCTTTTTTAGCTTCTCCCGAGTTTACCATTTCCTTCATTTTTTTTATATCACGGAAAACTCCGTCGGTGCCATTTATCTGAAGGGCAATGGGCGGGCTTCCCGGTATTCGCCATTTACCTGCCATAGCATTAGGAACCGGAATAAAATTGGAAAGAAAAATACTATCCTGCCCCGGGTGACAATAATCCATTTTCAATCCATACATCATCGTGTAATACTTCCTGGTGCCGATATATTCGGGGCGGGGCCCCGGCGCTACAATTTCGTTGGTCAGTAAATCACATTCTATTTGCTGTGAATTTTTTTTCTTTGGAAAACCAATAGGATCAACTCCATCAACCAACACCCATCTATAGCAAGTGTCATTTACATAATCAAACTCAGGAGCAATTTTTTCTTCGCCTTTCAGATGAGCAAGGACATAACCATTATTTCTTCCCAGCTTTACATCCATTTCAATTTGCAAATGAAAACCGTTTAACAGCTTAATAAGTTTTTGCAAAAGATCTGATTCAGGGCTTCCCAACAATTGGCGTTGTCTTTCAAGCCCTATTAAAAATGGAATATTGGCTAACTGCGACCAGTCATGCTCCTGGAATAATTTATTAGAGTAATATTCAAGAACTTTTTCAATCAGCGCTGCACATTCTGCCAAGTTTCCATCCTCATCAGCTTTGAATCCCATCAGCATTATATTTCTCGTGGCTTTTAAAAGTGTTGCGATTACCGTTGGCGCTGTTTTCATATTATTTTTATAATCTTTAAAAAGTTTTTTTGCACGGGCATACATTCGTTGTGCCAGGAAATGAATGGCTTTATTTAATTGGTAATCGTCAATATAAGAACAAGCGCCGTTCTGTTTTTTGCTAAAGTCTTTACTTATCTCTTCTGCCATGTCATTATCCATAGAAACATTAGCTGCAGTTCCTGTAAAATCTTCGCCCACGCCAAGGAGCATAAGATTTCTTTCAATTTCCAATGCATCCCGCATCAAATCAGCTTCAGGTTTAAAAAACTTTTCTACATAATCATCTGTTTGTTGATCATGCTGCTTTGCTAAGTTGGTATCGCAGGCGATGCATTGATAGTCGAATTCAGGAGGAGCAGGATTTTGTAAATCTGATTCTTTATCCTTTTTATGTGCCTGGTAAAAAGATATGATTGCATCATATTTTGGTTTTGTCTCATTGCACCAGGTTGTAAGGCTGCTGGCAAATTTTTGAAAGGCATTTGCTTGCTGCTGTTCTTTGCTATCGGGATTTAATATGTCAGTTTTGGTGTTGATTTTTTCTTCCTGCCAATTTTGTTTCAGATCTTCCAGTTCCGGTACCACCACTTCAGCTAAATGATTCCCCCATTGATTCATGGTGTTGTCAGGAGCATTCAACTGATCTTCGAATTTTTTTAAATTATTTAATCCGTCATCAATTTTTTTATTCCATTCATCTGCCTGTGCAGAAGATAAATGTGCCTGTCCATCATTGGTTACGGTAATATTGCTGCCGCCCCCACCAACACTGTATATCATTCCACCTTCGGTCGAATCCGTATAGCTTTTAGTTGCAAAAACATTTTTTGATTTCCAATAACCGGTAAACCAAAGAAAATTGCTTTGTTGGGAAGATGTATCTTTTTTATTAAGGAGACTTTGAGAATAGGCTGATGATATTATCATCTGGCTGATCAATAAAAAGGGCAGCAGGGTTTTTGAAGAAGTCATTTTCGGCTTATTTGAAAATTATTTTCCTATCATTGAATTAATTTCACTCCAGTTGATTTTACTGATCACCGCATTAATCTTATCCGGCCTGCCTTCTAATTGTACCGCTAAATTTTGCAGCACATCACATTTCAGTTGCCTGGCTGAACCAATTACGGCGATCTTATTGTTAAAACTTTTTTCGAATGATGGGCGATAATTGTTATATCCATCTTTGGGCTGAAAGCTGCCAAACATTATCGTTGCGATGGATGCTGGATTATTAAACACTTCATCGCTGTTTAATTTATACGAATTCAAATCCGGCAACGTTTTGTTGATCAATAAACCGGCATAAGATGCGCCGGGAACTTTAAAAGAATATTGGGGGAGGAGGGAATGTTGATCACCATCTTCCAGTCCTGATTTCACGATATAAGGATTGATGAGGAAACGAACGAGTACAAGGGAACTTCCGGCAAACGCTGCGATCTGGTTGGCTTGTTCCGTCTGCAAATTTTTTATAGACTGACCGGGATCCGCTGAAAGTTTTTCCTGCAGGTCATTACTTTTTTTGATGTACAAATCTTGTTTGTTTTGAATTTTTTTTAAACCACTCTCATAGTTTTGAATTCCTTTTTTATTATCGGCTTGCAGATCCTGCATATATTGCTGCTGATGATTTTGGATATAATTTGCCATTTGTTGTGCATAATAGTTGGCTGAATCACTGTAAGTTTTTAACAACGGATTTTGATCAACTGATTTCATTTGATTGATATAATCATCGGCGCCATTTTGCATTTTAATTTTAAAATCAGCAAACCAGTTTCTCCAGGCGATTAAGGAATCGTTGTTCACTACTATCAGGTAAGTGATGTTATAAGATCGGGGAGGTCTTTTCTCATAAGGCGTTTTTTCCCAATCATCATAACTGATAAATATAAAGGGCGGCCCGTCATAAGCAGATTCTGAAACTTCATATAACTGCCAGTTGTTTAGTTTCGCCATGGATTGAAGAATACGATTTGTTTCCTGGGACATTTTTTTCTCAAACTTCAATTCCTGTTCTAATGCTATATTATCTTTCATCCGGTCGGTCCAATCGTTTGCCCGGGATAAATCTGTTTCATTAGGGCAGGGAGCAGGAAAATAAGTGCAGGGTAAATCCTGGGCTATACATTTAACAGTAAGGAACAACAAAAAAGGAATAAGCTTAAGCTGCATTGGAAAATATTTTAATTTCCCTTTGATACAAAAACAAATTCATGGATTGTACCAATGATCTTTCAAAAATTATTGACATGGTTCGGGTAAATGACCGTTGGTAATATTCGTTACATCTGCGTATTCTTTGGCTGTATCTTTAATAGCATTGCTTACCATCCCAAGTATTGGTGCCATTGAGCCAAGAGCCTGTTGCTGTAACGTAACGGCCCTTTGTTTATAAACCGGTATAGTAAGCGCATCTCCATATTGGCTATCGCTTTCTGCTTTGTCAATTACAGCGAGATCATTTTTTATATCTGGAAAATATTTTTGGAATAGCGCATTCAGTTTTTGCAAATACTGATCTGCTGCTGCCACTCTTTGGGTGTGAAAAGTAAAATATTTATTTTTTACGCAACTGCATTTTGGTAAAGCAATATCGGCGCCCTGAACTTTATATTCTTCGCAGCTTCCTGTAAGTTTTACTTTACTTAGCTCTTGCTGCAATTCGCCACTCAATTGCGAAACCTTTGTGCTTAATTCATTAATAAGTAAATTTATTTTCATCCCGGCATCTTCCGCTTTACCAAATTCCTGCATCAGAGATTTATTGTTTGTCTGGCTGGCATTATTGGGCTGCTGCTTAGCCATCTTCATTGCCTGGTCCGGTGTCATGTTTTTCATTTGTTCCATTTGTTCTGCCGTGGGCATAGAAGTTGACGTGCTACTGTAAGAACTACTCATAGTGGCTGTACTTAATTGAGTCATGTCGTTGGCCACAGTTTGCTGCAATCCATTTACTTCAGCACCTGCATCTTTAACAGAAATAAGCCCGCTGGCGGTATCTGTTTCTTTTGTACACAATTGAAAACTTTCTTGTGAACTAACGGGTGAATGGACTCTTGCCAACAATGCATTTAGCGTTATGGGTAGCGCCTTTTGCGCATGAATGGAAATTTCTGCATATAACAATGATATTATTGCCAGGATAATTTTTATTTTCATATTTCAACTTTGACTTTAAGAAAAACAACAAAAATGTTTTTTAGTGTTATTACATTTTCACGAACTCCACTCTCCGGTTATTAGCCCTTCCTTCCAATGTGTTGTTGTCGCTGATTGGTTTGGTATCTCCAAAACCTTTTGAGGTCAGCCTCGAAGCATCAATACCCAGTTTGACCAATTGATCTCTCACAGCATCTGCCCGTTGTTGTGATAAAGTGAGATTGTGTGCAGCGGCTCCGGTATTATCAGTATGGCCATCTACTTCAAATTTCAGGTCGGGATTATCGGTCATTACTTTTACAATCATGTTCAGCGTTCCCATGCTTTCCGGTTTAATGGTGGCTTTGTCAATGTCAAAATTGATCCCATGAGTGACGATTTTTGTTTCGGTAAATTTCTTTCCGATCATATTCATATTGCCTCCGGAGGCAATTCTGAAATTGGTAAAGAGGATTGGTTTCTCCTGGTCGCCTATGCCGCCAACTTTAACCGAGAGCGGAGTGAAATCAATATTGGGAATCACTAGCACTCTATACTGGTCCAGGTAGCATTTCATTTGCTTGTTTTTATAAATAATGGCAGCGTGATGCCATTTATTATAAAAATCATTCCCTGTTGCTGCTTTATCTGGGTAGTCAGCGCTGAATTCCCTGGTGAAATACCCGGTGCCTACTGAGCCATGTTGACCAAAGTAGATGTGAACTTCATTGTCTTCTCCTTTTGCATTTTTAGTTTCAAAAAAAATATTTATTCCATAAGCTCCGCCATTTACTACTAAATAATCGCACTCCACAGTGAAAGGATCAGTGAGGTAAGAATTGGTTTTCATTCGAGGGGTAACTTTAGCATAATTTCCCTCGGTAATTGACATAGCCTCCACTCCATTTACTTTGTTCAATGTAGCTTGGCCTTTTTCCAAATCCCAATGTGCAGGAAATTCCCCGTCCTGGTCATCTGCAAAATGATCTTCAAACAATACATTATCGCCGGGAACAAAATCATAGTTCTGATATGTTTTAAAGCTTGGAGAACCAGTTATGTTATTGCTTGTAGCGGCAGTTTCATTCTTATTATCACCGGTATTTGATTTATTATCGGAGTTATCTTTTTTCTTAGTAGGATCAGCATTGTCTAATGTTTTGTCTATTGCCTGGTCTTCTTTCTGGTCAACTCTCTGATTGGTCTTGTCTTTGATCTTGTCTTTCAGCTTCTTTAAAATTTGGCCATTTACGGCAGCTGAACACAACGATAAAACCAGCAAGAGAGAGAGCAACTTTTTCATATAAAATAGTTTTGCATAAAGTTGGCTCTTTCAGCAAGGCAAGTCAATCACAAAAAAGTGTGAGAAGGGCATTCACAACCCCGCCGGAGGGATCGCCCTCAAACAAAGCATCAATTGCAGGTAAATATTCTGATATGCAATCTTTTTGGGTGAATAAGAGCTGTTTGAATTTTACTGCAAAGCCCGCAAAGGAAATACGCAAAGGGAATACAAAGAAGCGGTTTTAAATGGCACTCACTTTTTTTACTTTGCGGGATCTCTGCGTCCTTAGCGGTTAAACCAAAGCGGCTTTTACTTCGAATGATGTTATCTCAAGAGTTATTAAATTTTACCGCAAAGTCCACAAAGGAAATACGCAAAGGGAATATAAAGAAGCGACTTTTAATGGTACTCCCTTTTTTACTTTGCGGGATCTTTGCGTTCTTAGCGGTTAAACCTGATCATCTTTTTATCTGAAGGAGAAAATATTATCTCAAGAGCTATTAAATTTTACCGCAAAGCTCGCAAAGGGAATGCGCAAAGGGAATACAAAGAACCGGCTTTAAATGGTGCTCCTTTCTTACTTTGCGGAAGCTTGCGCTCTTTGCGGTTAAACCCAGTCAGCTTTTTATCCGAAGGAGAAGATCGGAAGAAGGCTGGATCTATCTTCCATACACTTTATTAAGGGCTTCCGTTCTGCTCTGAACCTGCAATTTTTCATAAATATTCCTGGCATGGCTGCGGATGGTTTCCATACTGACTTTCATTTCATCGGCAATTTCTTTGTAACGCAGGCCTTTGGCAAGTGCTTTAAGCACTTCTTTTTCTTTCGGGGTGAGGATTTCCGTTTCATCAATAGAATTCTTTTTTTGAAATGAAGCAATTACTTTACGTGCAATTTGACCGCTCATGGGTGAACCGCCATTATATACTTCAACGATTGCATCCAGAATTTTTGACGGAGCCGTTTTTTTCAGCAGATAACCGCTGGCGCCTGCTTTCAGCGATTCAAAAATATTTTCATCATCTTCATACACGGTACTCATGATGAATTGCACCTGTGGGCAAAGTCCTTTTAATTTTTTTACAGATTCAATCCCGTTTAAGCCGGGCAGGTTGATATCCATCAGTACTACATCGGGTGATAAAGCGGGAAGTTCTTCGATAGCCAGCTCTCCGGTTGCAAATGTTTTTTGACAACTGAATCCTTCACTTGAGTCAATAAGGATTTGCAGCCCCTCACGGATCTCTTTTATATCGTCTATGATGACAACACGTATCATTTTTTCAAATGTAGTTATTGCATTGTCAAAATCTAATCACAAAAAAGTGTTAGACAGGCATCCTGATCTTTGTTTCCGTTCCGTTTCCCGGCACGGACATTATTTCGTATTCTCCGCCTATCTGTTGAATCCTGTTTTTCATATTGCTCAGCCCGTTTCCAAATTCCCTGGTATGATTGACATCAAATCCTTTTCCGTCATCTTTTATAGTTAATTCAATACAATTATCCGTGATTCCGATAGCGAGATTTACTGTATCACACCAGGCGTGTTTACCGATGTTATTGAAAGATTCTTTTACCGTCAAAAAAATATTCCTCCTGGTTTCTTCGGATAGCCTGATCAACGGGAATTTTTCAGGAAAAACGAATTGTGTTTCGATCTTAAAAGGTTCAAAAAACTTCAGGCAGTATTCCCGGATATATGAAGCCAGGCTTTCCAATGTATCATTCTTTGGATTTAAAACCCAGATGATATCCTGCAGGTTGTCCACTAATTCTCTTGAAGATTCGGAAATATTTTCCAGTTGTTGTTTTGCCTTTTCCGGATCATTGATTTGTTTTTTTACCACTTCACTCATAATGGCAATTTTTGTCAAGCCGCTTCCCAGGTCATCGTGCATATCCCGGCTGATGCGGTTTCGCTCTTTTTCCACTGCCTGGACTTTTTCCAATTCCAGTAATTTTTCTTTTAAGTTTCTGTGAGAAATGTAACGGGCTACCAGGCCCGATACAGAGACAATTGAAAGAAAAACAAGTGTTATGAACCACGATGTTTTCCAGAATGGTGCTAATATTTCAAAAGGTATAGTAATAATATCGGATGAAAACACGCCATTGGCGCTGGCTGCTTTTAATTGCACAGAATATTCTCCCGGGGAAAGATTGGCGTATTGCACCTCCCCGCTGTTGCCTATATATCTCCATCCCGAATCAATGCCCTGCAATTTGCAAAAGTATTCGTTGTGCAGGGGACCGGAGAAATCCGGCAAAGCCCAGCGAAAAATTATGTTCCGGATATGAGAATTAAAACGTAATGTATTTTTCCCGTCCCATGGTACCGGCGTTTCATTCGAAAGAATCTCTCTCAGTTGCACCGCAGGAACTTTTGCTATGGCTGTTAAAAATTTACCGGGATTAAAAGTCGTTATATAGTCATTGTTTCCGTAAACCATGGTTCCGTCGCTGCGGCAGAATAAAGTGCCGGACATATCATTATTTATCAACCCGTCTGCCGTTGTGAATCGCCGGAATGATCCTGCCGTTTCATTGTACACCACCAAACCGTTCTTGGTGAGGATCCACCAGTTCCCGGTGCTATCCGGGCAAAGACTGTAGATCTGTTTGTTCATTTCCGGTGGCAGCTCAATGATCTTTAACTTCCTGTCCGTTTCATCCCACTTTAAAATCGCGGTTGGTACAGAACTGTATAAGAAACCGTTTTTATAAAAAACGGATCCTGCAGATTCCATTTCACCGATCTGTTTTATAAAAGGTTTTGAAAATGTTCCGCTCTTTTTATTATATAAAATAATTCCTTCATCAAGATCGGCGAACCATATATTTCCTCTTTTGTCTTCCGCTGCGTTTGCAATGACAAGTTTTTTGGGCTTACCTGCAATGGTGAGAAAATGGTCCCATATTTTTTTGAATTTGCCTGTAGCCGTGTCAAAGGTCCAGATCCCTTCTCTCCATGGGAAAATCCAGAATCTATTGTCTGAAGCCCTAAAGAAATTTGTGATGAAATTCCTCGGTAGTGTAGTACTGTCATCTTTATTATGGAAGTACCAGTCTGTGTGATCTTTTTCCGTATTGAATTTTGCAAATCCTTCACTCGTTCCCATCCAGAAATTTGTGTTGTTTTGAATGAGAAGGCTTAATAATATCGGATCTGAACCGGTAGTGCCTTTTGCGGCGGCAAGATTGCATAAAGAACCAAAATCTTTTATCATTTTCCAATGGTCATCGTAAAGTTTTAAAAAATTTCCTGGCCCTCCGCCAACAAGCAAGGAATGTTTCCATTCCGCAAACACTACATTCTGGGATGTGATATTCTCATGGAAAAAATGATGTTGAAAAAACTGCCGGTCAGGGTTGTAAATGTATAGACCGGATGAAGAAGCCAGCCAGAGCCAGCCATCATCTGATCGGAAGCAGGGGAGGAGATCGGGAATACTTCCGCTTTGGGATTTCATGCTAAAATGAAAAAACTGCTGTGCAGCAGGGTCAAAAGCAGACAAATGGCCATCAAGCCATAAAACCTGTTTACCATCTGGCTGCTGCGCTTCCCGGATATACCTGACAACTTCAGGAAACTCCGGCAAAAAAGAATAGTGAATGACCTTCCCGGTAAGTTTGTCAAATTGTTCCAACCCGTTTCCCCAGCTTCCTGCCCATATTTTTCCGTCATGGCTTTGAAAAACGCAGGTATATAATTCTTTGTAATTTTTTTCATTCAGAGCGCTGATCTCCTTTTTGAAACTGAAATTGTCCAGGTCAAAAGACCAGAGGCCGTCTGCTGTGGACATCCATAATTTATTTTCGGATCTGTCGCTTATGATACATGTCAGCCTGTTGCTGAGTGAAATGTTGTTATTGCCCTCTTTGGAAGTAATGTAAAAAGGCCGGAAGGAATGATCTTTTTCATTATAAAGAAATAATCCGCTCTTTGTGCTGCACCATACTCGGTTTTCTTTGTCAACAACTATAGTGTTAATGGAGTTAGCATCCCCGTACAGACCTTCCGGGAGCGAAACTGAAAAAAAAGATCTTTTGTTTTGCGGAAGCACCGATAATCCCTGTTGAGTACCGATCAATATGTTTCCTGATGAATCTTCTGAAAGGCAATTGATATCATCGCTGACAAGCGAAGTGCTGTCTGCATTATGGTGCCGGAAAACTGTTATGGTGGATCCATCCATAAGGTTCAACCCGTCTGAAGTGCCGATCCAGATAAATCCCTTCTTGTCTTTTAATACACACTGTACATGGTCATCACTCAGGCCATTGGTTTCTGTAATGGAGTACAGCACAATATTATTGCCGGAAGATTGTGCCTGAAGTTTTCCGGATATTAATAGAAAAGACACTGTAATGATAGGCCATGCCTTCAAGTGTTGCAGTTGAGACAATAAATTTACAACAGAATATTGAAGGTCACACTCTCGCTTTCCATGGAATTTCTTTGGCTCCTAACTTATGACTCATATAACGGGCCAGTTCAAAAAGATAGTCGCTGAGCCGGTTCAGGTATTTGATGATCAGGAGATCTACAGGAATTTCATTTTGCTGCATCAGCACACAATGCCTTTCCGCCCTGCGGCAAACACACCTTGCTATGTGAATATTGGAAACGGTTACATGCCCGCCGGGAAGAATGAAAGCTTTTAACGGAGGAAGCTCATTGCTCATTTTATCAATTTCAGTTTCCAGCAAAGTGACATCTGCTTCTGCCAGTTGCGGGAGTTTCATCACCATCTTCTTGTTTGGATCGGTAGCGAGCAAAGCGCCGATGGTAAGCAGACGGTCCTGTGTTTCCAGTAAAACATTTCTGCAGGTTTCAACGGTTACCTGGTCTGCCACCAGACCTATCCATGAATTCAATTCATCCACGGTGCCATAAGCTTCAATACGGGGATCGCTTTTCGGAACCCGGGTTCCCTGGATCAGGGAAGTTAACCCTTTATCACCTGTCTTAGTATAAATTTTCAGAGCCATAAACCTGTTATTAAATACGCAGTCACAGTTATTACTCAAACAAAGCTGATAAAAAAAAGTTGACAGGATCTATTAAATCTATCTGGTATCAGATGTAGCCAGATTTCCTTTTGCAGCATTGAGTTCATCACTCTCAACATTCCCGTCACGCAAACGGACAATCCTGCCTGCATAGTTGGCGATATCGGGTTCATGGGTAACCAGGACAACGGTATTGCCTCTTGAATGTATTTCTCCGAAAATATTCATGATCTCATAAGAAGTGCTTGTATCCAGGTTCCCGGTCGGTTCATCCGCCAGTATCAGTGACGGATCATTTACCAGAGCTCTTGCAATAGCCACTCTTTGACATTGCCCCCCGGATAGTTCATTGGGTTTATGATGGCTGCGATCTGTAAGGTTCACCAGTTCCAATACATGCATGGCTCTTTCATTACGCAGTTTCCGGCTCATACCGCTGTAGATAAGCGGCAACGCTACATTTTCCAATGCTGTAAGTCTTGGCAGTAAATTGAATTGCTGAAAAACAAACCCGATCTCTTTATTACGGACTTCCGCCAGGTCATTGTCCTGCATTCTGCTTACGTCCTGCCCGTTGAGGATATATTTTCCGCCGGTAGGAGAATCAAGACAACCGATTATATTCATCAAAGTGCTTTTGCCGGAACCGGAAGGACCCATCAAAGCCACATATTCGTTTTTATAAATATCAAGAGAAATGCCTTTCAGCACTTTCAACTCCATCTTTCCCATGAAGTAGCTTTTCTGAATATTTTCGAGATGGATGATTGAGTTCATTGTTAATATTTCTTGTTACGGTTTTCCGGTTACAGGTTTCTTAAAGTTCGTTATTTATTACAGGAAGCCTGCAACCTGTAACCTGCATCTATTTCTTTATCACTTTCGGCACTTTAAAAAATTGTTCATCGTGTACTGGTGCATTTTTCAGGGCATCTTCCCGGCTGATCGAACCTTTTACTTCATCCTCTCTTAACACATTCACTTCATCGCTCATGTGCAATAAAGGCTCTGCACCCTCCAGGTCGAGCTCATTCAATTTTTCTACAAACCCGATCATTTTCTGCAGATCTTTTTTGATCTCTTCTTTTTCAGCATCTTCAAATTTCAGCTTCGCCAGGTTTGCCAGTTTGTCTATCAATGCATCATTCACTTCCATTATACAAATATAGTTCATTGAGTCAGGAGTAGTGATAAGGAAGCCCGGAGTGCAGAGTCTTGAACGGGTATTTTTGATAAGCGGTCATTCCAATGATTCAAGAGCTAAGGCTCCCGACTATTTTGCTATCTTCGCCCGGATGGAAAAAAAGACAGAAATACCAGTTTCAGGCAGGCAGATAGTTATGAGTGGCATCAGGCCGACAGGATACCTGCATCTCGGCAATTACTTCGGAGCACTGCGCAATTATGTGCGCATGCAGGAGCAGTATGATTGCTATTTCATGGTGGCCGACTGGCATTCATTGACAACACATCCTGATACAAAAGAACTGAAGAATAGTGTGCTTCGTGTTCTTGCAGAAAATATTGCTGCGGGAATAGATCCTTCTAAAGCATGCCTGTATGTACAAAGCCATATTCCCGAGATCGCAGAATTATACCTGGTACTGAATATGCTGGCCTACAAAGGTGAATTGGAAAAGACCAGTACATTCAAAGAAAAGGTAAGGCTGCAGCCGGAGAATGTGAATGCGGGATTGCTGACTTACCCTGTATTGCAGGCGGCAGATATTCTGATTCACCGGGCACGCTATGTTCCCGTTGGAAAAGATCAGCAACAACACCTGGAGATGGCCCGAAATTTTGCCCAGCGATTCAATCATCGTTATGGCGATCTGTTTCAGGAACCGGAAGCATTTAATTTTGGAGAGGAGTTGGTGAAAGTTCCCAGCCTGGATGGTGCCGGTAAAATGAGTAAGAGCGAGAATCAGTTTGCTACATTATATCTGGCAGATGATGATGACCTGATCCGTAAAAAAGTGATGAAAGCAAAAACGGATACCGGCCCTACGGTAAAAAATTCTGTAAAACCACCGGAGATCGAAAATATTTTTCAGTTGATGAGCCTGGTCAGTACAGAAGAGACGGTGAAAAAGTTTGATGCAGATTATGGGAACTGCACTATCCGTTATGGCGATTTGAAGAAACAACTTGCAGAAGACATGGTGAAATTCATTTCACCTATTCGTGAAAAAGCGGAAAATATTTATCATGATACCAGGTTCCTGGCGCAGGTGGTAGAGCAGGGTTCTGCGAAAGCCCGCAAGAGCGCTAAAGCCACCATTGAGCTGGTGCGGCAAAGGATGGGATTTAATTATTTTTAGCGAAGCTTCAGTGTTGGGCGTAGTAAAATATTTTTATCGTCAGGCGTATATTTTAATTACTTTAGACATTTGAGATTTGAAACCGGACCGGTTATCTTTCAACGGAATTTAAATTACAATATGGCAAAAGCTAAAAAACCGAAACATATTGCGGTAGCGGGTAATATTGGCGCCGGAAAAACCACGCTGACCGAAATGCTGAGCAAGCATTATAAATGGATCCCTCATTTTGAAGATGTGGATCACAATCCTTACCTGATGGATTTTTATGAAGATATGCCCCGCTGGAGCTTTAATCTCCAGATCTATTTTCTGAACAGCCGGTTGAAGCAGCTGGTGGAGATTCAGAAAGGCACGGAGACCGTGATCCAGGACAGAACGATATATGAAGATGCTAACATCTTTGCTCCTAACCTTCATGATATGGGACTGATGAGCAAGAGGGATTTTGATAATTATTATCATTTCTTTCAGACGTTGAAGACAATGATCAAGCCGCCGGATCTGTTAATATACCTGAATGCTTCAGTACCGACACTGGTAGGTAATATCCAGAAAAGAGGAAGGGAATATGAAGAGAATATCCGGCTGGATTACCTGAAAAAACTGAATGAATTTTACAATAAATGGATTGAAAGTTATAAAGAAGGGCCCTTGCTGGTGATTGATGCTGATAAAAACAGGTTTCCCGAAAATGAAGAGCATTTTGGTGAGATCATTCAGAAAGTGGATGCACAGTTATATGGATTGTTTTAATATATGAAAACCTTAATTCTCCTTTTTACATTATTAGCCGGAATTTCATCCGGAGCGCAGTCATTGAAGGATGCCCTTTTCAGCGGAAAGTTGAAATCAGACACAGGAATGACAGTGAAAAAAGGAGACAGCTTGCAGCTATTGCCCGATTCGCTTGTAAAGAAAAGAGCCGACTCAATTAAAGCAGCTGCTAAAGTAGCTGAAACCGGCAAAAAAGTAGCTTCTAATACAATTTCCGATACCTCATCTTCTGCTTCCTCATCTAAGGAGGTTGCTGCTGCGCTGACTAATGAACAGAAATGGAAACAATTCATTGATGAATACAGTAAAGAATTAGAGACAGAAGTGATCCCATCCAAAAAGATCAAAAAAGGTAAATACACCTTATATATAGACTATGCTATTGAAACGGACGGATCGGTGAGTACGGTCAATATTATTTGCGTACCCGAGAACTCTTATCTTGTAGAGCAGCTAAAGGTCCGCATGATGGCCAATGCACCTCAGCTCAGCCCGGTACTGATGAGTAATGGCAAACCCAGGAAGGCTTTGAAAAAGCAAGTTCTGACTTTTGTGAAAGAGAAAGATTGAGCTATTAATTCTATGAAGGATAAAATGTGTAGTTTTTCAGGTAATGTACTCAAAAATAGT
>MWTC01000023.1 GCA_002066995.1 Sphingobacteriales bacterium UTBCD1
ATTGGTTTGTAAGAAAAAACTCTTAAGCGTTCAATTTATTTTCCAAATTTAATTGTTCCTCCCGGATAAACAGCCGAATTTCCTAATAATTCTTCAATACGAAGTAACTGGTTGTATTTTGCCATCCGGTCTGTTCTTGATGCCGAGCCGGTTTTGATCTGGCCGCAATTCAGTGCTACCGCCAGGTCAGCAATAGTGGTGTCTTCTGTTTCACCGCTGCGATGGCTCATGATCGTATTGTAATTATTTTGCTGTGCCAGCCTTACCGCATCTATTGTTTCGGTGATGGTGCCGATCTGGTTCACTTTTACCAGCAGTGCATTCGCTACACCTTTAGCAATTCCCTGCTGAAGACGGGAAACATTGGTTACAAAAAGGTCATCACCTACCAGTTGAATTTTGTTTCCAAGCTTTGTGGTCATTAGCTTCCATCCATCCCAGTCGTCTTCGGCCATGCCGTCTTCAATGGAAATGATCGGGTACTTGTTTACCCAGTTTGCCCAATAGTCCACCATTTTTTCAGAACTCAGTTTTTTCCCGTCGGATTTATGAAAATGATATATTTTGTTTGAGTTGTCAAACATTTCACTCACAGCGGGATCCATGGCAATGGCAACTTGTGAACCTGTTTTGTAGCCTGCAGATTCTATAGCTGTTAAAACTGTTTCAATCGCTTCTTCATTGCTTTGAATGTTTGGAGCAAATCCTCCCTCATCTCCTACATTGGTACTATAACCCTTTTTCTTTAAAACTGATTTTAATGCATGAAAGATTTCAACTCCCCATCTCAATCCTTCATGAAAAGAAGGAGCCCCGATAGGCATTACCATGAATTCCTGGAAATCTATTTTATTGTCTGCATGTGCACCGCCATTAAGAATATTCATCATCGGGACAGGAAGAGTGACTGCATTATTTCCTCCGGTAGAGCGGTACAAAGGCAAGCCTGATTCATTGGCGGCAGCTTTGGCAGCAGCCATGCTTACCGCAAGTATTGCGTTAGCGCCAAGTTTACCTTTATTGGGAGTTCCGTCCAGGCCGATCATCAGCTGATCAATGCCTTTCTGATCCAAGACCTCATGCCCTTGTAATGCAGGAGCAATGATGGCGGTAATATTTTGAACGGCTTTCAGCACTCCTTTGCCGCCGTATTTTGTTTTATCGCCGTCACGGAGTTCAACAGCTTCGTGAACTCCTGTGCTTGCCCCGCTGGGTACGATGGCCCTGCCCGTTACTCCCTTGCTTGTGATTACATCGGCTTCTACGGTGGGATTACCGCGGCTGTCAAGCACTTGTCTTGCTGCTATCTTTGAAATAGAACTCATAATAAGAAAAAAATATTTTGTTTATCAATTTTCATGAACCGGTTCCGCTTGTTGTGTCAACGACCGGAAGATTTCTTCCAGGCTTTGATTTTCGCTCTGCAAAGAAACGATGTTGAGATTATTCTGCAAAGCAATTTCGAGAAGTTGCTTTCTGACAGATTCCGGATCTGTGGTGAGGACCCGGAAATGACCAGCAGGTAATTCTTCTACTCCCTCTGCAGGCGCTATCTTTTCTAAAATTATTTTTGAAATCGCTTCTTTGAACTGAATAACTATCGAATGTTTGTTCCTGTTCTTTGTCTGCAGGTTACTCAACGTATCATCTGCGACTAATTTTCCTTTATTGATGATGATCACCCGGTCACAGATAGCTTCTACTTCCTGCAGGATATGTGATGAAAATAAAACCGTCTTATTTTTACCTTGTTGCCTGATCACGTCCCTGATCTCAATGATCTGGTTGGGGTCCAGCCCGCTGGTCGGTTCGTCCAGTATCAATACTTCAGGATCATGTATCAGCGCTGCCGCCAGTCCCACTCTTTGTTTATAACCTTTGGAAAGCTGCCCGATCTTTTTCTTTGATTCAGAGGCCAGCCCTACCATTTCGATTGAATTGGCGATTGCTGACCGGCTATTCCTGACGTGGTGCACTTCAGCAATAAATCCCAGGTATTCTTTTACATACATGTCAAAGTACAGTGAGTTACCTTCGGGCAGGTAACCAATTTTTCCTTTTGTAAAGAGCGGATCAGCGGATACATTTATTCCGCATACGAATGCATTTCCGCCATCCTGTTTCAGGTACCCGGTAATGATCTTCATGGTCGTGGATTTCCCGGCACCGTTTGGGCCAAGGAAACCTACAATTTCACCGCTGTTCAGGCTGAAAGAAATATTGTTGACTGCTTTTTGTTCTCCGTAGATCTTGAGAAGGTTTTTAACTTCAATTGACATGTGTCAAAATTAAGACTTGTTGTGAAACATGCCGGTACTATTGGTATGCGGAGAAAAATCTAAAGGTCGCCGTACTCGTATATCGGGTCAATAGAAGTTCCGGGTTTTATTTCGTAAACAGTTTTTAATAACCCGTTATTTAAGCTGTAAACCCACCCGTGCAGGTGTGGTCTTTGCTCATTTTGCCATGCTCTTTGTATGATGGATGTTTTGGCAAGATTAAATACCTGCTCCTGCACATTCAGTTCTACGAGGCGGTCTTCTTTCTTTTTGGGATCGGTAATACGGTCAATTTCGTCACGATGGAACCGGTACACATCTTTGATGCTTCTGAGCCACATGTTCAATATGGCTTTAAAGTCATGATTGGTGATAGCCGCTTTGACACCGCCACAACCATAATGGCCGCAGACAATCACATGTTTTACTTTCAGCGTATTAACGGCGAAGTCGAGAACGCTCAGAAGGTTTACATCATTGTTGATTACGAGATTGGCAATGTTCCGGTGTACGAATATTTCCCCCGGTTCGGTATTCGTGATTTGATTTGCGGGAACACGGCTGTCGCTGCATCCGATCCACAGCACTTCCGGTGCTTGCACTTTTGCCAGCCGCTTAAAATAGCCGGGGTCTTTTGCCACCTGGGAAGCAGCCCATTTTTTATTTTCCTCTAATAATTTTTGAAAACGTTTCATTGAATCAATAAATTAATCGTGAAGTAAACTCAGTCAATGATCTCCGCCGAACTTTCAGGAAGATGTTTGTATTCTCCTTTTAGTGCATAATATCCGAATAGCACCATCCCGATTGCAATGGGGATGAAAACAACCACGAAGACCGTCCACTGGATCTTCGTATCCAGCACCGGCTTCTTAGAAATTTCAATGACAGCGGTTTTCACCAGGTAATAAACACTGAGAGGCCCCAATAAGATCCAGATAATGCCAGCTATTCTTTTTATATTGTCCATAGAAAGTGTTTTTATTTTATAAACGATTAATCACTGATGTCTTTATCAATTTTATTGTTGATGTATAATGCTCCGATAAGAAGACAAATTCCCGCTACAATTATCGTATAATACAACCCGACTAATTTATCACCGCTGTAAATGGTGGCAAGCAAAGTGGCTATGAAAGGAGTAAGACCTCCGAATATTCCATTGCCGATATGATAAGGCAGGCTCATGGAGGTGTAACGGATCTTGGTGGGAAACAATTCCACTAAAAAGGCAGCGATCGGCCCGTATACCATAGTTACATAAATAATCATGATGAAAATGATACCTGTGATCAGCCAATAGTTCTGCGTACTGACGATCTTGGAAGTTTTTACTTCCGGCTTCAAAGTTACTTTGCCCGGGGCAGTGTATAAAGTGTCGGTACTTGTTTCAACGAGACTGGTACCATCGGTGAAGAAGTGATTGATGGTTCTGATCCGCAATGTGTCATTGCTGTTGTCAACAATCTGAAAACTGCTCCTGATTTGTTTCTTTGTGGTCACTTCAGTTTTATTTTGAGTGTCCGTGATGGAAACTAACATTCTGAATAATGGCCGGTAAGTGACGATTGCCAGCAGCATACCTGCCAGCATCAGCCATTTTCTGCCTATACGGTCACTCCATTTCCCGAATACAATGAAAAAAGGTGTGGCAAATAAAATAGCCCACATAAATATGGTACGGGTCTGGTCAAAATCCAGTTTACAGGTTGCTTCGATAAATGTCATTGCATAAAACTGGCTTGTGTACCAGACAACGCCCTGTCCCATCGTTGCGCCAAACAAAGCCAGCAATACCATTTTCAGGTTTGACCTGTGACTGAAGCTTTCTTTCAGGGGATTCTTTGATACCTTTCCTTCTGATTTTAATCGTGCAAATAATGGAGATTCCTTCATCTTAAGCCGTATATAAATGGAAATGGCTACAAGAAAAACGGAAAATAGAAACGGCACCCTCCATCCCCAATCGTTGAACTTACTTATAGACTTTACCGGGTCCTGGTCCAGTATATGCCGGGTGATTAAGATTATTCCAAGAGATAAGAATAAACCGAGCGTGGCAGTTGTTTGGATCCATGAAGTGTAATAACCTCTTTTGTTTGATGGTGAGTGTTCAGCTACATAAGTGGCAGCGCCGCCATATTCTCCTCCTAAAGCAAGGCCTTGTAATAGCCGGAGTATTAAAACAATAATCGGGGCTGCAAAACCGATTTGGGCATATCCCGGGACCAACCCGATAGCAAAGGTGGAGCCGCCCATGATTATCAATGTAAGAAGGAATGTGTATTTACGACCAATCAGGTCACCTAAGCGGCCGAATACCAAAGCTCCGAATGGGCGCACTATGAAACCTGCGGCAAAAGTGGCTAATGTGGATAGTAATGCCGCTGTAGGATTAGTTTTTGGAAAAAATTGATTGGCAATAACTGTAGCAAGGCTTCCGAAAATATAAAAGTCATACCATTCAATAAGAGTTCCGACAGAAGAGGCTGCTATAACCTTCCTGATGTTATAGGCTTCGTTGGTTTGGTTCATGAGGTTAAATTACGGAAATACATTAATTAAAAAATAAATCGGTCATGATTAATCGGAATTCATGACAGAAGCTGGTAGAGGCCGGCAGGCACTGAAGTGAAAAATGCTCAATAGTATGTATTGCTGAATCTATGAAAGTTTCATTATTCTGCTCTTAGCTGAAATTTTTTTATAGCTTTCGTATCTTTAAAGCCTTAATAAAATTTAAATATCATGTCATATCCTTACCAGATCCGCAGTTTTGATGAATACCAGGTGGCATACAGGGTTAGTGTAACAGAACCAGAAAATTTCTGGGCTTCTATAGCCGAACATTTTTATTGGAGAAAAAAATGGGATAAAGTGCTGGAGTGGAATTTCAGGGAACCGAAGGTGAAATGGTTCCAGGGAGGAAAATTAAATATCACTGAAAATTGCATTGACCGTCATCTGAAAGAATTGGGAGATCAACCAGCCATCATCTGGGAACCCAACAATCCCGAAGACAGAACAAGAGTGGTTACATACAACAGGCTGCACAAAAGGGTTTGCCAGGTGGCACAGATGCTTATCAATAATGGGGTAAAAAAGGGAGATAGGGTTTGTATTTATATGGGCATGGTTCCTGAATTGGCGTATGCTGTTTTGGGATGTGCAAGGATCGGGGCTATTCATAGCGTGATATTCGGCGGCTTTTCTGCGCAAAGTATTGCAGACAGGCTGGATGATGCCCAGGCTGAAATTATCATCACCTGCGATGGCGCTTTTCGCGGCGGAAAAGATATCCCCCTGAAAGATGTGATCGATGATGCTTTGGTAGGAAATAAGAAGGTGAGAAGAGTGATTGTATACACAAGGACGAGAACTCCCGTTTCCATGATCAAAGGAAGAGATGTATGGTGGGAAGATGAAATGGAATATGCAGAAACGCAGGTAGAGAAAGATGGTAAAGTTCATTTTCCTGCAGAAGTGATGGATGCAGAGGATCCTTTATTCATTTTATATACTTCGGGCAGTACAGGCAAGCCAAAGGGGGTGGTACATTCTATTGCAGGTTACATGATCTGGAATGCTTACACTTTTGTGAATGTATTTCAGTATAAACCCGGCGATATTTATTTCTGTACGGCAGATATTGGCTGGGTCACAGGCCATAGTTATATTTTATATGGCCCGCTGAGTGTAGGCGCTACTTCTTTGATGTTTGAAGGCATTCCAACCTGGCCGGATTCCGGCAGGTTTTGGGATATAGTTGATAAATACAAAGTGAACATTCTTTATACTGCACCCACAGCTATCAGAAGCCTGATGGGTTTTGGACTGGAGCCCTTGAAAGGAAAAGATCTTTCTTCATTAAAGGTGCTGGGATCTGTTGGTGAGCCGATCAATGAAGAAGCATGGCATTGGTATAATGAAAATGTGGGTAAGAAGAGATGCCCTGTTGTTGATACCTGGTGGCAAACAGAAACAGGTGGTATCATGATCTCGACAATGGCAGGAATAACACCTTCAATACCTGCCTGGGCTTCGCTACCATTACCTGGAGTACAGCCTGTATTGGTGGATGAAGAGGGCAGGGAAGTTCCCAATCCCAAAGAAGGAGCAATAGCAACAGGTAATCTGTGCATGAAAGCGCCCTGGCCCGGTATGATCCGTACTACTTATGGCGACCACGAGCGATGCAGAAAAAATTATTTTGCCACTTATGAAAATTTATATTTCAGCGGTGATGGAGCTTTAAAAGATTCAAAAGGTAATTACCGTATTACCGGCCGGGTGGATGATGTGCTGAATGTAAGCGGACACCGTATAGGAACGGCAGAAGTGGAAAATGCGATCAATATGCACGCAGGCGTGGTGGAAAGCGCTGTGGTCGGATTTCCTCACGATATCAAGGGATTGGGAATTTATGCTTATGTCATTTTTAAAGGAAGGAATCCCGACCCGGAACTGACAAAAAAAGATATTATACAAACAGTCGCAAGGATTATTGGACCTATTGCCAAGCCGGACAAAATTCAATTTGTTCCCGGGCTGCCAAAGACAAGGAGCGGAAAGATCATGCGTAGGATTCTGAGAAAAATTGCAGAAGGAGACACTTCAAACCTGGGCGATACCACTGCATTGCTGGATCCCTCAGTTGTAGATGAAATAAAAAACGGCAGGTTATAATAAATTTATGGCTGATCTTTTTACTATAGGAAAAACAGATTGTACCCCAAAATTAAAGCAGCTACGGACGGAGCTGCTTTAAAAGGTTTTTCTTAATGCTTTAATGCAATATTTTGAGTAATTATTTTCTGCAAAAATCGTACCTGTCAGGAGAAATTATTCTTTTTTATTAGAAGTTATGCGGTTGAGAAATTATTTTTGACTCAACTGATCAGCCAACAGATGAAAATTTCGTTCGGTAAGAAAAAAATCCGGGTTATACTTCGGTGGGTATTTTGGGTGCTCTTGATTCAATTCGTTCTGATCAATATCACCGGGGCGATATATGCATATCATCTTACATATTTTTATGACGCACCTGCTTTTCGGAACCGGCCTGCACCTCAAAATATATTTGTAAAAACCTGGCACCTGTTCCGGGGGCCGGAGTATTTCCGTTTACGTGAAAAAGGTATCCCTGATTATCCCTACCGGGGAGTGACTCTCTACACAAAAGACAGTATTGCCATAGCAGGATGGTATATTCCTGCTGATTCTTCTAAAGGCACTGTACTCCTTCTTCATGGGCTGGGAGGAAATATGGAAACGATACTGAAAGTTGCCTATAGTTTTCATGAAATGAAGTACAGCATAATGATGATCGATTACAGGGCGCATGGTTCCAGCGGAGGGCATGTTTTTACTTTCGGAGCCCGGGAAACTGAAGAAGTGAAACTGGCTTATGATTATGTTGTATCAACCGGAGAAAGAAATATTTTCATGTATGGTTTTTCGATGGGAGCGGTGCTGGCTGCAAAAACAATTTACGATTATGGGTTGAAACCTTCCGGGCTGATTATGGACGCTTCATTTGCTACGCTCAGGGATCATTTCCGTGCCCGGGCAAGAATCCTGGGTTTTCCATCGGAGCCATTTGCCACCCTGGTTACTTTTTGGTCAGGGGTGGAAAGAGGTTTTAACGGATTCAGGCTTTCTGCCTGCCGTTATGTGGAAAAAGTTGACTGTCCTGTATTATTGGAGTTCGGAGAGATGGATAAACTGGTTTTAAGAAGTGAAACAGAATGTATTTTTAAACATATAAGATCGCCGCAAAAAAAACTGGTAGAATACGATGATGTAGGTCATTATATCTATGTAGAAGTGGATCCGATTAAATGGGAAAGAGAGGTAAACAATTTTCTGAATGCCCGGAAGTAACCAATTATTTCCGGATGATCACTTTAGTTCCTACCGGCGTATAATTGTATAGATCTTCCACGTCTTCACGTTTCATGGAGATGCAGCCCAGTGTCCAGTTTTTGTAACGGTCAATAACAAAATCTTCATGCGGCCAGGTGCCATGAATGCCAATACCTCCTCCGATTTGCGCTGAAGCGGGTATTTCTCCTTTTGATTTTCTTTGATAGAATTTTTCCCAGCTTTCTTTATTGGGATAATCCAATGCTAAAAAGCGGTCCCATTGTTTGTGTATCCGTTTAGCGTTAATTCGGAAAGTTCCTTCGGGAGTATTTTTATCACCCTGGATCTTTTTATCTTCTAAACTGCTGCTGCCAAATACAACCGGGTATGTAGCATACCAGCCCTTGTCATCGAACACACTCAGCTCATATTTTCTTTTATCAATGATAATATAAATTGTGCCTATTGGCCCTTCGCCAATACCGGTGCGTTTGAAACTTGTGTGAAATGGAGAAGCGGAATGATGCTTATCCGAAGCCAGCAGGCTGCCTGCAGCAAAGATTATACTGAGTACGATTACTTTTTTCATTTCAATATCTTCCGAACGTCCATGTTTCAAACGCAGTGCCACAAATGTTTATTTTTAATGTGGATATCTTTTAACTGCCTGTTTAGAAAATATCCTGAGTGAGAATGCAAAGAACTTTTTCTAAAGCGAGATGAAATTGTACAGGGAAAATAAACAAGTGCTATAAAAAAGAGGCTGTCTCAAAAGGGCAG
>MWTC01000005.1 GCA_002066995.1 Sphingobacteriales bacterium UTBCD1
AGAAACCCTGATGCTGCAGGAGCCGACCTGCAGCAAACCGCAAAGATTCTTAAAGATCTTGGTTGTTGGGAAGCATTGAATTTAGATGGAGGTGGCAGCAGTTATATGCTGGTGAATGGAAAGGAAACGATAAAACCTTCTGATAAAACAGGGCAAAGAGCTGTACCTTCTGTATTTGTCATCCGGCAACGATAGAAGTATTTTTCCCGATCTCCCAAACCAATGCGCTTGCGCCAAGGATGGCGGCATCGGCTTCTTTCAGTTCGGAAAAGATCAGTTTCACTTTATTCTGAAATATCGGGAGCAGGTTTTTCTCCATATTTTCCTTTGTAGGCTTCAGGATCAGGTCGCCTGCTTTGATGACACCTCCAAAAAGAAAGATGGCTTCGGGAGAAGAGAACATAATAAAGTTGGCAAGTGCTTCACCCAGTATCTGCCCGGTATATTGGTAAACATTATTGGCAAGTTCATCACCCTTCAGGGCACATTCCGTTACGATCTTAGAATTGATTTCTTCACGGCTGTATTGACGCATCAGGCTTTCAATTTCAGGATTTTCATCCAGCATCTCGTTTGCTGTAATGGCAATCCCGGTTGCTGAAGCATAGCACTCTAAAGAACCATGCATGCCTGTGCCCCAGTGTTTGCGTCCTCCGGGGCGGATTGTAGAGTGTCCTAATTCCCCGGCAAAGCCGTCATGCCCGTAAACAACATTTCCGTTAATGACGATTCCGCTGCCCACACCGGTACCCAGCGTGATCATGATAAAATCTTTCATGCCCCTTGCTGCGCCATAAGTCATTTCACCGATAGCTGCAGCCTTTGCATCATTATTGATCACTGAGGCAAGGTTGAACTTCTTTGACATAATATCACAGAGCCGGATCACTCCTTTCCATCTCAGGTTTGGTGCATATTCAATGGTACCGCGAAATGGGTTTCCGTTGGGTGCGCCGATTCCGATTCCTTTTATCTGAGAACCTGCCGGAGAGCTGTCCATCATTGGTTTGAGCATAGCGTAAAGCCCGTCCACAAAGAGTTCGGGAGTTTCAAATGCTTCCGTCTTCATTTCACTCTGACTCAGGATATTCCCTTGTTGATCTACTATCCCGTATTTAGTGTTGGTACCGCCTACATCAATTCCGATAGCCAGGCTCCCATGAGTGTTGTTCGTCATTCGGCTAAGTCATTAAAAGGACAAATTTACAAATCTTATTGCGGCAAAAATATTTATTTGTCCATAAAAAAATACTTTGTTGTATTACTGATTTGTTGTTAAGTTCGGGAAACTTTTTAAAATGAGTACTGCGATAACATCGGACAGAAAAAGCTACAAGACTTCTATGGCCATCCTGGCATTGTTATTTTTTATTTTTGGATTCGTCACCTGGGTTAATGGTCCACTGATTTTTTATGTAAAACTTGCTTTCCGGCTGGATACGGATGCCAAAGCTTTTCTTGTCACCTTTTCATTTTATATGGCTTACTTTTTCCTTGCATTACCCTCCTCATGGATACTGGAAAAGACCGGCATGAAAAAAGGAATGGCTTTAGGCTTGCTGGTTATGGCCATAGGTGCTTTTGTATTTGGAACTTTTGCCACACACAGAAACTATACGTTAGCATTGACAGGGCTTTTTATAATTGGTTCCGGCTTGTCCTTGCTTCAGACTGCGGTCAATCCTTATATCAGCATCATCGGTCCTATAGAAAGCGCTGCCCAGCGCATCAGCATCATGGGCATCTGTAATAAAGCAGCAGGAATTATCAGCCCGATTGTATTAAGCTTGTTTGTATTAAAAGGAATTAACAAACTGGAAGATGAAGTAAATGCAGCAGTGGACCCGGTGGCTAAAGAATCTATCCTGGATACTTTTGCTTCCAAAGTGTATGTTCCCTACATGATCATGGCTGCAGTTCTTTTCTTTTTTGCCATTTGGATCATGAGGTCACCATTGCCGGAAATAAAAGGCTCTGATGTGAATAAAGCGGATGAGGGTACTACGGAAAAAAGTAAGAAAAGTATTTTTCAATTCCCGCATCTCTGGCTGGGTGCTTTATGCCTTTTCCTGTATGTGGGTGTGGAAGTGATGGCCGGCGATGCCATAGGTATCTACGGAAAAGGATTTGATATTCCAACTGACGAAACAAAATATTTCACTTCATTCACTTTAGGCGCCATGTTGCTCGGGTATATTATCGGCATCATCACCATTCCGAAATATATTTCTCAGCAAAAAGCATTAAGCGTTTCTGCTGTACTCGGCGTTATTTTTACAATAGGCGCATTCCTTACCAAAGGCTACACTTCTGTTGCTTTTGTAGCTGCATTGGGTCTTGCCAATGCCGTAATGTGGCCAGCCATATTTCCTCTGGCTATTTACCGGCTGGGAAAGTTTACGGAAACCGGCGCTGCTATTTTGATCATGGGTATCGCAGGCGGCGCTATTATCCCGAGATTGTTTGCCACATTAAAAGAAACTTATGATTTTCAGATGGTATTTGCCTGGCTGATGATTCCTTGTTATCTCTATATACTTTTTTATTCGATCAGGGGGTATAAGGCGGGTTTATCAAAATAGAAAAATTTATTAATGGAGATCATTCATGTATCTGCGGAGTGTTACCCTGTAGCAAAAGTGGGAGGGTTGGGTGATGTTGTTGGTGCATTGCCTAAATACCAGGCTGAGCTCGGGCATGTAGTCAAAGTAGTGATACCTATGTACCGGACCAAATTCCTGTACGAGAATCAATGGGAACTGGTGCATGAAGGCGGGCAAAATCTTGGATCTCACTGGTTTCATTATAGCGTCATTAAGGAAAAGACCAATAAACTCGGGTTTGATCTTTATCTGATTGACATTAATGGTTTGCTGGACAGGGAAAAAATTTATGGCTATGAAGACGATCATGAGAGATTCATCGCTTTTCAGATCGCATTTTGTGATTGGCTCAGCAAATGGGGGCACAAGCCTGATGTGATCCATTGTCATGATCATCATACGGGCCTGATACCTTTTATGGTAAAATATTGTTTTGCATTCAGTCATCGCCTTGCAGATGTGCCTACTGTTTTTACTGTGCATAATGCCCAATACCAGGGATGGATGGGATGGGATAAATATTATTACATCCCTCCGTATGATTCATGGAAATGGGGGTTGCTGGACTGGAATAATACAATTAATCCTCTTGCCTCTGCAATAAAATGTGCCTGGAAAGTAACAACGGTCAGCAATAGTTACATGCAGGAACTCCGTTATTCCGCAAACGGGCTGGAAAACCTGTTTGAATACGAAAGAGGGAAAAGTTCAGGGATCCTGAATGGAATTGACTCACAGATATGGAACCCGAAAACGGATAATTATATAATAAAAAATTATGACCGTGAATTGGTGGAAGCCGGCAAAAGAAAAAATAAAAAGGAACTCTGCGGTCAGTTTGACCTGGACATTGAAAAGCCACTGATTGTTTTTATCGGGAGGCTGGTAGGTGAGAAAGCCGCCGATCTTTTACCTGATGCGATCAGCCAGTCAATTTACCAGCATCATGGCAAAGCAAATTTTCTGGTATTGGGTTCCGGTGATCCGCGTATTGAAGGCCAGTTGGATCACATGAAACATCAATTCGGCGGATATTTTAATTCCTATATCGGGTACAGTGAATCATTGAGCCACCTGATGTATGCGGGCGCTGATTTTCTGCTGATGCCAAGCAGGGTGGAGCCATGTGGCTTAAACCAGATGTATGCATTGAGATACGGAACGGTACCTATGGTACGGAGTGTAGGAGGATTGCAGGATACCATTACTGATTTTGGTGACCCCAATGGGTTTGGCATCCGTTTTAACCAGCCAAGTGTATGGGACATAACTTATTCCGTGGGAAGAGCGATAGATCTTTATCAGAATAAACCGGATTTATATCATTGGATGCGCAATCACATGATGGCATTAGATCATTCATGGGATAAGTCAGCTCAGCAGTACATTCAACTTTATGAATCATTGAAGCGATAAAAAAAACCGTAGGCCGGTTAATCGAATGCAAATAAACTTTCCTAAATTGATCTAAAGTTTTTTTTACAGTTAACTTTATCGGGTTGAAATTATTTCTTTAATTAAATTATTAGCTCGTGTCCCAAAGTATAGTAGCTGTCATTTTAGGCGGCGGTGCAGGATCCAGGTTGTATCCGCTTACTGCCAGCCGATCCAAGCCGGCAGTTCCAATTGCAGGAAAATACCGCCTGGTGGATATACCAATCTCCAATTGCCTGCATTGCGGCATCGGCCGTATGTTTATATTCACTCAATTCAATTCTGCATCGCTTAACAGGCATATCAAAAATACCTATCACTTCAGCGCTTTCAGTTCAGCATTTGCCGATATTCTTGCTGCTGAGCAGACTCCTGATAATCCTCAATGGTTCCAGGGCACTGCCGATGCGGTCAGGCAGGGATTGCGGCATATCAGCCCCTTTCCCAGTGATTATGTTTTGATTCTTTCCGGTGATCAGTTGTACCAGATGGATTTTAATCTTATGCTGGGTGAACATATTAAATCAGGCGCTGACATCTCTGTAGCAACCATTCCCGTAACGGAAAAAGATGCTCCGGAATTTGGCATTATGAAAAAAAATGAACAGGGATTTATCACTTCATTTATCGAAAAGCCCAAGAAAGAACTTTTACCCGACTGGACAAGTGACACCGGGGAAGAAATGCACCGGCAGGGAAAAGAATATCTGGCTTCAATGGGTATTTACATTTTCAACCGGAGACTGCTCTGGGAAATTTTGCTGAATGAAAAACCGGAAGCAACCGATTTTGGAAAAGAAATCATTCCACAGTCTATTGCCAAATACAAAGTAGCAAGTTATCAGTACGAAGGTTACTGGACCGATATCGGGAACATACATTCATTTTTCGAAGCAAACCTTGATCTTACCAGGGACATACCTGAATTCAACCTCTTTGATATCAACAAACCCATTTATACCAGGCCACGTATGTTGCCACCCAGCAAGATCAATGGCACTACTTTGGAAAGGGTACTGATTGCAGAAGGATGCATCGTCAACGCTTTGCGTGTCGAGGGCAGTGTAATTGGTATCCGTTCCCGCATCGGCATTGGTACCACACTGGTCAATACTTATGTGATGGGTAATGATTCTTATGAAACACTCGAAGATATTGCCAGGGCAGGAGAGAATCATATTCCTTTATTGGGGATAGGTAATCATTGCTATATAAGTAATGCCATCATTGATAAAGACTGCCGCATCGGCAATGACGTCCGTATCAATGGCGGCCCTCACCTGGAAAATACGGATCATCCGCTTTACACGGTAAAGAGCGGGGTTGTGGTGGTGAAAAAGGGTTCAATCATCCCGGATGGTTTTTCAATTTAAGGTATAACCCTGCTGCAGTAAAAACTTTTACCCGGGCAATGTGTACTTTTTACATAAAGTTCCTATCTTCCCTTTTCATCGTGCTTAACGATCGCTTATGTCAACAGCTTACACAGGAATTAAACCAAAACTGACACTTGGCCAGATCATCAACATGAGTGTTGGTTTTTTCGGGATCCAGTTCGGATGGGATCTGCAGCGGGCAAACATGGGGCGCATTTATGAGAACCTCGGCGCCCATCCCGATCAGATACCTATTTTATTTTTAGCGGCGCCGCTAACAGGACTGTTAGTGCAACCGGTCATTGGTTATATGAGCGACCGGACCTGGCACCCGGTGTGGGGAAGAAGAAGGCCTTACTTCATGATCGGCGCTATTCTCAGCTCGATTGCTTTGATTTTTATGCCGCACAGCGGTTCGTTATTCATGGCAGCCGGTTTACTATGGGTGATGGATGTCTTTGGAAATGTTTCTATGGAACCGTTCCGGGCTTTTGTTACTGATAAGCTTCCTGATTCACAGGTGAACCGTGGTTTCATCATGCAGAGTTTTATGATCGGTCTGGGAGGAAGTATTGCTTCAGCCTTGCCCTGGATATTTAAAAATATATTTCATTTTCAGAATACGGCAACGGCCGGAAATATCCCCGAGAATGTTAAGCTTTCCTTTTACACAGGGGCTTTTTTCTTCCTTGCTGCGGTTTCCTATACTGTATTTACAACTAAAGAATATCCTCCTTCTGATCTTGGGTATAAGGATAAAGTAAAAGAATCTCATAAAGGATTTGGCGGCGGAGCAAAAGAAATTTTCAGCGCATTGGTGAATATGCCTAAGAGGATGAAAATCGTTTCGCTCATCCAGTTTTTCACCTGGCCGGGATTGTTCCTGATGTGGTTTTATTATACAACGGCAGTTGCCGTAAATGTTTTTCACGGGGTTAATGCCGATGATCCTGTTTATGCAGAAGGAGCAGATTTCGGAAGCCTGACATTGGCTTATTACAGTGTGATCACATTTTTATTTGCATTGGTACTACCGGCTATTGCGGATAGATTGGGAAGAAAACTGACTCACTCTATCTGTTTGATATGCGGCGGACTGGGTTTGATCAGCGTGAGCTGGGTGACCAATAAATACATGCTTTATGGCTGCATGACCGGAGTGGGCATTGCCTGGGCAAGCATCTTATCCATGCCTTATGCCATGCTGAGTAACTCGCTGCCGAAAGACAAGGTTGGGATCTATATGGGTATCTTTAATTTTTTTATTGTATTGCCCGAGATCATTGCATCACTGGGTTTCGGATGGCTGATGAAAAATGTTCTGAGTAATGACCGGCTGCTGGCAGTGGAAGTGGGCGGCGCTTTGATGATCCTGGCAGCATTGATCTGTTATGTTTTTATCAGGGAAAAAAGATCTGAAGAAGAAATGCCTCCTGATTTTTTAAAATAAATTCATTTATTATTTCTGTAAGGGTATGAAAAAGACATTCTTTATAATTATCCTCTTTGCATTTTTTCATGAATCATTTTCTCAAAGCGAAACACTGAAGGTTTATCCCACCAGCTGGTGGACAGGGATGAAGTGGAATAAAGTACAATTGATGGTTCATGGAAAAGATCTGAAAAATTCTGTATCCAAAGTTTCATTGATTTATCCCGGAGTGAAGCTGATACGGGTGAATAAAGTAGAGAACCCCAATTATCTTTTCCTCGACCTGAGCATTGAATCAAAAGCAAAACCCGGAACAGTTAAGATCAGGTTCGATCGCAGCAGCAATGAACCGCTTTTATTGAATTACGAGTTGAAATCAAAAAATAAAGAAGACGGTAATTCAAGAGTGCAGGGAGTAACATCCAGGGATATTGTTTATCTGCTGATGCCTGATCGTTTTGCCAACGGCGATACGGCTAATGATTTTTTTGCAGACATGAGGGATGTGGGGCATGACCGGAAGAACCCATTTGATCGCCATGGAGGCGACCTGCAGGGAGTGACCGATCATCTTGATTATTTAAAGGATCTGGGGATCACCAC
Source organism: Sphingobacteriales bacterium UTBCD1 (assembly GCA_002066995.1). GTDB lineage: Bacteria > Bacteroidota > Bacteroidia > Chitinophagales > Chitinophagaceae > UTBCD1. The sequence goes on from MWTC01000005.1 coordinate 7,449, forward strand.
CATCTGGATGACACCGGTGAATGAGAATGATATGAGACGAACCAATGAAGGCGGAACGATGCGCAGCACCTATCACGGATATGCCATCACCGATCAATATACTGTGGACAAAAGGTTTGGCGGGAATGCCGCATATAAAAAAATGGTGGAGGCATCGCATAAAAAAGGGCTTAAAGTGATACAGGATGCAGTGTACAATCATGTGGGCATTGATCATTGGTTCATCCGCGATATGCCGATGAAGGACTGGGTAAACCAATGGCCTCAATATACCAACACTTCTTACCGTGATAATCCTTTGGTGGATCCTCATGCATCAAAGTATGATAAAGAAATTTCTGTCAACGGTTGGTTCACTCCGTTTATGCCCGATCTGAATCAGCGAAATCCTTATGTAGCCAATTTCCTGATCCAGTATGCCATCTGGGCCACGGAAGAATTCGGTATTGACGGATGGAGAGTGGATACTTATTTCTACAGCGATTCATTATTCCTGAACAGGATCAATGATGCATTGATCAAAGAATTCCCAAAACTTACTGTGTTTGGCGAAGTATGGGTGCAGAATGTTCTGAACAGCGCTTATTTCTGCCAGAATAACCTTGATGTTTCTTTCAAGCACAATCTGCAAGGTGTGACGGATTTCCCTATGTTGTTTGCCATGCTCGATGGATTGAATCAGCCGTTCGGATGGACGGAAGGAGTGAACAAAGTTTACACCACCCTGGCTCAGGATATTGCTTATAAAGACCCGAACAGGAATTGTATTTTTTTCGACAACCACGACCTGGATCGTTTTTATTCTGTGATAGGTGAGGATTTTGATAAATACAAAATGGGGATCAACTGGCTGTTTACTTTGAGAGGCATTCCGGAAATGTATTACGGAACGGAGATCCTGATGAAAAATTTTAAAAGTCCCACCGATGCTGCCGTGAGGGAAGATTTTCCCGGGGGCTGGCCCGGCGATCCTGCAAATAAATTCATTGCTTCGGGAAGAACAGAAAAAGAGAACGAAGCTTTCAATTACGTGAGCAGGCTGGCTCATTTCAGGAAATCGTCATCTGCCATTACCGGAGGAAAACTGATGCAATACCTTCCGGTGAACGGAATGTATGTTTATTTCCGTTATGATGACCGGCAGACCATCATGGTCATCAGCAACACGGGCAAGGAAGTAATGAGCCCGGCCTGGGATCATTATTCGGAGCGCATCACCGGCTTTTCAAAAATGCGCAACGTGATCACCGGTGAGGTTAAACCCATTCCGGGTTTTGAAATAAAGCCCAAAGAGAGTTTTGTGTTTGAGCTGATGAAATGAGCGGCTTTCTTTTTTATCACAGGAATAGCTTCCAGATCATTTGCTGTGCATAGCTGCCCCAGTCGGATGTGGATTTTTTGATTTTATCCAGCAGTTCAGTGGCTTTTTGTTTTTTGCCTTTTTCGGGGGCAACAACTATTGAAGTATTCACGCCAAGTACCTGTACTTTGCTTGCGATCCAGCTGGTGTACATTCTTGGTATGGTGATGCCGAGGATCATGCCGGGCAAGCCATGAAGTCCCATCGGGCCTCCGGGTACAGTGATCTCATCGGTGTAGAAAGCGAAAACATAAACGCTGTCAAAGATTATTGCCTGTGCTTTCCGGCAGTTGAACCCTGCTATTTCTCTTGTCTCGGTCGGCACCAGTTTCCATTTAATGTTCATCAAAGAGTCCCGAAGGATGTAGGTATCGCCAAAGACATCTTTCTGGTCAGTAAAAGTTTGTGAGGCATAATCGCTGTACCATATATTATCTGTTTCGTTTCCCCCCATAGAGAACATCCTGTTACCTTTATCTTCCTGCCTGCTGAATTTATAGAGGGCTTTGTCATTAGCGAAAGTGAGGTTATACCATGATGTGCTGAATTTCGGCACTTGATCCCGGAACATGCGGCCCCAGGTATCGTCCCCGAGTACACCATGGTTGTTCACTCTTACTTCGTATTCGATCTGCCCCGTACTGATAAATTGCTGGGCATTACTCATTATTGCATAAGAAAATGTAAGCAGAAGAAATATCTTTTTCATAGTTTGATTTGATTAAAAGTTAAAGCCAGCTGGTTTGCCATTCTTTGTAATATTCCACCTTAAAGTCAGCAGCCAGTAGCGGCGTAATGTTTTATAAAAGGATTCGGTGAAACTATTGCTGTTGAAGTTGCGGCTATATCCTTTATTCTGGTCTAATATATCATTAACATTCAGCTCAAGCTCCAGTGCATTGCTTTTGGTAAAGCGTTTTATGATGGAAGCGTCCCAGGTTGTGTAATTGGCATTTTGTGTGAACCGTGGATCTTTCTGGCGAAAATTAGTGTTAATATCAGAACCGATCACAAATTTGAGCGGCAGGTTTACTTCGACACTTCCATATCCTGACAGGCTCCAATAGTCTGCATTCGCATTACTGTTTACAGATGCTTTAGAATGATTCCAGGAGAAGTTTGGACCAAAATTGAAATGGTATTTATCATTGACATATTTGCTGACGCTGGCATTGATCCCATATCGGCTGGTATTGTTTATATCCCTGATACCGTTGATGAAGTCAATGCTTCTCATAAAGGAAATGTTGGGGCCGATTCCTAAATTGATCTTTGATTTTGTGATACTGAAATTGTAATTACTGAAAAAAGAAAGATTGAATCCCCCGTTTGCATTCACCGTCTGGTAAGTTCTTTTTCCGAAATTATCCACTATGCTGGATTGAACAAAAGCATTTTGGGTGGTATTGAAGTTGATATTTGAAAAGAGTCCTTGTTGTTTTAATACATTGTAAAAATTATAAGAAGCCGAGATGGTGTGCTGGAAAGATTGTTTCAGATCCTGGTTCCCGATAAAAATATTCAAAGGATCGGTATTTACCCTTGTTGGCTGTAATTGTTCCAGCGAAGGAGCATTCGATGATCCATTGTAATAAAGCCGGATATTCTGATTCGATTTCATTTTGAACTGGATATTGGCCTGCGGATAAAAGTTGATGTAATTGTAATTAAACCTATGGGCATCCGTAATGTTGTTCTGAACATAATGATTGAATCCTACTGAAGCGCCGAACGAATAATTGACCTTCTTGTTGTTGATGCGGAAATTCATTCCGGGGGTATTCACAAGCCGGTTGAAAATAAAGGAATTGCTGAGTGAATCCACGACCTCATCATATTTCCCATTCATGCCTTTTACATTGGTGATCCTGTCATTGCTGTTGTTGAAATATCCGAGTGTATAATTCAACTCCAGGTACGCTTTCTTTGACAGCGGTTCCGTGTAAGATATTTTTGTATTGAGACTTTTATTCTCGCTGTTCTGTATATTTTGCTGATCGGTGGTGTCCTTGTGATTCAACACGCCTGCGACATAATAATTATTGAGGGAATACAACATCCCGGTGTTCTTTGCCCGCGACCAGTTGAAGTTTGTGTTTACCGAAAGTGTCCGGGAAGCTTTTTTGAATTTGTGCCTCCACAAAAGGTTGGAAGTAACGTTATTGTTGTCGTTATTATTACCGCTCTTCCTGCTGCTGTTATTGATGAATTGAGAAGCATTATCCAGTGTTTCGGTATAATAGTCACTTTCAGACCTTCCCGTGCTATTGTCATATCGGTTGGTCCATTTCAATGAGTTTGCCGAGTCAATGGTTGATTCAAGTGTAAGATTGAACGAGTGTTTATAGTTAGAGGAATAAGTATTATTGGTACTGTTGGTTGACCAGCTGGTATCGGGGAGGAAGGTATTGGAGAAAGTGGAGTTAACACCCTCCGTATTAATTTTCGAATATTTATAACCCGAGTTGAGGCTTTGCTTGTCGTTGTCAAACTTATTGCTGTAATGCAGCCCGCCATTCCAGTTGCGGGGTATGCCGCTGCTTGCACTATTACCACCGTCACTTACTATGGATATCATCATTCCTCCGCCATCATCCATTCCCATCGTCATATTATCATTACCGCCGCCATAATTAATGGCATCCTGCCAGTTTAGGTTGGTCTGCCCTGTATTACTCATCACTCCGTAAGCCGCCAGTTTTCTTTTTGCCTTGAATGAATTGATCATGGCATCATTATTAAACTTGTCTTTCAGTCCGCCGCCCAGTTCCACTTTCCCGAAATAGCCTCTCATTTCTTTCATCTTAAGATTAATGGTCTTATCCCTCACTCCGTCATCAATACCGGTGAATTCCGCCTGGTCACTTTTTTTATCAAACACCTGGACTTCTTTCACTGCATCGGCACGCAAATTTTTTGTAGCAATACCCGGATCGCTGCCAAAAAATTCTTCCCCATCCACCAATACCTTTTTCACTTTTTCTCCCATGGCGGTGATCTGGCCGTTCTTGTCCACTTGTATTCCCGGCAGGCGGCGTAGCAATTCTTCCACATTGGCGCCTGCTCTCACCTGGAAACTGTCTGCAGTATATATAGTTGTATCTCCCTTGATGCGGATAGGGGTGCCCGTTTTGATAATTACTTCAGCTAATAGCTTGCTTTTAGGTATCAGATAAACATCCCCAACATCCGTGGCGCCGGAAGATTTCGTTTCTACATTGTCAAAATAGTCTCCCATGTACGGATGGGTGATCATCAGTATATATTTACCTTCCCGGAGGCCTGCAATTGCAAAATGCCCTCCTTTATCGGTACGTGTGAAACTGACTAAGACGGAATCTCCAGGCTGCAGCACAGCGACTACCGAGTTGACAAGATTTCTTTTTTCAACTGTATCTGTGATCGTACCTTTAATAGAAGAGTTTTGCGAAAATGAGGCAAATGAAACTGATAAGGCTAATAAAGCAATGGTTAGTTTTTTCATGTTTGGTATGGCCGGTTGATTGGTTATGGTTTAAGAATATCATACTATTCAAAAGGAATAGAGTACGAAGGTCTTCATAATTTAGTAAAAATAATAACCGTTCATGTATATCAAATGTCCGCTCATATAATATTACGTTAAAGCTTATCGTCCAATTTAGTTATGACGCAATCAAAAAAAAATTCCACAAAAAAAAATGATGTTCCTTCAAAGAAGAAGACAATCAACCCGAAGGAACCTGCTCCTTTGCGAAAAAGATATGAAGAAGTTCAGTTTGTGGATACAACTAAAAAAGTCTGGAATTATTCATTGCTTTCAGATGAAGATGTAAAGAACTTTCAGCAGGGGACGCATTACCGGTTGTACGGGAAATTCGGATCTCATTCCATCAAAGTAAATGATGTATGGGGAATGTATTTCTGTGTATGGGCGCCCAATGCCACTTCAGTATCTGTCATAGGTAATTTTAATGATTGGAAAAATAAAGAATATGAACTCAATCCACGCTGGGATAAAAGCGGTATATGGGAAGGTTTTATTCCCGGTTTTCATCTGGGAGAAGTTTATAAATATCATATTGTAGGCTATAAAGGAATCGAGACTGATAAAGGGGACCCTTTTTCCAATTTCTGGGAAAGAAGGCCGGCAACCGCTTCTATCTCATGGGATATGTATTATGAATGGAAGGACAAGGATTGGATGAAAGCAAGGAAAAAGAAAAATGCATTGAACGCTCCCTGGAGTGTTTATGAAGTTCACCTGGCCAGCTGGCAAAGGCCCGATAAGAACAACGAAGAAAGTTATAACACCTATGATCAGATTACCGAACGGCTGGTGCCTTATGTAAAAGAGATGGGATTCACTCATGTGGAGCTGATGCCGGTGATGGAGCATCCCTTTGACGGAAGCTGGGGATATCAATGCACCGGTTATTTTGCAGCTACATCACGCTTCGGTGATCCGCAGGGGCTGATGCGGTTGATTGATGCATTTCACAAGGAAGGTATTGGAGTTATTTTAGATTGGGTACCTTCTCATTTTCCTTATGATGCACATGGATTATTTATGTTTGACGGCACCCATACCTATGAATATGCCGATATGAGAAAAGGATTTCACCCGGACTGGAACAGTTATATTTTTAATTACAAGAGGGGAGAAGTGAAATCATTTCTCATCAGCAGCGCCTTGTTTTGGTTTGATCTTTTTCATATTGACGGCATTCGGGTGGATGCGGTATCTTCCATGCTCAAATTGAATTATTCGAGGGAAAGAGGACAATGGGAGCCAAATGAATTTGGCGGCGACGGAAACCTGGAAGCCATTGCTTTTATCAAAGATCTGAATGAAACGATCTATCGTGATTTTCCTGCGGTGCAGACCATTGCAGAAGAAGCTACGGACTGGCCCGGTGTTTCAAAGCCTACCTGGCAGGATGGCCTTGGATTTGGAATGAAATGGATGATGGGCTGGATGCATGATACGCTGGACTACTTCAAGTTTGAACCAATCTTCAGGCAATATCATCAGGATAAATTCTCATTCAGCATGATGTATTATTATGATGAGAATTTCATGCTGCCGCTGAGCCATGATGAAGTGGTGCATGGCAAAAGCCCGATGATCTATAAAATGCCGGGAGATGAATGGCAGAAATTTGCCAACCTGAGATTATTGTATTCCTACATGTGGACTCACCCGGGCGGTAAATTATTATTCATGGGAGATGAATTCGGACAAACCTCTGAATGGAATTATAAATCGGAACTGGATTGGCAATTGCTTCAATACGATTGCCACCGGCTGATGAAAGACTGTGTTTCTGACCTGAATAAATTATTAATTTCAGAACCTGCTTTGTACGAAAACCAGTTTAACATTTATGGATTTGAATGGGTGGATCTGAATCACAGAGCAGAAACGGTAGCCGTGTACCGCAGAAAAGGGAAGAAGCCTGCCGATGATCTTTTAATTGTTTTAAATTTTACCCCGGTTGTGCGAAATGACTGGCAGATTGAAGTATCAGGGAAAAAATTTTCCAAAGAGGTATTCAACAGTGATTCAAAAAAGTACTGGGGGGCGGGTGAAGTTTTCAATCCTGAAATCCGCTCTGAATTAAAAGATAAACAAAAAAAAATATACACGATAACGCTTAACCTTCCTCCTTTAGCTGCTCTTATTTTGAAATAGGCGGCAACCGGTAGCATGTGGTTTATACTGATTTTTGACCGCTACAGTTTTCCTGCAGGCGGGAAAACACCTGGAATTTTCATTTTTCCGTATCAGTAAATTCCATAAACGTCCTGAAACATTGAGGATTATATCAGTTGTCTTTTATTTATCGGAAAGCATGGGAAATCCTGTTCTGACCCCTTGATTCTGAATTTTCTTAAAGCTATATTTCGGGTTCAACAATGTAATAAATGTTTGCTATTAACCATCCGGGTTGCAGCAGAATATCGAACATTATTGTGAAAAAGAACCTGTCATACCGCACTTATTTTTATAGATTCCCTGTGAGAAATTTCTTATTCATCCTATTCATCTTACCGGCTTCAATGCCGGCATTTTCACAATCAGACAGTGCTTCGTTTTTTTTGCAAAAGGGATTGCAGGAGAAACAAAACGGCCGGTTGATGGAATCATACAAAAATTTCAACAAAGCGGCTTCTTATGACAGCAGCAGTAAAACGATATTAAAAGAGTATGCTTCTGCCTGCATGGATCTTCGCAAGTACGGAGAAGCTATCGAAACTTATAAAAAACTGGTAGCGCTTGGTGATGAATCAGAAGAAAATTACAGACAGTTAATGATCCTTTCATTCAACCTGAAACAAAATGATGATGTGCTATTTTATGCAAATAAATTGAAGCAGTCCGGGTCTGCCGGAAAAGTGAATTATTATCTGGGCAAGGTCAATTATGATGGAGATAATTACGGTGATGCCATCAAATACCTCGCTCTTGCGGCCAAAGAAGACCCAACGGATGCCGAGATCCCCTATATGATCGCACATTCTTATGCTGACATGATGAATTACAAACAATCTATTCCGTATTTTCAGAAAGCAATCCAGTTGGATAGCACCAGAAATTACTGGATCTATGAGATGGGCCTGATCTACTATGCCCTGCACGATGATAAAAACTCCCTTAAATATATTTTACTGGCAGGAGAGAGAGGATACAGGAAAGATGCAGATTATATGGAAAATCTTGGGATCGCCTATTTGAATGTGGGTGATCTGGCAAACGGTATTGATATAATGAACGGGATTCTCAGAAAACGTCCCAGCGATATCAATATCCTCGGCATGGTAGCGGAAGCTTATTACTACAAAGGCAAATACCAGGAAGCGATGGATTACTGGGATAAAATACTTGAATATGATAAGGAAAATGCTTCTGCTTTATATATGATCGGCTTATGTTATCAAAAGAAAGGGGAAAAAGAAAAAGGGGTACGCCTTTGTGATAAAGCTATTGAAATGGATCCTTCTCTTGCCAAATACCGTGAGAAAAAAATGATGGCAGGATTGTAATTTCTCCCGGTTAATCTTTCAGAAAAACTTTGATCTCTATTCTGAGCCAGTTGCCTTCCCATTCTCTGGCCTGAATGGTGACAAAGAATTTCTTTCCTGCATCCATCAATCTTGCGATCACTTCATTCTTATCCCGGGGAATATATCCGACTTTGGTTTTATTGAAATAAAGAGCAATGGCAAACTTATCATGTTTATTATCCGGTTCCCGTTTGGGTTCCAGCTTCACTTCGGCGCTCAGGTCTTTTTCCACATCATCCAGTTTTCTGAAAGACGTGCCGGCCACGATGCATTCCAGAACAAGTATGTCTTTGGCAAATACATCAATGCTCAATCCTCCTTTGCTCAGTGCGGCCAGCAGGGAAGAGTTGACTTTAATTAAGCTCCGGTTTTGTTCCTCCATAACCGTTGATCAGTGATTCGTATTCCAGTATCAGTTCCCCTTCATAAGTTCTGAGCCGGGTGATCTCTTCCATGATCTTTTCGGTTTCACTTTGCACCCATTGTTCATCTTTGATCTTAGCTTCGATCGTGAAGGGGAATTCATTCTTTATCTTTTCTATTTCCATGTTTAAGATCCTGATCCCTTCGCTCAGCGTCTCATTACGCAGTTCAAGATCGTTATCTGACAATTTCTGAATAAATGTATCAGAATCTTTCAGTTCTTTTTCATACACGATCTGCAATGCTTTCAACTCATCCAGATCACCCCGGTGGTAAGCGTCCTTGGCCAGTTGCCATATTTTCAGCCGTTCTTCTGATGACCCGGGGTTAACATCGGGATGCAGTTGTTTGGCCAGTTCTCTGAACACTTTACGAAGTTCTGCATTACGTTGTGGCGTGGCCAGGTTTGCCAGCAGGTCACGGCCTCTTTCAATATCAGAGACCTGCTGCATGATTTTTTTTTCTGCTTCAGAAAGTTCAGCAGCCACCTGTATCTCTATGGCATTTACATCCAGCGGAAGATTGCGGGTTATGATGCTGCGCACTATTTCAATCTTTCGCTTCAGCGCTTTTACCTGCAACTGCAGTTGCAATGCTTCTACCTGGAAAATTCCGATGCGGGTTGAGTACAATGCTTCAAGTTGAGGTTTGCCCCAGTTGAGCAAAACATCTTTATCGTTCAGAAGCTTGATATATTCTGTCCGCAAAATATCAAACCGGCTAAGCAGTTCTTCCCTGGTCATAAAACAGTTTTTGTATTCTGTTCCGTATATGAAGATAATGATGTGTTTTGGAAAACAGAAAAGCTACATTAAAGTTTTGAGATACGGTTGTCCCGGTTTCAACCGTTACATCCTTTCAGGAACTCTGATCCCCAGCAATGCCGTAGCCGTTTTGATGATGTTGGCCGTCATGATGCTAAGCTGAAGCCGTAGTTGTTTTTTCCCTGCAGATTCTGCATTCAGCACTGAATGTTCGGAATAAAATGTATTGAACAATTTAGCTGCATTGAAAACATAGATCGCAAGAACGGAAGGATTATGCTCTTCTGCAGCCTGCTGTATCATTGATGGAAACTGCTCCAGCGAAATGATGAGTTGCTTTTCCAGGTTAAGCAATGGAGTTGCCGTATCATCTATAAATACTTTGCTCTCGTCAGTGATATCTTCTTTTCTTAAAATGGATCTTATCCTGGCATAAGTGTATTGAATGAAGGGCCCGGTGAAACCGTGGAAATCAACCGACTCATCAGGATTAAAGACCATTTTCTTTTTCGGATCCACTCTGAGTAAAAAGAATTTCAAAGCGCCCAGACCGATGGTGTCGTACAATTCAGCAAGTTCTTCTTCCGAAAAATCTTTAACTTTTCCCAGCTCTTCTGTTTTTTGTTTGGCCACGCCTGCCATTTCATCCACTATGTCATCCGCATCCACCACAGTGCCTTCGCGGCTTTTCATTCTTCCGGATGGCAATTCCACCATTCCATAACTCAAATGATATATTCCGTCTGCATAAGGCTTACCCAGTTTCTCCATGATCAGCTTCAGTACTTTCATGTGATAGTTCTGTTCATCACCGATCACATAAATACTCTGATCGTACTGATAGTCCCGGTATTTTTCTTCTGCCAGTCCCAGGTCCTGTGTCATGTAAACGGAAGTGCCGTCTTTACGAAGCACCAGCTTCTGATCCAGGCCATCGGGTGTAAGATCTATCCATACACTACCGTCATCCTTTTTGAAAAACACACCCTGATCCAAACCTTCTTCCACAAATTTTTTACCAAGCAAATAAGTGTTGCTTTCATAATACATTTTATCAAAGCCGGCGCCGACCCTTTTATAGGTGGTATCAAAACCTTCATAGACCCAGCCATTCATTTTTTTCCATAGGGCAATCACTTCCGGCTTCCCGGCTTCCCAATCTAAAAGCATTTGTTGAGCAGCCTTCATGACAGGAGTTTCTTTTTCGGCTTCTTCTTTGTTCATTCCATTTGCGATCAGGTCATTCTTTTGTCTTTGAAGTTCTTCATTGAATTTAACATAGTAGTCGCCCACAAAATGATCTCCTTTGGTATTTGCTGATTCCGGAGTGGCTCCATTTGAAAAAAGCTGCCAGGCGATCATGCTCTTGCAGATATGAATGCCGCGGTCATTCACCACGCAGGTTTTCACCACTTCATTTCCCTGTGCTTTCAGTATCTCTGAAATACTCCACCCTAAAAAAATATTTCTGAGATGGCCCAGGTGCAAAGGCTTATTGGTGTTAGGGGAGGAGTACTCAACGATAACCTTGTCCCCGACAGGTGTTTTTATGCCGGATTTTTTATCACTGAAATTCTCTTTAAGAAAATTGATCCAGTGGCTGTCGGAAAGAGTAAGATTCAGGAATCCTTTGATGACATTATATGATCTGAAAAACTCAGGGCTCATTTTTTGAAGAAATTCGCCGATCTCTTTACCCAGGTGTTCGGGCGATTTTTTTAACTGCTTGACAAAAGAAAAAAGAACCAGGGTATAATCACCTTCAAATTCAGGTTTGGTGGCAGTGATGGTCAGCTCCGGCCCGGCAAAGTCGGCATTGTACAGGTCTTTTAAAGCTTTTAGCACGAAAGGTTTTATCTGTTCTGCAGTGGTCATTCTTCATTATTTGCCTGCAAAATTACGCCGCCGGATGTTCTGATTTACATGGACGGGAAAATAAACGATTTGTTTAAAAAGCAACTTGCTTCTGAATTTGAAATTTCTTCGGTTACTTTTGCAGCTTTCATGAACAGGCACATACATACTGTCCGGGAACTGTTGCTTCCTGCCATTGATTTTTTCTATCCTCCTTTTAAGAGGCTGATGAATCTTCAGACTTTCCGTTATGCTGTTTGCGGAGTTGCCAATACAGTACTGGGGTTTATTGTCTTTTATGTATGTTTCAAATTCATTTTTGCGGGAGAGAATATTGACCTGGGTTTTTATGTTTTTACTCCTTACACGGTGGCACTCGTTGCGTCCTTCTGTGTCAGTTTCCCTTTTGGTTTCATTTTACTGAAATATGTTGTTTTTGATGATTCCGTACTGAAAGGAAGGATTCAGTTGTTCCGCTATTTTGTGGTGTACCTGGTCAATCTTTTTCTGAATTATGTATTACTGAAAGTGACCGTGGAGATGATCCATATTTATCCTACCATAGCACAATTGATAGATATAGTGATACTGGTGATACTAAGTTATTTGTTCCAAAGGCATTTTACTTTCAGGAAAGGGAATGAAGACTGATTTTTTAGAAATTAAAACCTGCTGCATTGACCTGGATGGAAAGGAGTCCCTTACAGCTACTGCGTATTACAAGAAAGCGGCTCAGAGGAAAAATATCGTTCAGGTTAATGTCGGTGATCACTCCAAAACTCATGATACCGGGCGTCCATTCCCTGTTGAGTTGCTTTGTCAGCGCCATACGGGTGGAATCAATGAAAGAAGTCAGATCAAATTTTGTATGACTGCTGATTTCATCAGTTATCTTCCTGTTGAACAGCCAGGATGCTGTCTTTAAAAATTTGTCTCTGGTCTTCACATCAAAATCAAGATCTTTTATTTCTATAATGTGTGAAACAGGATTGTAAGCCGGCTTGCCGGCGAGATAAGCAGTACCCTCTGCCGATCCTCCAAAATCCACTTTCACTATCAGTTTTTCATCACTTCCGCCATAGAGCTGGCAGGAGCGGATAATAAAACTCTTTTTAACAGGGCCTTTACCAAGATCCAATTCATGGCCTTCTATCTGTTGGTTCAGCATTGCCGATAAAGAATCATATTGAAGAACGGCATCAAGAAAAACGGTAAATCCGGGTGCATTGCTTGAACTGCTTAAGTTAGGGACCGGCGAATTGTTTTCTGGGGGCTTTTCAAAACTGATAACCGGCTTTGCCGTTAATCCAAGATATACATTCATTGAATCGTTAGATGCATAAAGACTGTTGATCCTTAATTTTTCTGGATTGATCTGCAGCCACCCCAGATTGTAAATGTTATATGATTTTGCGATCTGGTTCCATGCCTGCTGGAATCTCGGCTTCAGATCAATGTTTCCATAAGCCTGCTCAATGTTTCTTTTCGCTTCATCCAGGTCAGTTTTCAGTTCATTCATTACCTGTTTGGTAATATCCTGTCCCCAGAAACAAATTTCACATTTGTTCAGTGGTTCGGGTTCCATACGTTTTATGGAAAGGCTCACTTTGTAATCCGGCAGTACAATGAACCTGATCTCAAATGACACATTAACTTTACGGTCACCTTCATCAAAGCCGCATTTGCAGGGCGGTGTCCACGGTGATATGGGTGTTTCCCTGATACACGCTCTTGTGGACCCGATTACTTTATAATAACCGGTGAAACTCATGTTCAAAGTGTTTCCTGAAGCTTTCATTTGCAGCGGACCGCGGCGAAATGTATATTTATACCTGACAGAGCATCCGTCATATTCCCATTTATCAGGATAACCTGAAGAAGTGAAAACGGTATCGATATTTTTTTCTATATATGAAAATAGTGGCTTCAGATTGATCTGTGCAGATACATTAATATCAGAGTTAGGGAGCGAGCCTGGATTATATTCCGAAGCGCCGGGGCTGGGCTCTGCAGGCACTATTTTATGTGAACAGGATACGAAAAAGATCAAAGCTGTGATCACAAAGATTAGCCCTTTTCCTTTTATGCTTTTCATTGATGCAATAAAATTAATGAAAGAAATAAAAAGGAATAGTGAAGACATTTATAAAGGGAAAAAGTAATTATTCATCAGTCCATTCGTACACTTTCTGAGTTTTTACTTCGCGGAACCCGATGGTTTTGTAAAAACTGTGACTTTCACTCCGGGTCACATTGCTCCGTACTCTTATTTTTAGAAGGCCCTTTTGTTTTGCCCATTGAATACTTTCCTGCACCAGGCGTTTGCCGATATTCTTTTTTCGATGCCTGTCATCCACAATCAACCCGGTGATTTCAGCAAGTGGAGCAGATTACTGATTTTACCGATTGTGCCTGTCATCCACAATCAACCCGGTGATTTCAGCAAGAGGTTGTTCCATAAACAACGTTTCTTTTTGAATGTGGACCCAGCCAACGATTTGTGAATCCAGCTCAGCGATAAAGAGCTTTTGATCATTGTCTGCAATTGTATGGCATAGATGATTGATTGCATCCTGTTCAGAAATGGGATAGCCCAGTTGTCCTGAGAGTACCGCTATTTTCGCAGCATCGCCTGCTTTTGCGACCCTTATTTTCATAAATTATATTCTTTGCAAATGTCTTAACTATTGGCGTTAGATCTATACAAATAATTTGCTTTATACGATCAAGTACTGCCATTTTTTCACTTCCTGTCAGATGGCACTATCATTGATAATCAAGAGGGAGCCTGATCAACCAGGTATAAAATTTTAATCATTATGGGAAAAATAATCGGAATAGACTTAGGAACTACCAACAGTTGCGTAGCTGTAATGGAAGGCAACGAACCTGTTGTTATTGCCAATGATGAGGGCCGCCGTACAACCCCGTCTGTAGTGGCATTTCTGAAAAATGGCGAACGTAAAGTTGGCGATCCTGCCAAGCGTCAGGCCATTACCAATCCTCACAACACGATCATGAGCGTAAAGCGTTTCATGGGCCGCCGCTATGATGAAGTGGGCGAAGAGATCACTCACTGGAGTTATAAAGTTGTCAGGGGTGACAATAATACCGTACGAATTGACATAGATGGCCGTCTGTACACTCCCCAGGAAATTTCAGCCATGATCCTTCAGAAAATGAAAAAAACCGCTGAAGATTACCTTGGCCAGGAGGTGAATGAAGCAGTGATCACCGTACCTGCATATTTTAATGACTCACAGCGCCAGGCCACCAAGGAAGCGGGTGAGATAGCCGGGTTGAATGTACGTCGTATCATCAATGAGCCTACAGCAGCAGCGCTGGCTTTCGGTTTGGATAAAAAACATAAAGACCAGAAAGTGGCTGTGTTTGATCTTGGTGGCGGTACGTTTGATATTTCTGTCCTCGAATTGGGCGATGGTGTTTTTGAAGTGAAATCAACCAATGGCGACACTCACCTTGGTGGTGATGACTTTGATAAAGTGGTCATGGACTGGCTGGCAGAAGAATTTAAAAAAGATGAAGCCATAGATCTTCGCAAAGACCCGATGGCATTACAACGTTTGAAAGATGCTGCTGAAAAAGCAAAAGTGGAATTGAGTTCTTCCAGTGAGACAGAGATCAACCTTCCGTACATCACTGCAGTGGATGGGGTGCCCAAGCATTTAGTAAAGAAACTCAGCCGTGCAAAATTTGAGCAGCTTGCAGATAAATTGTTTGAAAGATGTTTAACTCCCTGTCAGAAAGCATTGGATGATGCAGGCATGAAGCCGGCAGATATTGATGAGGTAGTTCTGGTGGGTGGATCAACCCGTATTCCTAAAGTCCAGGAGCTTGTTGAAAAATTCTTCGGTAAAAAGCCGAACAAAAGTGTAAACCCCGATGAAGCAGTTGCGGTAGGAGCAGCCGTGCAGGGAGCAGTGCTGACCGGTGAAGTGAAAGATGTGTTGCTTCTTGATGTAACTCCACTTTCACTCGGTATTGAAACGCTCGGGGGCGTGATGACCACTTTGATTGCAAGCAATACAACGATACCAACAAAAAAATCTGAAGTGTTCTCAACCGCCTCAGATAATCAACCGGGTGTGCAGATTCATGTGTTGCAGGGTGAACGCCCGATGGCAAAAGACAACAAGAGCCTTGGGATCTTCAACCTGGACGGCATACCACCCGCACCAAGAGGATTACCTCAGATTGAAGTGATTTTCGATATTGATGCCAATGGTATCCTTCATGTAACTGCAAAAGATAAAGGCACCGGGAAAGAACAAAAGATTCATATTGAAGCAGGAAGCGGACTCAGCAAAGAAGAAGTAGAAAAGATGAAGGCAGAGGCAAAAGCCAATGAAGAAACAGATAAAGCTGAACGTGAAAAAGTAGATAAACTGAATATGGCAGACGGCATGGTCTTCCAGACAGAAAAACAATTGAAAGAATACGGAGATAAAATTCCCCAGGACAAAAAAACCGTTATTGAAAATGCTGTTGAGCAATTGAAGGAAGCTCATAAAAAGCAAGACATTGCCGCCGTTGACTCTGCACTTGCTTCTCTGAACGCAGCATGGACAGCAGCCAGCCAGGATATTTACAATGCGCAGGCTTCTGCCGGTGCTCAGGCTACGGGTGATGCACAACCCGGACCTGACGGCGCCGGAACCGATCAGCAACAGGGACAGAATACCGGTGGAGAGAATGTAACGGATGTGCCGTATGAGGAAGTGAAGTAAAGAGTAAAGAGATCTGGGTCTCATAACTTAAAATAAGAACCTTATAAAATCAGAAGGCTGTCTCAAAAGTTAAGATAGCCTCTTTTTTATTTGTATTCCTCTACGAATAGGTTATCTTTTATGCGATCGTAGAAGTGATTTTTTTTTACTTCTGATATAACCTTCTTCATTAATGCAGCGATGGTCATCGCGAGGAACGCAGCGACGAAGCGATCTACCCTGAGTGCAGTTTGCTTCGGCAATTTTTGTAGCGTAGGTCATCGCGAGGAACGAAGCGATCTTCTTTCTTTTAGGTATAATACTCAAAAATAGTT